>JAFAXZ010000224.1 GCA_019240665.1 Pseudonocardiales bacterium | reverse complement strand
CCCGGGCGGGCTGAACGGGATGTCCCCCCGGCGCTGATAGTCGGCCAACGCCGCCAGCACCGGCGCCTGTGAATGGTCCATACCAGCCCGGTACCCGCACGGGAGGAACCGAAACAGTCTCCCAGCGGGCACCTCATCGAGGATGGCGTGATCTCAGGCTCACCTACCGTAGCCAGGGGATTTGACCGATGTGAATGAGGGTATTCTCTGTGGTGTGTGGTCGGGCATGAGGACGCGACTAAGGATGGCCGGGATCTGATTAATCAGACAACGACAAAGAATTGGTGGTGATCCGTGGTGACCGACCCGGCCCCCATCCGTGAGCCGGAACCAATTCAGCAACGGAACCCAGTTGCTGGATCTTTTTCCCGGGACCGAAGGCGGGTGACTGTGGTCCCCGGTGGACCGTTACTCATCGAAGGGCCGGTCGAGTTGGTGACCGATGACGGTCAGACCGTCACCTCGGATCGGTTCATGGTCGCGGTATGCGTATGTCGGCGTAGTCGACGCTACCCGTTCTGCGACACCAGCCACCGCCGACGCGTGCGCCAGGAATCCGCGGACGATTTCTGAGGACGAGGACGCCGGCCGGGGGATCAGCCAGGTCCTGAATGCTCCGGCAGCGGGCGGCGCAGCGACGTCGTGCCGCTGTTCCAGGCATTGAGCTGGTGTTTGGCCAGTCTGGCTTCCAGCAGCTCGGTGGCTGCAATGCCGAACACCACGTCCTCAGCAAGGTGGGGCTCTCGATGGAGAAGATCACCGATCACATCCCGACGTAACACTTGTTCGTGCACGGCGTCGGCCTCGATGTGCTCGGTGAAGAACAGCGTGCACCGTGGTC
Source organism: Pseudonocardiales bacterium (assembly GCA_019240665.1). GTDB lineage: Bacteria > Actinomycetota > Actinomycetes > Mycobacteriales > Pseudonocardiaceae. The sequence continues at coordinate 5,629 of JAFAXZ010000224.1, read as the reverse complement.
CGGCGCCGAGTCGCTCCAGCGCCTGGGTGATCCGTTGCGCGCTGGGCGCAGTGGTGATTTCGGCCGCCGCGAAGTGTCCAACCAGACAGCCGCGCAGTGCCCGGTGCAGCCCGAACATCGACATGAGATTCACGATCGCGATCGCCGGGGCGGGCACATCATCCAAATAGTGCAGATACCCGGGAGATAGCCCGGCGGCAGCCATGAGACCGGCGAACAGCTCGGCATGTATGCGCTCGCCCCGGCCGCCACCAAACTCGTCGAACTCGACCGCTACCAGTGACGCCTTGGCCTGCCCCTGCAGACGAGGAATGACCCAAGCATGCGGATCAGCCTCTTTCAAGTGATACACCGAGCGATGCACGATGTACTCGCGCATGTGCCACCACTGGGCAGTATCCCGAAGGTAGTGCGAGACCCCGTTACCGGGCACCGGCTCTATCAGCAACGCGTCCAAGGCGGCGGTGACGTCCTCCCCGCCGTCGGTGTCCGAGCGCAGCGCGGTGCGGAAGGCGCGCTCCATCATCGCCCGCAGTCGAAGCAGCTCCGGATCCCATTCCCACCGGGGATCGACCCCATCGAAGCCTCGATAGTGCAGCTCATAGCAGGTGTGAAGGGCCAGTGTCAGATCCTCGCCATACGGGTCAGCCTGATCGACATCCGCCAGCGGTAGCTGCTTAGCGGACGGGCTTTGCGCCAGCGCAGTGATCACGGTGGCCGACAGCGGTCCACGGGGCACTGGCAGTGCGCGGGTAAAAACCTGCGTATCGGTGAGGGCCATCGGCTCTCCAACTCGGTCGGATGACGTCGATGTGATACCCCGCGACGAGACAGTTCACGCATCGCGTCCGACGTGACACCACCCTTTCCACCGTCGAGCTATCCGGTCACGGCCTGCTGTGGAAGGATTACCGGTCATGACCTTTCTCCATGAGCTGGTACGTCGCATTGAATGTTTCACCGCCCTGGACAAGGTCGCCAAGCCGGTGGCCGGCTTCGTTGGCAGGGCCGTGCGACCTCGCCGGGTTCGTAACCTGCTCAGCGGGACGAGCATAGGTCATCCGCTCCATCCCATGCTGACGGACTTGCCGATCGGCGCTTGGAGCATGTCCACGTTGTTGGACACCGTCGGTGGCGCAGGCGCCGAGCCGGCTGCTGACCTGCTCGTCGGTGCCGGTATCCTCAGCGCGATCCCCGCCGCCGTGACCGGGCTCAACGACTGGTCGGACACCATCGGTGGGGAGACCCGTGTCGGGGCGGTGCACGCCAGCGCGAACGTGACCGCGCTCGGCCTGTACCTGGCATCGCTGGTCGCCCGTCGCAGCGGCCGGCGCGGCCGGGGCAAGGCCCTGGGGCTCGCTGGGTTGGGCGTCCTGATGGTCGGTGGGTACCTCGGTGGTCACCTCTCCTATGCCAGGGCGGTCAACGTCAACCGCACCACCTTCGAGCACCGCCCGGAGGAGTGGACCCCGGTGCTCGCTGACGCGGAGCTCGGCGAGGGCGAGCATCGCAGGGTCTCCGCCGGTGAGGCCGCGGTACTGCTTGTCCGCGACGACGGCCAGCTATACGCGCTGGCGAACACGTGCAGCCACGCTGGTGGTCCGCTCGATGAGGGCGAGCTTCTCGACGGCTGCGTCGTCTGCCCGTGGCACGCCAGCACCTTCCGGCTCACCGACGGTAGCATCGTGCGCGGCCCAGCCTCGACGCCCCAGCCCACCTACCAGACCCGGGTCCGTGACGGGCACATCGAGGTCCGGTCGACGGGGTGAGCGCTGCACTGGTTCTCCTACCGAATTTTCTCAGCCGGTGGATTAGGTACCCGGGAATAGGTCGTAGTGCGCTGGGCTGCGCCCGCTAGCGTGAGGCCGTGACTGATGGGGCGTACCGCTGCGTGGCCCACGCCGCTGTGGGTCTGTTTCGGGCCCTGGGCCTGCGGATCGACGTCGTTGGGCAGGAACACGTCCCGCCCACCGGAGGCGGCGTGGTGGTGATAAACCACACCGGTTACCTCGACTTCGCCCTCGCCGCCTTCCCGTTCTGGCGCGAGCGTGGGCGGCTGGTGCGCTTCATGGCCAAGCAGGAGGTGTTCACCCATCGAGTGATGGGGCCCTTGATGCGCGCGATGCACCACATCCCGGTCGATCGTTCGGCGGGGGCGACCTCCTTCCGGGCAGCGGTCGAGGCGCTGCGGGCGGGCGAGCTGGTGGGGATCTTCCCCGAGGCGACGATCAGCCGCAGCTTCTGCTTGAAGGAATTCAAGTCCGGCGCCACCCGGATGGCGCGCTCCGTGGGTGTCCCGTTGATTCCCGTGACGCTGTGGGGCAGCCAGCGGGTGTGGACCAAGGATCGCAAGCCCACCATCGGCGCCGCACGGCACATCCCGATCAGCATCACCATCGGGACACCGCTGCGGCCTGAGCGCGGACCAGCGGCCGATGCCGCGCTGGTCGAGGTGATGAACGGGCTGCTCGACGTGACCCGCGCGCGCTACCCGGAAGTGCCCGGCGACGATCCCTGGTGGGTGCCGGCGCACCTCGGGGGCACCGCTCCAACGCCAGAACGGGCCGCCGAACTGGACGTGCGGGAGCAGTGGGAACGCGTCCGGCGTCGAGCGGCGCCCGGATGACTGCTCGGAAGTGCTCAGGGTGGACCGCGACGGTTGCCGCTGGGCCTATTTCTGGGCCTATTTCTGGGCCGCCAGCTGAGCTCGGGACTGCGCGCGGCGGTCCTCGAACCGGCTGGCCTGCCCGTCGAGCTGGGTGAGGAACCCGGCCAGCTCGACGCGGGCCTTCTCACCTTCCGCGTCGAGGCTCTCCAGGTCGAACACGCCCCACTGGCGCAGCAGTGGCCAGATCACCTCGTCGTGGTGAATGCGCAAGTCGTAGATGCCGGCTCGGGCGATCTGCGCGGCCTTGCGGGCGAAGCCGGGGATGACGATGCCCGGCATCTGGAAGGCGAGCGCCTCGTCGGTGATCGCGCGCAGCGTGGGGCCGGGGGAGAGGTCGAGGGCAGCTTTGACGAGGTTGCGGTAGAAGACCATGTGCAGGTTCTCGTCGGTGGAAACGCGAGTGAGGAGCCGTTCGGCGATGGGGTCGCCGGCCTGGCGACCGGTGTTGCGATGGGAGATGCGGGTGGCGAGTTCCTGGAAGGAGACGTAGGCCAGGACGCGCAGCAACGGCGCCTCGTGAGTGTCGTAGCCGGTTTGCATGACCTGCATCCGGGCCCGCTCCAGCTCCACCGGGTCGACCCCGCGGGTCACGAGGAGATAGTCGCGGATGCAGTACGCGTGCCGACCCTCCTCGGCGGTCCAGCGGTGCACCCAGGTACCCCAGGCACCGTCGCGGCCGAACGTGCGCCCGATCTCCCGGTGATAGCTGGGCAGGTTGTCCTCGGTGAGGAGGTTGACCTCCAGCGCGGTCCGGGCGATCGGCGACAGCCGCGACTGCTCGGGGTCCCAGGGTTGACCACCGAGGTCGGCGTAGTCGCGGCCCAGACTCCACGGCACGTACTCGTGGGGCATCCACTCCTTGGCGGCGGCCAGGTGCCGGTCGAGATTCTCGGTGACCACCGGCTCGAGGTCGTGCAGTAGCCGGGCGCTGTCCGAGGTGGTCGTCATGGAGGTCCTCAACTGGGATTAGGACAGGCGTGCCTATCCACAGTAACCCGCTGGGCTGGTAGACCGGCTCGCACCCAGTCCTGGATGCCCTCGCGGTACTTGCGGACCTTGCAGTAGTCGAGACGCTCCAGCCGGATGGCCACCGCGTTGCGAAGAATCGCGGCCGCCTTGGCGTCAATGTCGCGGTTCTCAGAGCGCTTGTCCTCTCGTGTCTGCCAGAATTCCTCGTCCGCACCTATGACGTCGTTGCGGTCCCTGCATAGACGAGCTCTCTTTCCCTCATTGCGGTCAACGTACTCAACTGAAGCAACACGGAAGGCTGCGACGACTGGTCCGGCCTTGAGCATTCTTGAAAAACGTGATTTGCAGTTTCTTGTCTTTTGAGATGTAACAAAGATGCGGCTCAATCATGACCGCCAGATGAATGCCAATCCACATCTTAGATCCTCAATTGTATTTATTTGCATTCGGTGCTGTCGTTGCCCCGTGCTACCTCTATCTGATCTTCTTTTTGGAAGTTGGTTGGTAGAGCCGCGATGCCCCCGGCGAAGCGGTCCTGCCGAAGTTGCTGGTTGGTTTCGCTGTCAACCAGTACGGCGTAGATCGTAAAGAGGGTGCCAGGCGGGTCGTCTTGTGATCCAATGGTTACTTTCTTCGAAATCCAGTTGTGGTGGACGACGTTCGCGTCCGCCGTTCTCCGTCGGTTGATGATGGCTTCAGTCGCTGAGCCTTCGAAAGAGTGATGTGTCGATGGCTGGCGGGTTACCTTACTGTCTCAACCGGCACAGCGGAAACGTCAAAGCCATCGAGAACAGTGCCTGGCGGGCCGCCGTCCGCTCGCGCCGTCGATGGACACCGTGTGGGTGGGCTTGGTCTACGTCGGTCACGTCTAGTTCACGGCTCTGGGCTTCGCCTGCCGGTCGGCCGGTCAGATCCCGGTCCTGCTCGGCACACATGCGAAAGTGGTCATAGGGTGGCGCACCGTGGTCGCGACATGCGCTGGAAGATCGCACACTGCGGCTGCCATACCAGGCCAACCTCGAAGAGACCTCTGGCCAGTGCTGCTGCTCTACCACATGCTTGAGGTCCCCTGAAGCCAAGCGAGGGTCATGATTCCCATGAAGAAGTTCGTTAACAATCCTGCCGACATGGTCTCCGAGGCGCTGCGCGGTATGGCGGCGGCCCACTCCGAGCTGCGCATCGATCATCAGAACAGGATCATCTATCGGGCTGATGCGCCGATATCGGGGAAAGTCGGGTTGATCTCAGGGGGTGGTTCAGGACACGAGCCACTGCACGGCGGATTCGTTGGTGTGGGGATGCTCGATGCGGCTTGTGCCGGGGAGGTGTTCACCTCGCCGGCACCTGATCAGATTCTCCAGGCGACGAAGGCCATCGACGCGGGGGCTGGAGTGCTGCACATTGTCAAGAATTACACCGGCGATGTCATGAACTTCGAGATGGCCGCCGAGTTCGCGGCTGAATCGAATGTCAAGGTCCGGTCAGTCGTCATTGATGACGACGTGGCAGTGCAGAACAGCCTGCATACCGCCGGGCGGCGGGGGGTCGGTCTCACGGTGCTGGTGGAGAAGATCGCCGGTGCCGGGGCCGAGCAGGGTCGTAGCCTCACCGAGGTGGCCGACGTCGCCTGGAAGGTCACCACCGGTGGTCGGAGCATGGGCGTTGCCTTGACGTCGTGCACGGTGCCGGCCGTCGGCCGGCCGACCTTCGAACTGCCGGACACCGACATCGAAATCGGTATCGGCATTCATGGCGAGCCGGGCCGTCAACGGCTACCGCTCGCACCCGCCACGCGGGTGACCGAGTATCTGCTCGACCCGATCCTCGCCGACCTCGACTTCACCGGTGGTGATGGCGTGATCGCCTTGGTCAATGGGATGGGCGGTACTCCGCTGATCGAGCTTTACCTGATGTATCACGAGGTGGCGAAAATCCTCGAGCGGGCCGGGGTGCGGATCGCGCGTTCGCTGGTCGGGTCCTACATCACCAGCT
>JAFAXZ010000197.1 GCA_019240665.1 Pseudonocardiales bacterium | reverse complement strand
GCGTGTTCGACGAACAGACCTGGCAGCGGGCGCAGGAGATCATCGCGCGCTACCCGCAGTCCCGATCGGCGCTGCTGCCGATGCTGCACCTGGTGCAGAGCGTGCAGGGGTATATCAGTCAGGCCGGTATCGTGTTCTGCGCGCAGCAGCTGGGGATCACTACTGCCGAAGTGAGCGCGGTGGTCAGCTTCTACACCATGTACAAGCGCACACCCGGTGGTGAGCACCTGGTCAGCGTGTGCACCAACACGCTGTGCGCAGCATTGGGCGGCGACGAGATCTACGCCCGGCTGTGCGAGCGGCTCGGGGTCGGCCACGAGGAGACCGCGGGGGCGCCGGGCTCGAAGGGCTCGATCACTCTCGAGCACGCTGAATGCCTGGCCGCCTGCGACTTGGCTCCGGTGCTGCAAGTGAACTACGAGTTCTACGACAACCAGACTCCGGAGTCAGCCCTGGCGTTGGTGGACGCGCTGCGTCGCGGGGATCGGCCAGCGCCGACCCGCGGTGCGCCGTTGACCGACTGGCGCAGCGCCGAGCTGCAGCTCGCTGGCTTCTTCGGTGAACCCCAGCAGCTGCGCAACGCGGTGGACGCGCCGTCGGCGGCGCCCGAGACGCTGGCCGGTAACCGGCTCGCCGAGGAGAAGGGCTGGCAGGCACCGGCGATGCCGGACAAGGCCCCACCGCTACCCACCGTGGCCGAGAAGAAGTGACCAGCCCAAAAGTGACCGCAGGAGGAGCCGTGACCGAGCGGACGCTCACGCCGGTGCTGACCCGGCGGTGGTGCTCGCCGAAGTCTTGGACTCTCGACACCTACACTCAGCTCGAGGGCTACACCGCGCTGCGCACCGCACTGGCCGCTCATCCCGATCAGCTGATCCAGCTGCTCAAGGACTCGGGCCTGCGGGGACGGGGCGGGGCCGGCTTCCCCACCGGCATGAAGTGGGGCTTCATCCCGCAAGCCAAACCGGGCGAGCAGCCCACCGGCCCGGCGGCCAAGCCCACGTACCTGGTGGTCAACGCGGACGAGGGCGAGCCGGGCACCTGCAAGGACGTGCCGCTGATGATGGCCGACCCGCACTCGCTGATCGAAGGCTGCATCATCACCAGCTACGCGATCCGTGCCCACCAGTGCTTCATTTACGTCCGTGGCGAGATGTTGCATTGCATCCGCCGGGTGCGCAGCGCGGTCAACGAGGCCTATGCCGCCGGCTATCTCGGCCGGAATATCCTCGGCTCCGGGTTCGACCTGGACATCGTGGTGCACGCGGGCGCCGGGGCATACGAGGCTGGTGAGGAGACCGCGCTGCTGAACTCGTTAGAGGGCCGTCGGGCGGAGCCCCGGCTCAAGCCGCCGTTCCCAGCCACCTCCGGACTTTATTCCGCACCGACCGTGGTGAACAACGTCGAAACCATCTGCAGCGTGTCCTACATCGTCAACGGCGGGTCGGACTGGTTCCGCGCGATGGGTACCGAGAAATCTCCCGGCCCCAAGATCTACTCGATCTCCGGGCACGTGCGCCAACCGGGGCAGTACGAGGCCCCAATGGGTATCACGCTGCGCGAGTTGTTGGACATGGCCGGTGGGATGAAGGGCGGACCGCTGAAGTTCTGGACGCCGGGCGGGTCGTCCACTCCGTTGCTGACCGCCCAGCACCAGGACATCCCGCTGGACTTCGAGGGTGCCGCGGAGGCCGGCTCCATGCTGGGCACCACCGCGATCATGGTGTTCAACAACACGGTGAGCGTGCCCTGGGCGGTGATGAAGTGGACTGAGTTCTACAAGCACGAGTCCTGCGGTAAGTGCACCCCGTGCCGGGAAGGAACCTACTGGTTGACCCAGATCCTGCAGCGGATGGTGCGCCGCGAGGGCACCCCGGCTGATGTGGAAACGATGCTGGACGTCTGCGACAACATCCTGGGCCGGTCGTTCTGCGCCCTCGGGGACGGCGCCGCCAGTCCGATCATGAGTGGCATCAAGTACTTCCGGCAGGAATTTCTGGACCTGTGCACTGAGCAACCTGAGTACGGGCGCCCTGCTCAGCAGGGGAAGTGGGCCCAAAAAACCACGATAGCGGAGGCTGCGCGATGACGCTGGCAGCGCAGCAGGCTGGCAATTCTCCCAGCCCAGGCCGGCCTATCCCGGAGGGGCACGTCCGGCTGACCATCGATGGCCGCGAGGTCGACGCGCCCAAGGGTGAGCTGGTGATCCGAACCTGCGAGCGGCTGGGCATTATCGTGCCGCGGTTCTGTGACCACCCATTGCTCGAGCCGGCCGGCGCGTGCCGGCAGTGCCTGGTCGAGGTGGAGATGGGCGGGCGCCCGATGCCTAAGCCGCAGGCCAGCTGCACCCTGACGGTGGCCCAGGACATGGTCGTGAAGACCCAGCACACCTCGGCGGTGGCGGACAAGGCGCAGCAGGGCGTGATGGAGCTGCTACTGATCAACCACCCGCTGGACTGCCCAATCTGCGACAAGGGCGGCGAGTGTCCGCTGCAGAACCAGGCGTTGTCCAACGGCCGGGCGGACTCCCGGTTCACCGAGACCAAACGCACCTTCGCCAAACCGATCCCGATTTCCACCCAGGTGCTGCTGGACCGGGAGCGCTGCGTGCTCTGCGCGCGCTGCACCCGGTTCTCCGAGCAGATCGCCGGGGATGAGTTCATCGAGATGCTCGAGCGCGGCGCCGACCAGCAGGTCGGGGTGGCCGCCGACAAGCCCTTCCAGTCCTATTTCTCCGGCAACACCATCCAGATCTGTCCGGTCGGAGCGCTGACCAGCACCGCCTACCGGTTCCGGTCCCGACCTTTTGACCTGGTGTCCACCCGCGGGGTGTGTGAACACTGCGCGAGCGGCTGCGCGCTGCGCACCGACTGGCGGCGCGGCATCGTGCTGCGCCGCCTGGCCGGTCATGACCCGCAGGTCAACGAGGAGTGGAACTGCGACAAGGGCCGCTTCGCCTTCGCCTACGCCAGCGCCGAGGACCGGATCATCCGGCCGCTGGTCCGGGAGTCCTCCGGTGAGCTGACGCCGGCGTCGTGGACCGAGGCGCTGCAGGCAGCGGCCAAGGGGCTGCTGGCGACAAGGGATTCTGGCGTCGGGGTACTTCCCGGCGGCCGGCTGACCGTCGAGGACGCCTACGCCTACGCGAAGTTCGCCCGGGTCGCGTTGGCCACCAACGACATCGACTTCCGTGCCCGGCCGCACTCGGCCGAGGAGCTGGACTTCCTCGCCGCGCACGTGGTCGGCGTCACCCCGGACACCGGTGGGGTGACCTACGACGACCTCAGCGCTGCCCCCGCGGTGCTCTGCGTGGCTTTCGAGCCCGAAGAGGAGTCGCCGATCGTGTACCTACGGCTGCGGCGCGCCGCCCGCGCGCGCCGCATGCCGGTCTGGCACCTCGGCCAGTTCACCACTCCCGCGGTGCGCCGGACCTTCGGCACGCTGGTGCGGGTATTGCCCGGCAGTGAGCCCGACGCCCTGGATACGCTGGACGTCTCCATCCGCGACGCGTTGTGCGCGTCAGGAGCGGTGCTCCTGGTCGGCGAACGCGCCGCCGAGGTACCCGGGCTGTACTCCGCGGTGGCCCGGCTGGCCGCGAGTACCGGTGCCCGGATGGCCTGGATTCCGCGGCGGGCCGGCGAGCGGGGGGCCCTGGAAGCCGGGGCGCTGCCGACGCTTCTCCCCGGCGGCCGGCCGGTCATCGACCCGGCGGCCCGGGCCGAGGTCGAGAGTGCGTGGGGCGTGACGCTGTCCAGCCGGCCCGGCCGGGACACCGCTGGGATCATCACTGCCGCGGCAGCCGGGCAGGTGGGCGGGCTGGTCATCGGCGGCCTGGATCCCTCCGATCTGCCGGACCCGCGGTTGGCCGAGCAAGCGCTGAGCCGGGCCAGATTCGTGGTGAGCTTGGAGCTGCGACCCTCGGCGGTGACCAGGGCGGCCGACGTCGTGCTGCCGATTGCGTCCGCGCTTGAGAAGGCCGGCAGCTACCTCGACTGGGAGGGCCGCCGCCGAGAGTTCGGCACCACGATCAGCTCCGGTATGGGTCATGCTCAGGCGGTCCTCCCGGACTGCCGCGTGCTGGACAGTCTCGCCGTGGAGATGGACGTCGATCTGTTCACCCAGACCCCCGCCGTGGCGTGGGCGGGTTTCGCCGCGCTCGGCGCATACCGGGACATCAGCCGGGAGTTCCCGCACGTTGCTGCGGCGCCGGTCCCGGAGACCGGCGAGGGGGAGGCCTTACTGGCCACTTGGCGCCGGCTGTTGGACAACGGGTCGATGCAGGACGGTGAGCCGCACCTGGCCGGTACCGCCCGGGCTACCGTCGCGCTGCTGTCCGCGGCCACCGCTGCTGATCTGGGGGTGCACATCGGTGGCAAGGTCACGGTGTCCACCCGGCGGGGCTCGGTAACGCTGCCAGCTGCGGCCGCCGACCTGCCCCCGGGCGTGGTGTGGCTCCCGGGTAACTCTGGACCCGCTACCGTCCGGAGCAGTCTCGGCGCCGGGCACGGCACTGTGGTCGCCGTGCGCAGCGGGGACGGTACGGCGGCCAGCGCGGCTTCTCAGACGACACGGGGAGGCACGTCATGACGCCTACCGGGGCACTGCTCGCCGGCAACCCGCTGTGGCTCACCGTGCTGAAGGTTGTTGTGATCTTCGCGTTCCTCATGGTCATGACGTTGTTCATGGTCTGGGTGGAGCGCCGGGTGGTCGGCCGCATGCAGCACCGGCTGGGTCCCAACCGGGTCGGGCCCTTCGGGCTGTTGCAGTCCCTGGCCGACGGGCTGAAGCTGGCGTTCAAGGAAGACATCAAGCCGGTGCTGGCTGACCGCTGGGTGTACCTGCTGGCTCCGGTCATTTCGACGGTTACCGCGTTCACGGCGTTCACCGTGATCCCGCTCGGCGGCCAGGTGTCGATCTTCGGGGAACAGACCGTGCTGCAGGTCGCCGACCTGCCGGTCGGAGTGCTTGTGGTACTGGCCTGCTCGTCGCTGGGCGTCTACGGGATTGTGCTGTCCGGCTGGTCCTCGGGTTCGCCTTACCCGCTGCTGGGCTCGCTGCGCTCAGCCGCCCAGGTGATCTCCTACGAGATCGCCCTGGGGATGTCGATCGTCGCGGTGATCCTGTACTCGGGTTCGCTGTCCACGGCCGACATCGTGGCGGCCCAGTCGCGGCAGTGGTGGTTTGTGTTCCTGCTGTTCCCCAGCTTTGTGGTGTTCTGCGTGTCGATGGTCGGTGAGACCAACCGCGCGCCTTTCGACCTGCCCGAGGCGGAGTCGGAGCTGGTCGGTGGTTTTCATACCGAGTACTCATCACTGAAGTTCGCGCTGTTCTTGCTCGCCGAATACGTCAACATGGTCACCGTCTCGGCCATGGCGACCACGCTGTTCCTCGGTGGTTGGCACGCTCCCTGGCCGCTGGCCGGTGGGCCGGCTGATCGCGGCTGGTGGGGCCCACTGTGGTTCATCGGCAAGCTGCTGGTCTTCCTGTTCGTGTTTGTCTGGCTGCGCGGTACCCTGCCTCGGCTGCGTTACGACCAGTTCATGACGTTGGGCTGGAAGGTGCTGGTGCCGGGCAGCCTGGTCTGGATCGTGCTGGTTTCCGGTGCCAGGGCGTTGCGTAGCGCTGCCGTCACTCCGAGCGAGGTCCTCGTGGTGGGTGGCATCATGCTGGTCATGTTGCTGGTCGTCGCTTTCCTGCTGCCCCAGAACACTCCGGCGCAGCGGGAGGCACTCGATCGCACTCGTGGGGTACCCACCGCTGGCTCGGACTATCCGTTGCCCCCGCTGGACCTGGTGGTGCCGCCACCGCCGCCCCGGCGCGCTGCAGTGAGCGCTGCCGTCTCGGGCAATGGTGACCAGGCGACGAGGCAGGAGGACGGCCATGGGACTGTTTGATCCGGTCAAGGGTTTCGGGGTCACCTTCTCCACGATGTTCCGCAAAGTCGTGACCGAGGAGTATCCCGAAGTCAAAAAGATTCCCGCACCGCGTTTCCACGGCCGCCACCAGCTCAACCGGCACCCGGACGGGCTGGAGAAATGCGTGGGATGCGAGCTGTGCGCCTGGGCCTGCCCGGCGGACGCGATCTACGTCGAGGGCGCGGACAACACCGATGCGGCCCGCTACTCACCCGGAGAGCGCTACGGCACGATCTACCAGATCAACTACCTGCGTTGCATCGGCTGCGGCCTGTGCATCGAGGCCTGCCCGACCCGTGCATTGACCATGACCAACGAGTACGAGGTGGCCGACGACAACCGCCGGGACCTCATCTACACCAAAGAGGACCTGCTGGCGCCGCTGTTGGCGGGAATGGAGCAACCCCCGCACCCGATGCGGCTGGGCGACACCGAGCAGGACTACTACGTGCAGGGCCCGACCCTGGAGCGGCGTTCCGGTGCGGTGGGCGAGGAAGAGCTGTGAACACTGTTGGTATCGGGGAAACCGTCGCGTTCTGGATCCTGGGTCCGCTCGCGCTGGCCGGTGGGCTGGGCATGGTGTTCGCCCGCAACGCGGTGCACTCGGCACTGTGGTTGGCGCAGGCCATGCTGTGCCTGGGCGCGCTGTACATGGTCCAACAAGCGCCGTTCCTGGGTTTCGTGCAGATCATTGTCTACACCGGCGCGATCATGATGCTGTTTCTGTTCGTGCTGATGCTGGTGGGTAAGGAAAGCGCTGACTCGGTCGTCGAGGTGCTGCGCGGACAGCGGGTCGCGGCTGCCCTGGGCGGGATTGGTCTGGCCGTGCTGCTGGTGGCGATGTTGGGCCGGGCCTTCGTCGGGGTCACCGCAGCGGGGCTGGTCAGGGTCAACAGCACTGGCGGCGGCAACGTCGCCAATCTCGGCCGGATTCTCTACACCGACTATCTGTTCCCCTTCGAGCTCACCTCGGCGCTGCTGATCACCGCCGCGGTCGGCGCGATGGTGTTGGCCTTCACCGAGCGCGGCAAGGCGGGCAGGCTGACCCAGCGCGAGCGGGTGGAGGCCCGGCTTCGTGGTGCGCGTCCCTCCCCGCTGCCCGGTCCGGGCGTGTTCGCCACCATCAACTCGGTGGCCACTCCGGCCCTGCTGCCGGATGGGGCGGTGGCCCCCGAGTCGCTGTCCAGGCTGCTCGAGTCCACCGCCCGCGACCGGGTGGACGACGACGTCCGCAGCGTTGCTGGCGCTGGCGCAGATCCTGCTAGACGCGCGCTGCCCGGGCCGGTGCCCCCTCCCTCAGCTGATCAGCAGGAGCACTGAGATGATGGCTCGACCCTGCAAGCAGGTCTCGCGATGACCCTGACGTACTATCTGCTGCTGTCGGCGCTGCTGTTCACCATCGGCGCGACGGGTGTGCTGGTGCGCCGCAACGCGGTCGTGGTGTTCATGTGCATCGAGCTGATGCTCAACGCGGTGAACCTGACCCTGATCACTTTCTCCAGGATCAACGGCACGCTGGACGGTCAGATCATGGCGTTCTTCGTGATGGTCGTGGCCGCCGCCGAGGTGGTGGTGGGTCTGGCCATCATCATGGCAATCTTCAAGACGCGCCGCTCCGCCTCAGTCGACGACGCGAACCTGCTCAAGTACTGAGGCGGGGCCGTGTGACAACTCCGCTACCTGCACCCGGCTGCTGTCAGATTTTCGGTGGGCACTCCACATGGCACAGGCTCAGCCCATTGGTCAGCACCAGCTGGGCGGCACGGGTGATCATCAGCCGAGACTTGTTCGCCGTGCCCCTCTCCAATACGGGAGCACTCGCGTAGTAGGAATTGTAGACCCCAGCGATATCGAGCAGATGACGGACCAGGATCGACGGGTTATCCTCGTCCGCCGCCTTGATCACCTTATCCGGGAATTCGAGGATCCTGGAGATCAGCAGTGCCTCTTGGTCGCTGAGTTCGAAGGGGCCGATCTCGGAGAGATGCGGCACCGGCTTACCGTACTTGCGCAGAATCGCCCGGGCTCGGCAAGCGGAATAGACGACGTACGGACCGCCCGACTTCTCGAAATCGGTGATGATAGGTGCCAGGTCACCGCGGGCGATGCTGACCGACCCCTTCATGTCGCGTTTGAGATCATTGAACACGACCGAGCCGACCGCCAGTTGCTGGGCGGCCTCGTCAAGCTCCTGTTCGGTCATGGCGCCGCCCTCGGCGGAGCGCGCCCGGAAGTGCCTGACCGCGGCCGCCAGCAGCTCGGTGACCCCCGCCACGCTCTCCCGGCTGGAGAGCTTCCTGCCGGTGTCGGCGTCGACGTAGAAGCCAAAATAGATGTGTTTGAATGTGGGCATCGTCGCGGTGGCGAGGCCCAGCACCCGGGCAGCCTGGAACAGCCGGGTGAAGTGGACGCGCTGCTCCTGTCCCACCACGTAGGTGATGTCGGTCGGATCGAAGATCTCCCGCCGGAGTTTGATCGCCCCGATGTCGCGGGTGGCGTAGATGCTGCGGCCGTCGGACCGGCGGACCACGAACCGTTCACCATCGGGCAAGGGAACCACGATTGCCCCGATGTCCTTCTCCAGTAGGGCGACGGACTTGTCCCGCACCTGTGCGGTGATCTCCTCAGCGGCCACGGCGCGGTCGAGCTCCGCGACCTCCTCGCAGACCTGTTGCTTGGTCAGCTCAAAGGCGATGCCGTTGCCGATTGCCTCATCCACCACGAAGTTGCCCGCGTCGAGATAGAAGCTCTCCCCGATGACGAAATCGATGTCGATGTCGAGCGCCTGATAGAAGGACTGGAAATCGGCCAGGCTCCACTCCACCATGCGCCGCCACAAGGCTACCTCATCGGCATCGCCCTCCTCCAGCTTCTGGAAGCGCTCGTCGGCGGCGCCGACGAATTTTTCATAGGCCGCACGTAACTCGTCCGCCGTGCTCGCCCCCGGAAAATAGCGCGCGAGGATTTCGCGTTCCCCCTCGTCGACGGCGGCCAAGCTCTCGCCCGCCGCCACGGCCCGTTCCATGGTCCGCCGAATGGCATAGATCTCCAGGAGTAGTCCATTGTCACCCAGCGACCCGGGGAAATACGGCCCGAACCGCCGGAAACCTTCCAGTATAAAACCGAAGCCACCGAAGTCGTTGATATGATTGACTCGGTAGACGATGGCTCCGCAGGCTTCGTAGAGATTGCCGAGGACGTGACCGATCATCGTCGAGCGGAAATGGCCCGCGTGTAGGACCTTGGCCACGTTGGGCGAGGAGTAGTCCACGATCTGAGCCCGACCGCAGCGCGTGTCGTTCTGCCCGAACCGCTCGGCCAAGTCGATGACCGACTGGACGCCCGCCAGGAACCAGTGGTCAACGAGTCGTACATTGACATAGATGCCCTTGTAGGTGACCTCGGCCACCAGATCCGCGAGCTCCGGACCCGCCAAGGCCTCGGCGATCCAGGGAACATGCGATCCGATGTATTCCTTGGCTCCGTACTCCTGCAGCAGGCCAGTCAGTCGCACAGCGACGTCGGCGCCGAACTTCGAGCGATCGAGGAAATCAACCTCCCACGTCACGTCAGCCCGCCCAGAATGCCTGCGCAAGACCTGGGTAATCCGCTCTC
>JAFAXZ010000180.1 GCA_019240665.1 Pseudonocardiales bacterium | reverse complement strand
GCAACCTCGCCATCGGAGCCATCCGGCTCACCGGCCGACGCGACATCACCGAAGCAACCCGCGCGGCAGCCCGCGACATGCACCGCCCCTTCAAGATCCTCAAACTCACATCATGATCTTGAAACAACCGTGGGGTGGATGCTGTGTATATCAGCTTCAGATCCTTCCGCAGCGCATCCCAATATTTACGTGGCACCAGGCGGAACGAGTTCCTGATCAGATGAACATTATGCCGATATCGGCATAATGTTCATTTATTGCGCAACTCGTTCAAATACGCGTCAAAGTCCGAGCAAGCGCTGGAACAGGCCCAGACCGACAAGCTCGACTTGATCTGCCGCAAGCTCCAGCTACAATCGGGAATGCGGCTATTGGACGTGGGCTGCGGCTGGGGCACGCTGCTGCTACACGCCTCACAACACTACGGCGTGACCGGAGTCGGTGTGACACTCGCCCGCCAGCAAGCCGACTACGCCCGACAACGGATCGCCAACGCTGGCTACGCGAACCGCATCGACATTCAGCTGCGTGACTGCCGCACGATCGCCGACGGCCCCTTCGACGCCATCTCCAGCGTCGAAGTGACCCGACACCTCCCGTCGAATGCATTACCGGACTACACCCGCACCCTGTACCGGATACTTACCCCCGGTGGCAGGCTCCTGGCCCATGACCTCTGCGTTCGAGGAGAGGGAATCACCCTGCAACACAATGCATTCACGGCGGTGTACGTTTTCCCCGACGTCACGATCCACACACTCGCGGACAGCATCGGCCCACCGACGTTTTATGCCTGGCTGGCCAACCTCACACGCCACTGGGACAGCGCGGTCGCCAGCGCAGGACCGCAACGGGTCCGTGCCTGGCAGGCCATGTTGGCAGCAGGAGCTCTTTCCTGCGAGATGGGCTGGACCGGAGCACACCACATCCTCGCCACCCGCCCCAACCGACCGGAGCAGCGCCGCCCGCATCGTGGTGCGATTTGAGGGAGAGAGCACGCTAATGCGTGTTTTCGGGGTTTGCTGGCGGTGCGCTGGGGGGTAGTTGGTGCTTCCCCCGGGGATCGTTGTGGCTGCTCAGAGGGGGGAAGCGGGGTGAGGAAGCGGGCGGGGAAACTTCCCCTGACTCCCCGGCGCTTCCCCGCTCAGTTCCCCGGCTTTCGTCAGCCCCCATGGGCCGCCAGACGATCATCGCGTCGCCGACAAGGCCTCCCGGTAGTAAGCACCGAAAAACCAACGATTTACATCGTTTGTGCAGGTCAGCGGCCATGTCAGCCTCCTGGCCAGAGGCCGGCCCCTCGAGGCTGTGACCAGGTAATTCGTTGTTTTTTCGCTGAAAACTACGGGGAGGCCATCATGATCCAGGCCGTCCTGCGGGACCCCGCGTGGCGGAACCGGCTCACCGAGGTCGACCGGCGTGGCCTGTCCGCCCTGTTCTGGACCCACCTCAACCTCTACGGACGGTTCGAGCTGGACATGACCACCCACCTCGACCTCGACGTGGACACCCAGCCCAACACCTGAGGTCCGCCTGCCGCCCCGCAGCTGCCAGCTGCGGGGCGGCAGGTGCGGCGGCTACCAGCACAGCTGGACTGGCGAGCCCACATAGGCGCTCTGCGGGTGTTCCGGTAGGCGACCCCCCACCGGAACACTCCTTACGGAACGAGGCCCGCTGGTCAGACTGTTCCGTAAAAGTGTTCCGGGAAATACCCCCGCTGGTGGCCCCGTATCCGGAACACTGAGCGGGGTGAACGCCACCCGGGTCGGTTACGCGCGCTGCTCGACCGACGAGCAAGACGTCGAGATCCAGATCGAACAACTCACCGCGCTCGGCGTCGCTCCCGAGCGCATCTTCATCGACCGCGGGTTCTCCGGCACCCGCCGCGACTACCGCGCCGGCCTGGACCAGGCCCTCGCGGCGGTCTGGGACGGCAGCATCCTCACCGTCACCAAATTCGACCGCTTCGCCCGCGACGTCGCCGACGCGCATACCATCCTCACCGAGTTGTCCCAGCGGGGTGTGCTGTTCGGGCTCGGCTCCTCGGTCTACGACTGGACCGATCCCTTCGGCAGGCTGTTCCTGCAAACCCTGGCGATGGTCGCCGAGTTTGAGGCCAACCTGGGGCAGCTGCGCACCCGCGAAGGCATGGCCAAGGCCCGCCGCCAGGGCAAACTACGCGGCAAACAACCCAAGCTCTCGCCCTCGGCGCAGCGCACCATCCGCCGCCGCTACGCCGAGGGCGATGTCTCCTTAGCCGATCTCGCTGAGGAATACCGCGTCGGCCGCTCCACCATTCACCGCATCATCCACACCACCACCGGCTAGGACCGTGGCGGGGAAATGATCGAGGCGACGTCACCAGCCGCCGCGAACAGCGTGTCGATCCGCTCGGCCGCGAACGCCAGCTGATCCGAGGCGCGGGAGAGGTTCGTGGTCACCGCGGCGGCACGGGGATCGTCCATGCTGCGCACTGTGCACACCTCCAGCAGCAGCTTCAGTGCCTCTGCGGCGCCGGCCGCGGCTCCCATCACGCCCAGATCTACCGGCAGGTGCTCACCGATGATTCGCAGCTCGGCGGCCAGCCGCAGCGCCGTGTAGTGCAGCAGGATCATGATGCCCTCGCCGTCGGCATCCGCCGCCCGCCACGCCTCATGCCGGTACCCGGTGTCCGACCCGGCCTGCGCCACGGCAAGCTCGGCGGTCATCACATGCGCCAGCGCCGAGCCATACCAGGCATTCGAGAGCCGGGCCACCAACCCGGTCCGGCCCTCCGCGAACTCGGCGGCTGCCAGCTGCGCAGCCGTCGGCGGCTGGGCATACGCCCCCAGCGCGGCCAGGGCATCAGAGAGAGCCTTCGGTGAGATCAACGGCGGTGCCTGGGCGGTGTCGGTCACGGCGCCCACCGTAGGCACCACGCCACCCCCGATTTCGCAGGGCAGCACAGAACGAACTCCACCATCGAAAACCCACGTTCGCGATCATGAACAATAACATCCGTCTCTCGCTTGACTTTATTCCCGGTCGCTTCCCCGGCGACCTGCTGCTGTTCACGTCGAAACTCGACCAAGGTCACGACGTGGCCCCACCCGAGGCGTGGAGACCATATATCGACGGCATGATCGAAAG
>JAFAXZ010000141.1 GCA_019240665.1 Pseudonocardiales bacterium | reverse complement strand
CAAATGATCGCGGATTGTCGGCGATCATGAAATTCCCCAGTTTGCAGGGGGTTAACGATCAAGTAATTCCTCACCCGGCGGTCCCGTAATTCCTCCTGGGGAGTGCGTGCGTGTCGGTGCGGGGTTTGGTCCTCGTAAGAGTACAGGCTTCGTCCCTTGTTGCCGAGCAGCGAGCAGACGTTGGCGAGGAGGACCTTCGAAGTGATCGACATTGTGGAGATCTTGATGCACTGGTCTGCGGGCCGGTCGCAGAACGAGCTGGCGGTCAGCTTGGGGGTGGATCGCAAGACGTTGCGTAAGTACACCGGCCCGGCCCGGGCGGCGGGGATGGAACCCGGTGGCCCGCCGATGGGTGAGGCCGACTGGCGTCGGTTGGTGGCGGAGTGGTTCCCCGAGCTGGTCGATGCCCGGCTGCGTCAGAGCAGCTGGCCGGCGATTGAGGAGCATCGTGACTATATCGCCGCCCAGCTCAAGGTGGGGGTGAGCGCGGCAACGATTCATCAGCGGCTGGTCGATGAGCGGGGTCTGGATGCGAGTGTGGCCAGCGTGCGCCGGTGGATCCGGGCGAACGTGCCTGATGACGCGCGGCGGGCGCAGGTGAGGGTGCTGCGCGAGTGCCCGCCACCCGGTGTGTTAGCGGAGATCGACTACGGCCGGTTGGGGAGGTGGCGTGACCCCCGCTCGGGGCGGCGGCGCACGGTGTGGGCGTTTGTGATGGTGTTGCCGTGCTCGCGGCACAGGTTCCTGCGCCCGACCCTGGTGATGGACCAGCGCGAGTGGACTGCCGCGCATGGGGAGGCGTTCGCGTTCTTCGGAGGCGTGCCGGCCCGGCTGGTGCCGGAAAATGTTCCGCGGAACATTTTCCAGCTTCTGTGGCTGACTCTGTTATGTGGCCGAGGGCCGAGCTTGCCGGTCGCGGCGGTGGTGAACGGCGCGGCTGGCTGGTTCTCGGGCACATAACGAATCAAAGCGACGCGAGCCAGTTGAGCAGCGATTCGTCGGACCGCCAGACGGGGTGAGGGCGCGGTCCCGCCGAAGCACCGGGCGGCTCGGTGTTCCGGAGTGCCTCGATCTTCGCTCTCGTATTGATCTCGGCGTATCGGTTCGTCGTGGTGAGGTCGGCGTGGCCGAGCCAGCCGCGGATGACGTTGACTTCGACGCCGGCCTCCAACAGGTGCACCGCGGTGGTGTGGCGGAAGGTGTGCGGGCTGACGCTGCGGTTGGTGCGAGCGTCGTCGAGGTGCCCTGCGTGGCGTCGCACGATCTTGTAGATGCCGAAGCGGGTCAGGGCCGCGCCAGTCGCGGAAGAGAACACGGGCGCGTTCGCCTCCGGAGGTGCGTTTGGCGAGTCGATCAGCTCGGCGAGCAGCTCTGTGGTCTGGCGCCAGAGCGGGCAGGTCCGCCACTTGTCGCCCTTGCCGTGGAGCCGGACCACGGAGGCCTCCCCGAGCTCAAGGTGTCTGACTCGCAGGTCGGCGACCTCCTGCGCCCGCGCCCCGGTGTTGTAGAGGAACACGAGCAGGGCGCGGTCTCGCAGGGCGTGGCGACCTGTTCGGGGGAGGCCTCGGAACAGCGCCTGCACCTCGTCGCGCTCGAGGAGGTGCGTCTCGGCGGGTGCCGCTCGCTTCATGGGGATGGCTGCCACTTTCTGGCACACGTCGAGCATCTCCGGCTCGCGGCTGGCGATGTAGTCGAACAGCGTGTGCAGGGCCGCCAGGCGCTGGTTGCGGGTCCGGACGTGGTTGCCGCGGTCGTTCTCCAGGTAGCGGAGGAAGCCCAGGAGCCGCTCGAAGGTCAAGTCCTCGATGGTGAGCTTGGTGATCTTCGTTTTCTTGTCCTGGGTGATGAAGCACAGCAGGAGCCGGATGGTGTCGCGGTAGCTGCGCATCGACGCCGCCCGGAGCCCCTTCACCGTGACCAGGTGGTCGAGGAAGAAGGAGTGGATGAGCGGTCCGAGCGGCCGCGGCCCGGTCATGGCTTCCCCCGCGACCACGCCGGTTCCGCGAACGCTTCGAACCGCTGGTTGGCCTCGCCGAGCAACTGGGGCATGATCGTCAGGTAGACCGCGGTGGAGGCGGGGTCGACATGGCCCATGAACGTGGAGAGCTGACAAAGCCTGCTCTGTGGGTCAAGACCTTCCCGATACCACCGCAACAAACATCCCACCGCGAACGAGTGGCGAAGGCAGTGAAGCCGGGGTGGGGAGACACCGTCTGGGACCGGGAAGCCCAGCTCGGCGACGAGACGGTGGAACGTCTGGCCGGCGCTGCCCGGGTGCACGCTGTGCTGAGCGTCGAAGCTGAACAGCGGGCCGTCACCGCAGCCGCCGCGGCGCTCGACCTGGTGGGCGAGTAGTTCGCTGATGCGCGGCCCGTGCGGGACAAGGCGGCTCTTGCCGAACTTGCCGCCCCGCACGACCAGGAGTTGTCGGGCGGTGTCGACGTCGCCGAGCCGGAGCCCGCAGACCTCGCCGGCTCGTAGCCCGAGGCCGTAGCAGAGCGCGAAGATGGCATGGTAGGTCGGCCCGCGACCGGTAGCCCTCGGGTTGTCGGGAAGCGCCGCGGCGCTCTCGAGCAGCTGGCGAGCCTGGACGATGTCGAACAGGAACGGCAAGCGCTGAGCCGTTTCTCGTCGTCGCCGGGTGCTGCGCAGCGGGGATGTCTGCAGCCGCTGCTGGGTGACGGCCCAGTCGAGGAAGCAGCCGAGGATCCCGACAAGGTGGTTGAAGCTGCGGGCTCGGGCCCTCGGCCGCGACGCGAGGAACGCGTCGATCAGGCA
>JAFAXZ010000091.1 GCA_019240665.1 Pseudonocardiales bacterium | reverse complement strand
CCGGAGAACTCGAAAGACCTGCGTAGCACTGGCAACTGGTGAGACAGCAGGACGCCGCCGAGGATTCCCCCATACATCGCCACCCCACCCAGCCGCGGAATCGGGGCGCGGTGCACGTCGCGCTCACGGGGCATCGCCACCGCACCCGTGCGGATCGCCAGCATGCGCACCAACCCGGTCAGCAGAAAGGTCACCACCGCAGTGGTGAGGCCGACCAACAGGTACTCCCGCAGCGGCAGTCCGGAGGAAACGGGCACGGGTCCCACGGGGGCAGGCTAGCCCGTACCAATTCAGCTCCGCCGGTAGGCCAACTCCGCTCCGCCGGTAGGCCCGTCACGGTCACGGCCCTCCCGCGCTCACCGCCGGGATGCCGACGCCTTAGCGGGCCACCTGGATGGTCAGGCCGAGCACCTCGCCGATCTGGACGGCCGTCACTGCGCCCTCGCGGAGCACCACGGGCTCGTCCGCAGTGAGGTCGACAATGGTAGAGACAGTCTCACCCGCAGTCCCGCCATCGAGATACACCGGCACCCGCTCGGCAAGCTGCTCGCGGGCCTGCTCGACGGTGACCGCGGGCGGGCGGCCAGAGCGGTTCGCGCTGGACACCGCCATCGGACCGACCTCGCGAAGCAGCTCAAGGGCCACCGGATGCAGCGGCATCCGCAACATGACGGTTCCCCGAGTATCGCCCAGGTCCCAGGTTAGCGACGGCGCGTGTGGCAGCACCAACGACAGTCCGCCGGGCCAGAAGGCCTCGATTAACATGCGCGCTCGTACCGGGACACTCAGCACCAGGCCATCCACAGTGGACCAGGAACCCACCAGCACCGGGACCGGCATGTCCCGGCCCCGCCCCTTGGCGTCCAGCAGGCCCTGCACCGCCGTGAAGGAGAACGCGTCGCAACCCAGCCCGTAGACAGTGTCGGTGGGCAGCACGACGAGTTGGCGCGCCCGGATTGCGCTCGCCGCCGCGGTCAGCCCGGCAATGCGACTGTCCGGCAGCGCGCAGTCATAGACAGTGCTCACAGAGCGGAACACTACGACGGTCCGCTTCCCCTCGATGAACAGGCTTCCGCTGGGCGTTGACAGCGCGTGATCAAGGAGGCACGATCCGTGTTTGATCAGCTCCCGGAGGCTTCCTTGCCCACGTATCGCCATGTCATCATCGCTGCTGCGGCCACCGTGCTGGCGCTGGTCGGCTTCCCCGCCAGCGCAGGCGCCAGGAGCGCGAGTTCACCGAAGCACTACGTCGCCCTCGGTGATTCCTATGCGGCGGGTCCGCTGATCCCGATGCTACGGACCGATCCGACCGGCTGCGAACGGTCCACCATGAACTACCCGGCGCGGCTGGCCGCGGCACTACATATCCGCGACTACACCGACGTGAGTTGCAGCGGCGCGACGACCGTCAACATGACGGCCCCCCAACCGGTACCACGGGGCACCAACCCACCACAGTTCAACGCCCTGCGCCCGGACACCGACCTGGTCACGTTGACCATCAGTGGCAACGATATCGGGTTCGCCGACATCCTTGTCACCTGTGTCGGGCTCAGCGCCACCGATCCGTTCGGCAATCCGTGTGCGCAGCAGGCTACCGCTGGGGGCACCGACCGCTACACGCAGCGTATCGCCGCCGCCGCACCGAAGGTCGCCCGAGTGCTACAGGGTATCCGGACGCGCTCGCCGCGCGCGACGGTGCTGCTGGTGGGTTACCTGCGGATCCTGCCGCCCGCTCTCGGGTGCTATCCGGTCTTACCGATCGCCCGCCGTGATGTGCCCTACCTCGACGGAGTGGAGCAGCAGCTCACCGCCATGCTGGCCGGCCAGGCCTTCAACCACGGCGCGGTATTCGTCGATTCCTCCGCGGGCTCGCTGGGCCACGACGCCTGCCAACTGCCCGGAGTGAAGTGGGTGGAGGGGACCGTGCCGACCAGCCCGGCCGCCCTGATGCACCCCAACGCCACCGGCATGCAAGCCGTAGCCACTTTCGTCGTGGATGCGCTCAGGGGCCGGGACGAGGCGGCAACTCTGAGCCGACGGGCCCCGGACTAATGGACAGAGACGTGCGCCGGGCGGTGGCAAACCGGGGCCGCCCGGCGAGGTCGACGTGGTCGGCTACGTCGGTGAGCACCCGCCGGGCAGCCAGCAGCGCGGGGACTGCCGCCGCGTGCGAGTCGTCATGTTCGATGGCGATACTTCCGCCCTCGCGTAGCAACCGGGTACCGGTGCGCACCACGTCAGGGATCACGGCGAGACCATCGTGACCTGCGAAGACGGCGGCGGGCGGGTCGTGCAAGGCCACCTCGGGTGGCAACAGCGCCCCCACCGGCACATAGGGTGGGTTGCACAGCACCAGGTGCGCCATCCCATCCAGCGCGCCAAGCAGTCCCGGATCGGCGATGTCACCGGCGTACAGCACCACCGGCGTGTCCCCTGCTGCAGCTCGGGTGTCGACGTTACGCCGCGCCCAGCTCAGCGCCACTGGGTCGCGTTCCACGGCGTGGACGTGCGCGTCGGGCCTGGCGTGCGCCAGCGCTAGCGCCACCGCGCCGGATCCCGTGCAGAGATCGATCACCAGCGGCTGCGCCACACCCTCCAGCGCAGCCAGACCCCAGGCCAGCAGCACTTCAGTCTCTGGGCGCGGGATGAACACACCGGGTCCCACCGCCACCTCGATGGCACCCATAGCGGCGGTCCCGGTGAGGTGCTGCAACGGCACTCGCTTGGCGCGTCGGGACACCAGCAGGCGCAATGCCTCGACCACGGGTGGATCCACCAGCGGAACCATCGGCAGCCGCCCTCGCGGCACGCCGACCACATGCGCCGCGAGGAGCTCGGCGTCCACCCGCGGAGAGGCCACACCGGCATCAGTGAGGACTCGCTGCGCCTCGAGTACCGCAAGGCGCAGCGGTTGTCTACTCACGAGCGCCACCTCACGAGCCCCGCAAGCGCAGCTCACGATCGGCCCCAACCAGCGCGTCCAGCACTCCGTCGAGGTCCCCGTCAAGCACCGCATCGAGGTTGTAGGCCTTGTAATTGACGCGATGATCGGAGATCCGGTTCTCCGGGAAGTTGTAGGTCCGCACCCGCTCGGAGCGGTCCACGGTACGAACCTGCGAGCGGCGCTGCTCGGAGGCCTCCTGTTGGGCTTTCTCCTCGGCTAACGCCTGCAACCGGGCCCGCAACACCGTAGTGGCCCGGATCCGGTTTTGGACCTGCGATTTCTCGTTCTGGCACGACACCACGACCCCGGTCGGAAGGTGGGTGATGCGCACCGCCGAGTCGGTGGTGTTGACGCTCTGCCCGCCGGGACCCGAGGAGCGGTAGACGTCGATGCGCAGATCCTTGTCATCGATTTCGATCTCGATATCGTCCGGTTCGGGATAGACCAGCACCCCCGCCGCCGAGGTGTGAATTCGCCCGGACGACTCAGTGACCGGGACCCGTTGCACCCGATGCACTCCGCCCTCGAACTTCAACCGCTCCCATACGCCAGACCGTGATGACTTCACGGCCACTGTGACGTCCTTATAGCCGCCCAAGTCGGACTCGGTGGCATCGAGGATCTCCGCCTGCCAGCCGTGCCGCTCGGCGTAGCGCAGGTACATCCGCAGCAGATCCCCGGCGAACAGCGCGGACTCCGCACCGCCCTCCCCAGACTTGATCTCCATGACGACGTCGGAGTCGTCGTGCGGGTCGCGGGGCAACAACAGGTCGGCCAGCTCGGTTTCCAGCAGCGGGACCCGATCGGCGAGAGTGTCGACCTCGGCGGCGAAGGCGGGGTCCTCGGCGGCCAGCTCGCGAGCGGCCGCGACATCGTCGCGAGCCTGATCCAGTTCGCGGACTACCCGCACGACGCGCGACAACTCTCCGTAGCGCCGCCCCACCTTACGGGCCGCGTTGGGGTCAGCATGCAGCGCAGGATCGGCGAGCTGACGCTCCAGCTCGGCGTGCTGCTCCAGCAGCGCCTGAACTGCCGCAGTGTCCACGGTACTTCTGAGTCCTATTTCTGCCGTTTACCGTAACGCTTCTCGAAACGCGCCACCCGGCCACCGGTGTCCAGAATCTTCTGCTTGCCGGTGTAGAAGGGGTGGCAGTTGGAGCACACCTCGACGTGGATCTGACCGTCACGCTTGGTGCTGCGGGTGACGAAGTTGTTGCCACAACCGCAAGTCACCTGCGTCTCGACATACTCCGGGTGGATGCCCTGCTTCATGGATGTCCTCTCCTCATGGCCGCCGGGTCCCCGTCCTTGCGTGCACGGGGTGAACCGGAGCCGGACCGCGTGGGCGGTGGTAAGCCGTGACAGTGTGCCAGACAGCCCAACGTGCCAGACAGCCCAACCGACGATGAAACCGTCAGCGCCGCCCCGGTGTTCCCGCATTGCCACTTGCAGCTATCCGACGTCCAGTGCAGGTTGCCGGATCTGGGGGTAGACGACGTGCGGCAAGGGCGGCAGCACCACCGCTGTACTGTCTCACCCGCGCCTCCTCGCGCTCACCGGTGAGTGTATCGGGTGAGCGCGACCGCTCTTGTTACACTAATTCGGGAGGAATATCGGCGTACTGCTTGCGGAGAATGCGCACAACGGGGTGCTCTTCCGACCACCGGATGCCGTCGATGGCACTGATAGGGCGGACACCGACGGCAGCGTTAGTGGCGAACACGGCGTCAGTGTGCGCCAACTGGCCGAGAGTGGCCGGTGCGATGGTGGTATGTCCGTCCCAGGCCTGGCTGATCAGTCTCATGGTCACGCCGGGCAGGCAGTCTGCCTCTGGCCATACGATCCGGTCGTCGTCAACGAAGCCGACGTTCGATGTTGCCGCTTCCGAGATGGTGGCGTCAGTGTCGGTGAACAGAACGTCGTCAAAGCCATTGCGCTGCGCAATGCGCCGCCACCGAAGCGCGCCGAACAGCCCAACGTGTTTGACGTCGGGCATCTCACGGCGGTACTGAGCCGACTGGAGGCGCAATGCGGGAAGCGGGGTCAGCGCAGCCGGTCGGATGGTGACCAGGAGGTGCGGCTCGGCGTCCGCGCCGGGGTGTGCGAGTTCAAGGCCGGGATCGAACACAGTCACCCGGACCACGACCGATCGGGGGGTGTCGGCCAGCGCGTGCCGGATGAGATTCCGGATCCGGTCGGGGTCCAGGTCGGCATCGAACACACGACGGCAGTCACGCATCAAACGTTCCAGGTGGCGAGACAGACCACGTACCCGCTGGTCATCGACTCGCATCGAGGTGTAGTGACCGTAGTTGATTAATGCCAGAGCCTTGAGTTGGTCGAGGTCGGCTGGAACGCCGTTCAGCTCTGCCATGGATCTCAGTCTGGCACCCCACTGATCTCCAACGGCGACGCAAGTTCGGCGAAAGTTCAGTGGTTCACGGGCACTGGGACAGTTCCGCCGCTCGACATCGCTGACGAGATAGGGAAAGTGATTGACCAGGCTGACCTCTTCGGCCTCGACGCGCGCTGCTGTTCCCGAGTTCGACGGTAGGGCTGTCCGGCTTGATCCGGACAGCCCTACCGTCGAACTCGAGAGGCTGAGAGCAGCCGGGTGTGGCTGCTCGAGCCCACCTCGAGCTCCGGTTAGTCAGTACCGTTGCCTGCGGCGGACTTCGAGACCTGCATCAGGAACTCGATGTTGGTCCGGCTCTTGCGCAGGCGGTCCAGCACCAGATCGATGGCCTGCTGAGACTCCAGCCCAGAGAGCACTCGCCGCAGCTTGTGGTGGATAGCCAGCTCATCCGGGGACAGCAGTAGCTCCTCCTTGCGGGTACCGGAGGGGTTGATGTCGATGGCCGGGAAGATTCGCTTGTCAGCGATCTTACGGTCGAGCTTGAGCTCGGCGTTCCCGGTTCCCTTGAACTCCTCGAAGATCACCGTGTCCATCGTCGACCCGGTCTCCACCAGCGCGGTCGCGAAGATGGTCAGCGAGCCGCCATCCTCGATGTTGCGCGCCGCGCCCAGAAACCGCTTCGGCGGGTAGAGCGCGGTGGAGTCCACCCCACCGGACAGGATCCGGCCGGAGGCCGGTGCTGCCAAGTTGTAGGCCCGACCCAGTCGGGTGATGGAGTCCAGCAGCACGACCACGTCGTGACCCATCTCCACCAGCCGTTTGGCCCGCTCGATGGCCAACTCGGAGATCGTAGTGTGGTCCGACGGCGGGCGGTCGAAAGTCGAGGCGATGACCTCGCCCTTCACCGAACGCTGCATGTCGGTGACCTCCTCGGGCCGCTCGTCGACGAGCACGACCATGAGGTGGCATTCCGGGTTGTTGGTGGTGATCGCATTGGCGATCGCCTGCAGGATCATCGTCTTGCCCGCCTTGGGCGGTGAGACGATGAGCGCCCGCTGACCCTTTCCGATCGGCATGATCAGGTCGATCACCCGGGTAGTCATCACGCCCTGCTCGGTCTCCAGCCGCAACCGCTCGTTGGGGTACAGCGGGGTGAGCTTGGTGAACTCGGGGCGCTGTTTGGCCTGCTCGACGTCCAGACCGTTGATGCTGTCGACCCGAACCAGCGGATTGAACTTCTGTCGCTGCTGCTCACCGTCCCGAGGCTGGCGCACTGCTCCGGTGATCGCGTCACCCCGGCGCAGCCAGTACTTGCGGACCAGCGCCAGTGACACGTACACGTCGTTGGGCCCGGAGAGATAGCCCGAGGTGCGGACGAACGCGTAGTTGTCCAACACATCAAGGATTCCCGCCACAGGCAGCAACACGTCGTCTTCGCGGACTTCCAGCTCACTACCGTCTCGGCGGTCACCACTGCGGTCGCCGCCACTGCGGTCACCCCGGGTGCGGCGGTTGCGGTCGCGGAAGCGCCGGCCGCGGCGGCGACCTGCCTCGTCGTCGTCATCGCGGGGGCCAGGCTGGCCAGCTACGTTGTTCTGGTTGCCGTTCTGACCGGCCGGGGTCTGATCACCCTGGGTCTGATCGCTCTGGGAGCGAGGTGCATCACCGCCGCGGGCCGGACGTCGCCGCCGGTTGCGTGACCGGTCCGCACCGTCGGTGTCCCCCTCATGCTGGTCTCGGTCTTGCTGAG
Organism: Pseudonocardiales bacterium; assembly: GCA_019240665.1. Classification (GTDB taxonomy): domain Bacteria; phylum Actinomycetota; class Actinomycetes; order Mycobacteriales; family Pseudonocardiaceae. The sequence goes on along the minus strand of JAFAXZ010000091.1, from coordinate 6,606 downwards.
CCCGGTCCTGCTGAGCCCGGTCCTCTTGATCTGGGCTCAGCGGCTCGATGCGACCCGAATCGACAACGGGGGCAGCCTGCTGCTCAGCTGCTGGGGTCGCTATGGGGACCCCTGTCAGGGCCCCAGGCTGGGTCTCTGTCTGGGCCCCCGTGGGGGTATCAGCTCCGTCCAGCGGGAGCTGCTCCGCGGCGGCACGCCGCGGAGTACGGACGGGGCCCTCCCGCTCTTTGATCGCGGAGATGAGATCGTTCTTGCGCATACCGGAGATGTTTGAGATGCCCATCTGACCAGCCAGCTTGCGCAGGTCAACCATCACCATTCCGGACAGCCCGCCACGGCGACGCGGCGCCGTCCCGTTGTCCGAAGACGCCACAGCCGTCCCAGCCTGCTCAGCCGGGGGCTGGTCTGAAGATGTCGCAGCGGGAACATCACTGCCCAACAGGTTGATGTCGCTCACACAGGTCCTTCCTAACCGACCCGAGACGCAGCTCAGGCCAGCCTGTTCGCCGTCCGGCGGTATGCGGACGGCGCCTGATCCGGTGCGGAAGGCTCGCGTACCCACAAGCTATCGGTGTCGAGCCGACCGGCACGGGACATGTTCAGCTGTGGCCAGGGTCTGGGTGCCAGCCTTCCCGCTACCACGGAACTGGAGGACGGGAGATTGACCGTCCGGGTGAGAGGGCCCCGAACTCGGCACCGGCGCCCGTGCACACGGTGTCTGAACTCCACTGAGACTATCGGTACAGCGCCATCGCGGCAACAACTGGCCCGCGGATGGGTGGCTCATCCCCATTCGACGGCATCTCCACCGTCGCGAGCGACGCCAACAGCACCGTCACGAGCGACGACAACAGCACCGTCGCGGGCGACGTCGAGTCGGTATCGGGTGAAGCCGGCAGCATCCACCACGGTCGGTAACCCGTCGCTGGCCGGAAACGCGAGCACCGTCGGCCCGGCACCCGATACCGCAGCGGGCACCCCGGCCGTGCGTAACGCGTCCACCAACCGCCCCGTGGCCGGATAGGCCGTACGCCGGTAGGACTGATGCAGCCGGTCCTCGGTGGCGACCAGCAGCAGCTGTGGGGCAGCGGTCAACGCGTAGACGAGCAGCGCGGCGCGCCCCGCGGTGAATGCCGCATCGGCGTGTGGCACCTCGGTAGGCAGCAGCCCACGAGTGACTCGCGTGGCGGACGTCGCCGCCGGCACCAACAGCACCGGTGCCAGATCCGGATGAGGCTCCAGACGTACGGCCCGGAAGGACTGCCCGTCCCTCCAGGAGATCGCTAGACCGCCCAGTAGGCTGGCGCCAGCATTGTCGGCATGCCCATCAAACCCAGCCGCGAGATCCAACGCCGCCCCGTCCGGTTCCATTCCCGCGAGAGCATAACCGGCCAGCACCCCAGCGACAGCAGCCGCCGCTGACGAGCCCAGTCCCCGGGAGTGCGGGATGCTGTTGTAACAGCGCAACACCAGACCGTCGGGCCGGTAGCCGAGCCGTGCGCACGCTGCCCGCAGCGCGCGGACCACCAGGTGCTCTTCGTCGGTCGGCACCTGCCCGGCCCCCTCGCCGTGCACCTCGACTCGCAGACCGGACGCCACCGGTGTCACCTCGATCTCGTCATACAGCGCCAGCGCCAGTCCGAGGGCATCGAAGCCCGGTCCAAGGTTGGCCGTGGACGCGGGTACCCGGACCCGCACCGTGGGACCGGTCAAGAGAGATCCAGAGCGGCGGCGACGGCGGCCGGGTCAACCGGGAGAGGCTCGGGATCCGGCACATCACGCAGCGCGGTGCCGGGGTCCTTGAGCCCGTGTCCGGTGACCGTACAGACCACGAGAGAACCGGGAGGCAACCGCCCGTCCTCGACGACCCGCAAGAGCCCTGCCACCGCGGTGGCTGAGGATGGTTCGACAAAAACCCCTTCCTGCCTAGCCAGCAACCGGTACGCGGCGAGGATCTGCTCGTCGGTGACCGCCTCGAACAGCCCACCGGACTCGTCCCGGGCCCGCATCGCCCCATCCCAGGACGCCGGATTGCCGACCCGGATCGCAGTGGCGATGGTGTCCGGCTTCAGCACCGGCGCGCCGTGCACCAGTGGCGCGGCGCCAGCAGCCTGGAAGCCGAACATCCGCGGCCGGCCGGCCACCAACCCGTCGGTGTGGTACTCCGTGTAACCTAACCAGTAGGCGGTGATGTTGCCGGCGTTACCGACGGGCAGGCAGTGCACGTCGGGGGCCCGCCCCAGCACGTCGCAGATCTCGAAAGCAGCGCTCTTCTGCCCCTGCAGCCGCACCGGGTTCACCGAGTTCACCAGGGCGGTCACCGGGTAGTCGGCAGCTGTCTTGCGGGCCAGCTCCAGGCAGTCGTCGAAGTTGCCGTCCACGGCCAGAATCCGCGCGCCGTAGGCAGTGGCCTGCGCGAGCTTGCCCAGCGCGATCTTGCCCCGGGGCACCAGCACGGCGCTGGGAATCCCAGCCCGGGCCGCGTAGGCGGCGGCTGAGGCGGCAGTGTTGCCGGTGGAGGCGCACAACACCGCCGCCGCGCCGCGGGCCAGCGCTTCGGTCACCGCCAACGTCATCCCGCGGTCCTTGAAGGAGCCGGTGGGGTTGGCTCCTTCGACCTTGAGTAGCACCTCGCAACCAGTGCGTCCGGACAGCGCCGGAGCGGGCAGCAGCGGGGTGCCGCCTTCCTGCAGGGTCACCACCCGGCAGCCCGGACAGACCCGGATCCGGCCCGGGTAGGCCTCGATAACCCCGGGCCAGGGTTGACGCGCCGCCACCTGCGGCGCGGGTGTCACGGTCACCTGAGCTCACCCTCCACCCGCATCACGCTGACCACGTCGCGCACCACGTCCAGGCCGGCCAGCTTGCCCACGGTGGAACGCAGCGCGGCGTCCGGCGCTAAGTGCGTGACGATCACCAGGGTCGCTCCGGCACCGCCTGGTTCCGCATTATTGAGCAGAGCGTAGTCAGAGGTGCCGCCGGTCTGGCGCACCGCCATGATGGACACCTCATGCTCGGCGAAGACTCGCGCTACCTGCGCCAGCACACCAGGACGGTCGAGGACCTCGAGACTGACGTGGTAGCCGGTCGGGGTGTCCCCTATCGGCCGGATCGGCAGGTCCGCGTAGGCGGACTCGCGGGGCCCGTAGCCACCCGCCACCCGGTTGCGGGCGACGGCCACCAGGTCCCCGAGCACCGCACTGGCGGTCGGTGCCCCACCGGCACCCTGGCCGTAGAACATCAGCGCTCCGGCGGCGTCCGCCTCGACGAACACCGCGTTGTAGGCCCCACCGACCGTGGCCAGCGGGTGCGAGCGGGGGATCATCGCCGGGTACACCCTGGCCGAGACCCATTCGGTGCCGGCTGTGTCGACTACCCGCTCACAGATCGCCAGCAACTTCACCGTGCGACCGAGCTTCCGGGCCGCGAGAATGTCGGCGGCAGAGACCTCAGCGATGCCCTCGCGGTAGACATCGGCGCTGGTCACCCGGGTGTGAAAGGCCAGTGACGCGAGAATGGCGGCCTTGGAAGCGGCGTCGTAGCCATCCACGTCGGCGGTCGGGTCGGCCTCGGCGTAGCCGAGCCTGCTGGCCTCCTCCAGGGTCTCGGCATAGCCGGCCCCGGAGGAATCCATCGCGGACAGGATGAAGTTGGTGGTGCCGTTGACGATGCCGGTGACGCGGGTGATCCGGTCCCCGGCCAGCGACTCCCGCAGCGGGCGCAGCAGCGGAATCGCGCCGGCTACCGCCGCCTCGAAATACAGATCGGCACCGGCGGCGTCGGCTGCGGCGTACAACTCGGGTCCGCACTCAGCGAGCAGCGCCTTGTTGGCAGTGACCACGCCCCGTCCGGCGCGCAGCGCGGCCAGCAGCAGGGGCCGGGCCGGTTCGATGCCACCGATCACCTCGATCACGATGTCCACGCCGTCCCGACTGATCAGCTCGGCGGCGTCGGTGGTGAGCAGTTCAGCGGGCACCTCGGGATGCCGCCGCGGGCGCCGCACCGCCACCCCGACCAGCCGCACCGCCGCGCCGACCCGCGCGGCGAGCTCGGCGGACTGCTCAGTGAGCAGCCGCAGCACCTCGCGGCCGACGGTGCCGCAGCCCAACAGTGCCACACCGATGGGAGCGACACGGATAGATCTGCTCACGAAACCTCCAGGGACAGCAGGTCGGCCAACGTCTCCCGGCGCAGCAGCAGCCGGTGCGTGCCGTCGCGCACCGCAACCACCGCCGGACGGGGCAGCAGGTTGTACCGGCTGGACATCGAATAGCAGTACGCGCCGGTACCGGCAACAGCGACCAGATCCCCCGGAGCCAGGTCGTCGGGCAGCCAGCAGTCCCGGACCACCACATCACCGGACTCGCAGTGCTTGCCGACCACCCGGGACAGCGCGGGCTGCGCCTCGGAGCAGCGCGAGACCAACCGGCAGTCGTAGCTCGCGTCGTAGAGTGCGGTGCGCACGTTGTCGCTCATCCCGCCGTCCACCGACACGTAGCGCCGATGCTTCGATGCCACCACCGTGACATCCTTAATGGTGCCCACCTCGTACAAGGTCACGGTGCCGGGCCCGACGATCGCCCGGCCCGGCTCAACTACCAGCTCCGGGGTAGGCAGTCCAGCCACCAAGCACTGGTTATCCACGATGGACCGCAGCTGCGTGGCCAGTTCTGACAGCGGCAGCGGGTCGTCCTCCGAGGTGTAGGCGATGCCCAGTCCACCTCCAAGATCGAGCGTGGACATCCCGGCAATGGCGTCGGGCCCGTGCTGGTCCCGGATCGCTGCGAACAGACCGACCATTCGGTGCGCGGCGACCTCGAAGCCGTCGGCGTCGAAGATCTGCGAGCCGATGTGGCTGTGCAGGCCCACCAGGCACAATCCGTCGGATTTGAGCACTCTATGGACGGCCTCCGCGGCATCTCCCCCGGACAATGAAAACCCGAACTTCTGGTCTTCGTGCGCGGTGGCGATGAACTCGTGAGTGTGCGCCTCGACGCCGACGGTCGCCCGGATCAGCACCGGCTGCACCACCCCGTGCCGGCGGGCGATATCGTCCAGCCGGGCAATCTCCAGGAAGGAGTCGAGCACCACCGCTCCGACTCCGGCCGCGACGGCGGCGTTCAGCTCATCGGAGGACTTGTTGTTACCGTGCATTGCAATCCGGTGCGCGGGGAAACCGGCGTGCAGGGCGACCGCGAGCTCGGTGCCGGTGCACACGTCCAGGCCCAGTCCCTGCTGGGCCACCCAGCGAGCGATCTCGGAACACAGGAAAGCCTTGGCCGCGTAGTGCACTCGCTCAGGGGCGCCGAAGGCGGCCGCATGCTCGGCGCAGCGGGCCCGGAAGTCCGCTTCATCCACCACGAACACCGGGGTGCCGTAGGTCTCGGCGAGTTCGCCGACCTCCACCCCGGCCAGCCGCACCGCGCCGTCGTCGCCACGGTGCGCCCCGCGCGGCCAGACCGCCGGATGCAGCGCGTGCAGCTCGGCCCGGACAACATCGGCTGAGCCGGTCGGGCACGGGCCTGCGGTGGAAGAGCGGGCCAGCACGTCGGCATGGCGCGGCCCGGCCGGATGTGCCCTCACATCCGCTCCGGTGCGCTGAGGCCGAGCAAGCCTAGGCCGTTGGCCAACACCTGCCGGGTCGCCTGGCACAGCGCCAACCGGGCGGCGCGCCGCGGGCACGGTTGCTCCTCGCCCATCGGCAGCACCCGGCAGCTGCTGTCGAATCGGTGATAGGCGTTGGTCAGCTGCTCCAGGTAGCGCGCCAGCCGGCGCGGCTCCCGCAGGCGAGCGGCCCCCAGCGCCGACGCTGGCGCCGACGCTGCCACGATGCGCGGAAACTCACCCAGCGTACGAATCAACTCACCCTCCCGCTCATGCTCCAGCAGCTCAAGTTGGGCACCCTCACAGCTGATCTCAAGGTCGGCGGCGTGGCGGGCCAGCGCGGCCAGCCGGGCGTGCGCGTACTGGGCGGCGTGCATCGATGGTGACTCTTCAAAGCCGGCCAACCGGGGAGTGAGCCGACCTTGAAGAACACCGAAACGCTCCCCGGCCGCGAGCACCTGCGCGACGATCGCGCCCTGGGCGTCGGCCGCCAGCCGCAGGTTGAGGAAGCCCGGGCCGGCGACTTCGGCGGAGCGGACCCCGCAGCGGAGCGCCAACGCCTGCGCCAGGGCGCCGGCGAACTCCTGCGGTGCCACCCCTGCCCTCTTCCCGATCTGCAATGCCACATTAGTCGTGTAGTCACCGTGCGCGGGGTCACGGGGACGTCGGACGGTTACCGTGGCCGGAAGGGCAGCGGGGTCGAGGCCGCGGCCGGTCAGCACGTCGTGGGCGAGAGATCGAACCAGGTGGGCAAGCGCTGCGGGAGTCACCCTTCGGAGTCTAGGGAGGTCTCGAGCCCGAGTAGTGAATGACGGCGACCAAACCCAGGTGCGCAACCTAGCCGAGAAGATCGTCGTCTCGCAGGACGCAACCGTGAGCGCCGCCGGGCTGAGCACCGCTGGGAGTACGGTACGCTCTGCCCCGGTACGCCCCCGTAGCTCAGGGGATAGAGCACCGCCCTCCGGAGGCGGGAGCGCAGGTTCGAATCCTGCCGGGGGCACC
>JAFAXZ010000041.1 GCA_019240665.1 Pseudonocardiales bacterium | reverse complement strand
TCAGCGGTGCGCCTAGCCGACGCGGTGGTGGACGTTGCGCGCTGGCCGATCGTCGCGAGCATCAGGGGCGTGCGTAGAAGGCGTACCAGTCGCGGCTGGAAGGGCTCAGGTAGTGTTCGGCGGATACCTTCTCGCCGGGGAAGAGCTGGAAAGCTTGCGGCGGACCGTCAGGTATGGGATGGAAGTATGCGCCGCTGACCCAGGTGGGGTTGATATCCAACTCCATGCCGCGCACCACACCGCTGGCCTGCAGGATCTGTCCCAGGCTGCACACCGAAAGGGCGGGTCCGCCGACATACACCTCGCCACCATTGGCGGTGACCCCGAAACCGGAGCGGTCAATGAACGCAACCTGGCCGACGGTGCTGCCCCACTGGGCGGTGCCGCCACTCTGGCACGTCGAGTTGACCTGTCCGTCGTCGATCAGCGGGACGAGGTTCTGCCGGACACTGGCGACGTCCGGGCCCATCCGAACCTCGCGGTTCCAGGCGCCGACGGTGGCCGTGCCGTCGGCGCGCAGGACCAAGCTGGCCGCGCCGTCCACCAGCGGCCGGGCAGTGCGGCCTTGACTGTAGTAGCCACCGTGGCTGGCACCGTTGAGGCGAAACCCCCCGTTGAACACCGCAACCACGCTGCGCTGCTCCGCTGCGGTCAGCGATGTTCCGGCCTGCCAGGTTCCGCCGGGGTCCTGGAAACCCGGGTGTAGCTGTCCACGTACCAGGGTGGGATCAATCCACATCACACCGACCAGAAAAGAGGTGTGCTCGCGGTCCGGCCGCACGTGGGCCACCTGGACCGCTGGCTGGCCGTGCACCGTCACGACGGTTTCCCACTGGCCTTCGCCAGGTAAGGGCGCGATGCCCGACGGCGGGTGCAGCGGCGGCGGCGCCGGCAGGTGAGGCGAGCCGGTCTTGTTGTGCGGATCAGTGGGTGTCACCGGCACCGTACCGACCCACGGGATTCCTCCCACCGGCACGCCACCGGTCGGGGGCTGATTGTGCTCGTACTGCTGTTTCTCCAACCAGGTGATCAGCCCATCCAAGCCGTGGTCACGGCCCCACTCAGCCAAGCGCGCGGCCACACTGTCAGTACCCGGCGCCCGCAACACACCCACCACCGAGGCGCTCACCACGGATCCGAAGAGCGCCACCCCGACCAGCATGAGGAGAAACAACCATCGCCACCACCGACGATGCGGTCTGGCCGGCTGGTTCGTCGCGATCCGCGTGGATGTCGAGATCATCACCACCTTCCTCAGCTGCTCCCCCGCAATACGAAGGAGACAGTAGCGCGCTCCGCGGTTCGGCGAGCTCACCAGCAGAGCTGCCAGGTAGCCAGGTCAGGTTTGCCGCCACGATGCGATGGGTATCAATCGATCAGGGTGGGTATCAATCGATCAACAGCCCAGGACCGATCGACCAGCGAGGACAGTGTTGGAGATGACGGACACCCGACGACTTCCGAAGCCGGTCGCTCACGAGTGGGACTGGCAGCTCCAGGGATCCTGCCAGGGGCTGAACAGCAGCGTTTTCTTCCATCCGGACGGCGAACGAGGTTCAGCACGATCTCGCCGCGCCGACCGGGCCAAGGCGATTTGCCAACGCTGTCCAGTCCTGGAGCAGTGCCGCCGCTACGCGTTGCGCACGCGAGAACCGTATGGGGTCTGGGGAGGCCTGACCGAGGAGGAACGCCGAGAACTCTGGACCGGCCAGCGTCAGTTGCTGGTGAGCTGACGATCAGCCGCTGCCAGCACGCGTCGCTATCCGTCGCTACTGATCGTGAGCAACTTCTGCGGCAGGGCAGTGCTTTCTCCCCGGAAGCCGGGCAGGATCACCCGCCAGGTCTTCGTCGATCGGGAGACATCATGGCATTGATGGGCTCCGGAGAGCAGGCGTATCCCAGCACGTCCGGGGACGGCGAGCGGCAGAATCGGCGCATAGTGGTGATGCAGGTCAGGGCCCGTGCATCCCAGTTATCACCACTGCGCCTGGTGGTGGCGGACCTCGCCGCCCGCGCCGATTTCGATCTTGACACGGTAGCGGACCTACGGCTGGCGGTGGATGAGGCCGTCTCGGAGCTGGTTGCTATCGCCGTCCCGGAGGCGATGCTGATTTGCACGTTTCGCCTCGACGCCGGACAGATGGAGGTGAGTTCGTCGGTTCCGGCGAAGCCGGGGGCCAACGTGCGGCGGGACTCCTTTGGTTGGCGGGTGTTGACCACGCTGGTCGACGAGGTGCGCGTGACCAACGAACCGGAGTCTGACCCCTCGATCGTCGGTATCACGTTGCTCAAACGACGTCGCGACGAGACGGTGGCGCAACGTCGGTGACGCCGAGCACCGAGTCCGAGGAGGGGACGGCGGATGAGGGCACCGGCTACGCGCACCTCGTCCCGCTGTTTGCCGAGCTGGCTGAGCTGGATTCCGGGAACCCGCGGTGGGCCGAGGTGCGCGACCAACTCGTGGTCGCGCACCTTCCGCTGGCCCAGCACATCGCCCACCGATTCAGCCATCGCGGCGAACCTCAGGACGACCTCGTGCAGGTCGCCACCATAGGGCTCATCCACGCAGTGGACCGCTTCAGTCCCGACCGGGGCAGCGACTTCCTGTCCTTCGCAGTGCCTACCATCACTGGCGAGGTGCGCCGATACTTCCGGGATCACGCCTGGGCACTGCGGGTCCCACGGCGGCTGAAGGACTTGCACCTCGCGATCGGGTCGGCCATCTCGGTGCTGTCCCAGCAGCGCGGCAGGGCACCGACCGCCAGCGAGCTCGCCGAGTATCTGAAACTGCCACGGGAACAGATCCTGGAAGGTCTGGAAGCGGCCGGCGCCTACCGCGCCAGCTCACTGGATAGCCTGGTGGACGCCGAGGGAACCGGCTCGGCACCGGACGAGGTCGTCGATGTGGCCGACGCCGAACTCGACCGGGTGGAATATCGCACGACCTTGGCCCCGCTGCTGGAAAGGCTGCCCGAACGTGAATGCACCATCATCAAACTGCGCTTCTTCGCTGGCCTGACGCAAAGCCAGATCGCGCAACGGATTGGGCTTTCGCAGATGCATGTCTCCCGCCTGCTGTCCCGGACGCTGGCCCGACTGCGGGAGGAGCTAGCCCGTGAGCCCTGACACCGTGGGCCCTGACACCGGAGGAGCGCATGGAGCACGTCGTGGTCGTCGGCGCTGGGCTGGGCGGCCTGCGTACCGTTGAGTTTCTGCGCGCCGAGGGGTTTTCCGGCCGCATCATCCTCGTGGGGGACGAGCCGCATGAACCCTACGACCGGCCCCCGTTGTCCAAGCAGATCCTCGCCGGGCAGTGGCCCGAGGAACGAGCCGTACTACACCGCGGTGGGCTGGCCGATCTCGATGTCTCGTTGCACCTGGGCGCCTCCGCAGTCGGTGTCGACCGTGCTGCCGTCGAGCTCAACGACGGCACCCGGCTCCGCTACGACGCGCTGGTCGTGGCAACCGGGGTACGGCCACGGCGACTACCCGGTCAGCCCGACCACCCGGAGCTGCACGTCCTGCGCACGCTGAAGGATTGCCGGGGGCTGCGGGACTCCATCTCCCGGGCCCGCTCACTGTTGGTGGTCGGGGCCGGCTTCATCGGTGCCGAGGTCGCCGCTACCGCCCGCATGGCCGGCCTCCAGGTGACCATGCTGGAGGCGCTGCCGGCGCCCTTCGCCCGAGTTCTCGGCGAGCAGATGGGCCAGCTGTGCGCGCGGTTGCAGACCGACAACGGAGTCACGGTGCGCTGTGGGGTGCGGCTGGAAGGCTTCTTGGACACGAGCCCGGGAATGAGCAGAAATAGCAACGGCGGGATCGCCGTCCGGCTGGCCGACGGGAGCATCGTGCGGGCCGACTGCGGCGTGGTCGGAGTGGGTACCGTGGTCGACGGCGGGTGGCTCGCCGGGCTCGAGGTACCCACCGAAGGCGGGCTGCTGTGCGACGCCACCGGTGTGGTGGAGGGCACCGGCAACGTCTATGCGGTCGGTGACGTCGCCGCCTGGCGGCACCCCACGGTCGGAGACCGGCCGCGTATCGAGCACTGGACCTCGGCCACCGAGCAGGCCGCGGTCGTCGCTCAGCGAATCGCCGGGAAGCAGGTCACCCGCCACGCCGACGTCGTGCCGTACTTCTGGTCCGACCAGTACGAGCTGACGCTGCAGCTAGTCGGGCGCTGCGATCTGGCCACGTCCGTCGAGGTGCTGCACGACCCCGGCGTGATCAGGGGCACCGTGGCGGGCTACTTCGCCAACGGCGCTCTCGTCGCCGTGCTGGCTTTCCACGCGCCCCGGCTCCTCAACCGGTACCGCAAGCTGGTGGCTACGGGCGCCAGCGAGCACGAGGTCCGGTCCACCGCGGCCGAACTCGCCTCCCGGTAAGCGGAACTCACCTCCGTAGCCGGGAGGCGAGTTCCGTCTAGTTGATCAGGACTGCTGGTGCACGGCTTCGACGTCGATGGTGATGCGAAGGGTGCGGCCGACGGCGAACACCCCGGCGAGCAGCGACTGGTTCCAGATCATGCCGAACTGGTCGCGGTCGAGTTCGGTGCTGGCGTGGAATCCGGCGCGGCGCTCGCCCAAGGGACCGGCACCCGTACCCAGATAGTTGATGTCCAGCCCGACGGATTGGGTGACTGACTTCAGGGTGAGCCGGCCATCGAGCTGCCAGGTGTCCGGGCTTAGCACGGTGAGCCGGTGGCCGGTGTAGCGAATCTGGGGAAATGCCTGCACGTCGAGAAAATCCGGTGAGCGCAGGTGAGCGTCGCGGTCGGGGTTGTCGGTGTCGATGCTGGCCGCCTCGATGATCACCTCGACCGAGCTGTGTTCCAGCGGGTCGGCCACCGTCAGGATGCCGCTGAATTCCCGGAACCGGCCGTGGATCTTGGCGAAGCCAAGATGGACAGCGGTGGCCGCCACCGTTGAGTGAGTGGGATCGACGTGCCAAGTCCCGGGGGCGGGAAGCACTGTCGCGTCAACCTGGGAAAGCACCAGCCGGCCCAGGTGGACGGGACCGGTGCCGTTGACCAGGCTGGTACGGGCCTGCGGATCATGCCCAACAGCGGCGGTGATCACGGTGTAGGCACCAGGGCCCAGTCCGGTCACGGCGAAGTGACCGTCGTGGCCCACAACGGTACGGCCGGATTGGGCCCCGGTGACGTCGACGACAGTGACCACGGCGTGCGGCACCGGCCATCCATCGCGGGTGACCACCGTGCCGGTGAGCACACCGCCGCCGATCTCAGCGGCGGCCATGCTTGTGGCCCTCCCGCTGGACGCCGCGGTCGACGGCACCGTTGCCCGCCGCAGCGTCGGCCAAGGTGGCAGGCCGCAAGGTGATCACGGTCTCGGCAGGCGCTCCGAGGCCGAGGTGCACCTCATGGGCCACCGGCGGGTACCCGGTCGCGATGACGGTGTATGCCCCCGTCTGCAGGTCGTCGAAAACGAACTCACCGTCGATACCGGTGATGGCCGAGCTGACCACGTGGCCGTCAGAGTCAAGCAGGGTGGTCAGCGCTTCGGGCACCGGCGCGCCGGCACTGGCGGTACGCACGCTGCCCACCAGCTGGATCCGGGCGACGACCTCGACGTCCTGGGTGAGGTCTCCGTGGGCGGGGATGTCCACGCTGCGCGCCACCGGGTGCAGGTTGGTGGCAGCCACGATGAGTGTATACAGACCTTGGGCGAGGCCGAGGAAGCCGAATCGGCCGTCGGGCCCTGTAGTGGTCGTGACCACGACGTCGCCTCGGATGTCGATCAGGGTAACCACCGCGCCCGCGATGAGCTGCCCGGACTCGGCAATGCACACCGTGCCGGACAGGCGTGCGCCAGCTCCGGAGAGCATAAAGTCGTGGCGCACCGGCATATCGGCCACCGCGACCAGCGCGATACCAGGCTGGTGTGCCGTCGAGGCGCAGATGACCAGATAGCTGCCGCCGCTGGGCGGACCGAGCCGGTAATACCCGCCGGCATCGGAGTAATCGCGGTCCAGTTGCCGGCCGGACAGGTCGGTGAGGGTAAGGGTGGTACCCACGAGTGGAGTGTGCCCGCTGTGCATGACCTGTCCGTGGATCACCGGCCGGGGCCGGTGATCCACACTGGCCGGGTTTGGCACAGCGACCGGCGGTATGGGTACTGTTTCGTCGTCTCCCGGCATCCTGCTTCGGGGTATCTCGCTTCGGGGGGCTCCGCCCACTCCCCCCACTCCGCCTGCTTCGGCGGCGAGTTCGGCCGCGAGGGCTTCGATGCCTGACTGGTCGCGCAGTGGAATCTCCTCCAGGAAAAGCATGAACACAAAGGCGAGGAACATCACCCCGGCGGCGACGAGGAACACCCCATTCATCGCGTTGGAGAAACCCACCAGGAACGGCCGGGCCAGTCGGGGGTCGATGTGCTGCAGAAAGGAGGAGTCCTGAAGAACGCCACCGGTGTTGCCGGACACACTGGCCCCGCCGGCCCGAACGGCCTGCAGGACGACGTTGTTGGCGGGGTTGGCGCGGACGGCCGGGTCGGCGAGCGCGGATCGGAATTCCGGCGTGGAGGCGGTAGCGCGGAACGCGTCGACGATCTTGCTTCCCGCGGTGGAGAACAGGATCGACAGGAACACCGCGACACCCAAGGTGCCGCCCATTTGCCGGAAGAATGTGGCCGACGCGGAGGCCACCCCCATGTCCCGAGCCGGCACCGCATTCTGCGCCGCTATGATCAGTGTCTGCAAGCAGCCGCCCAGCCCGAAGCCGAACAGCGCCATGTAGATGTCGACCTCCCACAGGGGAGTGTCGACCCCCAGACGGAGGTTCAGCAGCAGCAGCGCGGCGGTCATCACCGCCGTGCCCAACACGGGAAAGATCTTGTACCGGCCGGTGCGGGAGATCAGCTGCCCGGACACCAACGAGCCAACGATGATCCCGCCCATCAGCGGCAACAGCAGCAGGCCAGCCTTGGTGGGCGAGGCTCCTCTGACGATCTGCAGGTACTGCGGGATGAGCACGAGGCCGCCGAACATGCCCATACCGATGATCAGGCCCGCGACGGACGTCACGCTGAACACGCCGTTGCGAAACAGCCGTAGCGGGAGCAACGCCTCGTCGCCGATCCATCGTTCGGCGATGACGAACCCGATGAGGCCAGCTGCGGCTAACGCGTAACAGCCTATCGCTGAGGCCGAATCCCAACCCCAGTTCCGGCCTTGCTCGGCCACCAGGAGAACCGGCACCACCCCGACAGTCAGTGCCACCGCACCCGGCCAGTCGATACGATGCTCGCGGCGGGTGTGCGGGATGTTGAGCACTCTGGCCACGACGACCAGCGCGGCTGCGGCAACCGGGACGTTGACCAGGAACACCCAGCGCCATCCGGCGATCCCCAGGATCGAGTCGGCCCCGGCGAACGTACCGCCTACCAGCGGGCCGATCACGCTCGCGGTGCCGAACACAGCCAGGATGTAACCTTGATAATGGGCCCGCTCCCGGGGCGGCACGATGTCACCGATGATCGCGAGCGCCAGCGACATCAACCCGCCGGCTCCCAACCCCTGCACGGCACGGAAAGCGGCCAGCTCATACATCGATGTGGAGATCGTGCACAACACTGACCCGCCGATGAAGATCGAGATAGCGGCGAGGAAGTAGGGCTTGCGCCCGTAGAGGTCAGACAGCTTGCCATACAGCGGGGTGGAGATCGTCGCGGTGATCAGGTAGGCGGTAGTCGCCCAAGCCTGCAGGTTCAACCCGTGCAGGTCATCGGCGATGGTGCGGATCGCCGTGGACACGATCGTCTGGTCCAGCGCTGCCAGCAGGATCCCCAGCATCAGCCCGCCGAAGATCGTCAGAATCTGCCGGTGGGTGAACACCCCGGGCGCGGGTCCAGGCAAGCTGCGGTGCTGCGGCCCCGCCGCAACGGTGGTCATGAAGAGGGCCCTTTCCGCGTGGCCAGCACGGCATGCTCCGCCAGGAGGGTGACATGGGCCACACCAATTGATTGTGTCATACAAGTAATTGTAGATGGCAAGCACGCATTCCGGGCAGGGCTTCCTGCAACCGAGATGCCGGTGACCTCACTGGCCGAGCGCTCCTGTGGCGGTCTGCCGCAGCTCGATGTCCGCGGCAACCGCGTCTACATCGAGCGGATGTGGGAGCTTGCCTGCGGCAGCACGGCGGCCAGCTGCGCGACATGGCCGGAACGCGTCAGGAGCACACCGAAGCGGCGGATCACGACGGACATAGGGGCACCCCTTGGCATGGGGCCCCGGTCGCCGCGCTGATGTTGGTGTTGACCGGCTGGGATAACACCGCCGCCATCCGAACACTCGATGCCCAACTCCACACCTACGGACTCCTACCAGCCACTACATCAGCACCAGGAAGCAGCACAAATACCCCATGAAGTCCACGGCCATCACCAGTTCGCCCTGTACTAAAATGAGCCATAAGCCCACCGGGCCAATACTGGTTATGCGAAGGTGACATTTGTACAATCACCGCTCTTGAATGTTTTGACACGGTGGCGACTGATCGAAAAATCTACAGCGCCGGGCCTGAGCCCAATGCCACGTAGCGTAAGTTGATCATGCTGCTGTTCGGGGTGTCAGTCCGCGGAGGTTGATTGTGGGCGGTCTGAGATGACGAGTGCTGGCCGGCTCACTGGGTTTCTTGATTCGGTAGCTGTTGTGTCGGGCGCGTTTGACCGCGCGGGGGCAGGTGCGTTCGCGCCGTGGTGGGATGAGTAGCAGGGCGATCTTGGCCAGGTGGGTGGGGAGCCGGTCAGCCCAGTCCGCAGGGGGGAATGTCCGCCGTCCCGGTGGCGGTGCGGCGGATCAAGCGTAGGGCCTTGGCGAAGGAGATCGAATCCGGGTCGAGGTCGGCTGCGGCGGAGGCGCGGGCGGTCAGCGCGCTGATCGCGTGGTGGGTGATCAGATAGGCCCAGATCTCCTGGTACACCAGGTCGGGCAGCCGGGAGCGCAGAACCCGCCCGGGGCCGTGCAAGTGAGTTTTTAGCTGGTCGTTCGCGGTCTCGTGTTCCCAGCGCTGGTGGTAGGCGGCGGCTAACTCCTCGGCTCGGGCCCCGTCGGGCCCGTCCGGGTGCAGGATGCTGGTTAGCAGGACGATCAGCTCGCCGGTGCCGTTGCCAGCCCGGTCGGGCACGTCGTATTCGATGACTCTGGCCAGGTGGATGACGGGCAGGCCGCGCTGATCGAACGCGTCGGGAACGGTGTTGATGTCGGACAGGTCGGCGCCGGCGCGGGCAGCGGCCAGCAAGCGTTCGCGGCGGCTCCCCCGAATCGAGGGCGCGATCAGTGCGGTGAGGTAGGTCCCCTCGTCCAGCACCCGCACCACGGGCAACTCCAGCTGGGTCGGGGCCCGCCACAGCAACGCCGCACCGGTCGGGACGGCAGTGTCCCAGGCCTGCCAGGAGTAGAAGCCCCGGTCGGCAGTGAGCAGCTCATCGGCGCATAGCCGGGGATACAACCGCTGCGCGAGGGTTCGCTCCCCGACCCGGTAGGCGTCGACCTCGGCGGCCACGAACGCGTGGGTGCCGCACTCGGACAGGGCGACCACCCGCGCCTTGGGGAACGCCGAGCGGTTGTCCCCCGAGCCGGCATCCCCGAACTCGGCCGCGTTCTGAGCGCTGTCAGGCACATCGATCTCGAACCCGTCGATCGCCAGCAGCCGCCACCGGCGCAGAAACGACCCGCGCGCGGTGCCCAACGCGGCCACCCCCGCCACCGGCGAGGCATCCCCGGCGACCGAGCCACACGTGCGTTCGAACAACTCGGGAAACACCTGCCGGCCCAGCCGCTTACGGGCCTGAGTGATCGCCGACGCGGTCGGCACCGTCCAAGCCGCGTCCCAGCAACCCCACCGATCCAACGACCCGGTGACCTTGGTCGCGACCTCTTCGTAGTCCTCGTCCGGAAAAAGGCACAACGCCAACGTCAAATACGTGACCACGTGCGCGGGTAACTTGGCGTCCGAGCGTTTCTCCCGCACCCCACACACCGCGACCACCTCATCGACCGCGTCCCGGGGCACCGCCGAGACCAGCACCCCCAGCGACACCTGATCCGGCCGCACCACCACACCCTCGCCCATGCCCGGCGACCATGCCAGCCACCCGTCAGAAAAAGATCACACCACGCCAACCCAATCAAGAACTACCAGACCAAACGCTTGATCAACTTAGGCTACGTGGCATTGATCCTGAGCCCACCCGTACGTGGTAACCCGATGACCCCATCCATAAGTCGATAACCAACGCCACATGGGGAAGGGTAGCTCTGGCATAGCCCAGGGGTGACGAGCCTCAATGGGGTCCGGCCGTGGAGGCCGGAATCAGGGGAGGCGTTCACGGCGTGGATGGCTGAGCGGTACCCGCCTCAATGGGGTCCGGCCGTGGAGGCCGGAATCAGCGCGTTGACCGTGCTGTGGTGCCCGGCCGTCATCAGCAGGCCTCAATGGGGTCCGGCCGTGGAGGCCGGAATCAGCCATGACGCCTGGGAGCTTTACGGACCGCCGACTCGACCGCCTCAATGGGGTCCGGCCGTGGAGGCCGGAATCAGCTCGGGGTCTCCGGGCGGGCCATGCTCACCGCGTTGATCGCCTCAATGGGGTCCGGCCGTGGAGGCCGGAATCAGAGAGCACAACCTCATCGACAGCATTGCCACTCCTTTCAAGCCTCAATGGGGTCCGGCCGTGGAGGCCGGAATCAGGGCGACCGCCTTGAGAATCAGATCATGGTCAAGGTTATCGCCTCAATGGGGTCCGGCCGTGGAGGCCGGAATCAGGGCTCGGGAAAAACTGGGCCTGTGAGCAGGCAGGGTACCGGTTCGTGCGAGAGCTGCCAACAGGTCGGCATGATGCGGCACAGGCAGGATCGTGAGAAGGCGGTGGGATGGTCGCTGACGTGCATGCGAGCGCTCACCGGGGATCGACGCCGTACCGGACCGCTCGCACGCCATCACACGATCTGTGGGCCGGTTGCGGGGAGGCGTCGAGGTCGGCCGAGGGTGCGTACCGCGGCGGGCGCATGGAGCGGCCCGAGGTCGATCTGGACGACGCTGTCTTCATGAAGGTTCATCACCTCCGTTACGGCGGACTCCAACTCGGCCAGCTCAGCAACCGTGAGGTCGCACAGGAACACCGAATACTGCAAGCGCTCTCCATGGTCCTCCATCAGGGTGCAGATCCGCCGCAACCGCTGGGGATCTGCGATGTCGTAGGCCATCAAGTACCGGCGACGGGTCACGGCGTCACCTTGTGACCATCGGGATGTACTCTGGCACTTCGCCCACCAGCACCGCAGCCAGCAGCCTCGCCTGCACATCGAGCACCCGCCGATAACTGATCCGGTACCCGAAGACGGGATGACGGATCTCGGTGTCCAGCCGCCGTTCGTATGCCTTCAGCACGGTTCGGCGCCCGTCCGCGGTCAACGACACCGCTCCGGCTCGCCGGATGAAGTCCGACGCAGTGATCTCGCCGTTGTTGAGCAAGCCGATCACAACCGAGTCAGCGATCAATGGCCGGAACTCCTCAGCGAGGTCCAGCGCGAGAGAAGGGCGACCATAGCGCGAGCGGTGGTAGACGCCGAGGTATGGATCGAATCCGACGCCGAGCGCCACCACAACGAGGTCCTTGGTGAGCATTGCGTAGCAGAAGGACAGCAGCGCATTGAGCGGGTCCAGCGGCGGCCGACGGTTGCGTCCCAGCTGCGAGAACTCCGCTCCGAACGGCTCCGCGCCACCCACCAGCATCGACGGAAACGCACCGAAGTACATCCGCGCCGCGGTGCCCTCGATGCCCAGCAGGCTCGAGAAGTTGGTCGCCTCGCGAGCCTGCTGAGCGAGCCGCTTGAGCGCGGCCAACGTTGACGACAACTCACCGCGAGAGTTGCGTCGCAGCAGCGTTCGACAGTTCATGATCTTTCCCGCGATCATCTGCTGCGCGAGCCCGGCACCACCTTGCGCATGCGCCGCCGTCTGTTGCCGTCGCAGCTCCACATACTTCGGCGGCTGCCCTAACGCGAATCCCTGCAACCACCCACCGCTGCTGAGCCACAGCACCGGGATTTCCCGTGCGAAGCACTCCCCCAGCGCCTGGGTACTGATCTGAACCCGCCCGAACACTGCTAGCTGGGCCACATCCAGGAACCGCCACGAGGCGAGTTTCTCCTTCTTCAGTGTGACCTCGAGCCGTCCACTGCGGACGCCTACGAAGGCACCCGGCTCGGTGACGTAGACCGGTCGCTGGTCAGGGTCGCGCGGCACCAACCGGCGCGGTGGCTGCTCGCGGCGGGACAGCAGAGCGTTGGTCTCGTCTGGTAGGCACAACCCGACCAGGGAACAGCGCGGGCACTTGGGACTGTCGACCAAGGGCAGTGGCGGGCGGGCCCGATCGGCCACCGCCCGCGCGTCAGCGACCAGGTCGGCTGCCCAGCTCAACCGTTCTGACGTCAGCTCCACCCGCACGCGCTGGCGGGTCTCGGCGTACCACAGCTCCGCGTGATCGCACTGGTAGCCGTGCTCGCGTAGCAACAGCGCCTGCAGGCAGACCTGCACCTCGTCACTGGGCCATGGCGATCCGTCGGGCTGCGGCGATCCCTTCTTATAGTCCACCGGCACGACACTGCCGCCGTCGCCTTAACGAGGTCAAGCTTGGCGATCACCCCGAGCCGCTCCGAACTCAACGTGACCGACCGGGCCCGGCGCAGCTCACCATCCTCGGGCAAAGGAGCTGCACCGGACTCGACGTCGACCTTGCGGTGCATCTGCTGGCCGAGCCGGGTGTCGTCGTTGTCAGCAAACCGGGCCTCAACCCACTCCAGGTAGAACAGCCGCGGGCAATAGATGAACTCGTTGACCATCCGAGCCGGGAGCAGGTCGGAGTCCACGCCTCAGCGCTCCAGTACAGACCGCGTTACCATGTGACCTCACCGCTGCTTGTCAGCGGCCCTCGTCGGCGAGGACCGACTCATCGCCCGCGGCGAGGCGGTTCACGTCGGAGGCCACGCCGTCGAGCAGCTCCGGGTTAAGACACATCACCGCCCGCACCCACCAGGTGCGCTGCGCCAGTGTGAGCACTGGCTCCAGATCGAGAGTGTCCGCAGCACGTGCTAAGGCGGCACGGTACTCCGATTCGAACCGTTCCCGCTGAGCTGAGTCCAACGCATCCCTGATTGCCGCTGGAGTCTTCTCCAGCCCGCCCGCGCACGCGGCGACAACATCGCTCACTCCGACGGAAGCGCTGGGCGACGGATCAGGGGTGGACATGTTGGCTCCTTCGGTCAGGTCACGAGTCGGTAATGCGGGGAGCTGCCTCAACGGACTCCGGCGCGAACAGCCCGAGCCCGAAGTGGCTCAGGTGTCCCAGCGCCAGCGGACCGCGGGTCGGCTCGGCGAGCTCGATCCGCAGGAACACCGATGGGCGAGTGGCCTGGCCCTGCCGGGTGTCGCGGCGCATCCGAGCCGACGGGCGGTAACGCCGCCACGGCTGCCACTCCTCGCTCCGCAACGTCACCGCGCGCAGCGGTGGCAGACTGCGGTTCTTCAGCTCGTTGGCGACCTCGGTACCGAGGTAGTCCAGCCATCCGGCGTTGCGCTTGGGGTAGCGCGCCGGGGTGAACGGCGTCACTGACCGCCAGACGGCGGCGGGCCGCGGGGCCGTCAGCTCAGGTGCGACCTGCCGCGGCGGGCCGATCCCGGCAACTCGAACGGTGAGCCGCCAGTCCGGGTTGACCTTGCTATAGAGCTGGTCGACGCTGGTGAGCGCCTTCAGCTCGTCGTCGGGCAACCCGTTCGGCACCCAGACCACTAGGCCGGTCAGCCGCCGGTCGGTGATCAGCGGGAGATAGTGGGCATGTCCGTGACCTGTCATGGCGGCACCGTCAGCCGCACGGCCGCCGAGCTGGGTGCGCGTGCGTTCCTCGGGCAGCCGGCCGAGCTTGCTGAGCGCACCTTGACGGAGCAGATCGGTGTAGATCAGCGAGTCGGTCTGCGGTGGCAGCCCAGCTTGCAGCGCGCTGAACCGCACCGCCGTGGCCTGCTCGCCACGCCGACGGGGCTGGCGCCCAAATCGGAAAGCCGGTCGAATGCGCTGGTAGGCCAGCAGGTGCGTGCCGGCCGGAAACAGCAGGCCGCCCTGGCGCACCTCGACGGGCCGGGCGAGCAGCGCGTCGAGCTGTAGCGGGAGATCGGGGGCCAGCACCGACGTCACCGGGGCGTCTTCGACCACCGAGCCGGCCACGTCCACCGGCACCCAGGTGTCATGTGGTCCCAGCTCCCACCCGGTGGCGAGGAAACCTGAGCACACGCTGTCAGCCCGGCCGAAATACGGGATCGAGCCGGCCAGCCGCTCCAACGCGGCTCGTTGCGACGGGGTCAGCTCGAAGGGCCACTGCACCCCGAGTTCGGCGTCCCGCTCGAACACCGCGAACGCGTCCAACGTCCGGTCGACGCTCGCTGCACCGCTGCGATGTGCCATATCCGGGAAGTAGTGCCGGGTGTGCGACAGGCTGTGCCGGGGGACGTAGAAGGTCGGCGGCTCCGCCAACCGCGCCAGCAGCGCGTGCGCCGTCTGCTCATCCAGCTCAGGAGCGCGGGTGCGCCATACCGCATAGAGCGCCCGCAGCAGCCGCCACGGCGACGGCGGCAGCTCCACCACTCCCTCATTGACGTGCCGGCCCCACGGGGTAGCGTGATATCGACCCCACGGGAAACGCAGCACAAGCGTGGTCGGCATCGTTAAGCCTTCTTACCTGACCACTCGACAGTCAGTGGCGTGCCCTCCCCGAAGACATCCCGGCCCTGGTGGATCAGCTCGGCGATCCGCGAAGTCAGCTCATCGAGCTCCGGCAGCGTCGAGTTGTGCCGCGAGCTCACCTCGCCGACCATCTCCAGATCGCATGCGGTACGCAACCGCAGCCCGCCAGCGAGGAAACGGTGGATCTCCCATAACGCCAAAGCCTGCAACAGCTCAGTCACCGGCTGCGGTAATCCGTATGAGCGCAGCAGCTCGGCGTCGACGACGAACGACGCACGGATCGTCTTCGCGGTCCACTCGGTGCGGTGGAACGGTACGGAACCATATCCCTCGGCGGTCCCGCCGCCTTCCTCGCCGAGTTGGTGGCGCACCCGGTCGGATTTGCGACCACCGCTGACCGCCCGCTGCACGTCTCGGGCCTCAATGACCGCTGAGATCGCGCGCTCGAACTTCGGCTGACCCCACCACTGCTTGTGACTGAAGAAGACCCCGTGCAGCAGGCAGAAGGGGTCCAGTTCGGCGACGGCTCGCGCCATGTGCCGGCGGTTGAGTGGGGTGTCCTTCGCCAAGCCAAGGCGGTCGCGGATGTCGTCGAACATCAGCTTGCCACCGCGCGTCGCGCGATGCACGAACGGCGAAGCCAACCGGTGTGCCTCCAACCGGCTGGACGTCAGGAACTCACCGCTTCCTGCCCGTACGACCCGCACGTAAGGCAGGCCGGCGACCTCGGCGACCGGCTCGTCGCTGGCGGCTTCCCACGCTGTCGCCTCGAGCCGATTCGCCATCGACTGCACCGACTCCACAAGCAGCGAGGGCACCTCCTGACCGTTTTCAAAGCGAATGAAGGTCGCGGGACCAACGTCGGGGAAGCCGGTCGGTTGGAAGGTGCTGCCAAGCAGTGGAGCGAGTTCGACATCGAAACTCAAGCGGGTGATCATGCGAGGAACTCCTGGTTCTGTTCGCTGGTGGATCGGGGAAGGACGGCGACGCGGCGCAGTGCGTCAAGACGGTCGCCATCGGGAACCCTCAGCAGCAGGACGGCGGCGAGCCGGGCACCCTCGTGCGGCGTGTCAACCGGTGTGATCACGTGAGGCAAGCCCGCGATCCGCAACCGTCGGGCAGCGTCGGTGAGGACCTCCACGGTACGGCCGGCCAGGAGCTGAGCGGGCCATTCAGTCCCGGGACGGAGCAGTACCTCGCCAGGCAGTGTGAGCGGACCGACGCCGGTGAATGGAAGCAACAGATCCAGCGCGGGATCCGGTTGCCACGCCCGGACAGGGCCCAGCACGACGTCCGGCGTGCCACTCCAGTCGGCGGTGAGCAATCCGGCAAGCAGGGCAGCGACGCGGTTGTCGTCGTGCTTACCGGCGACGAACGCGTGCACGGTCGCGGTGGTGATCTGCACACCCCGCTGGAAGCCGATCCGTACGCCTTTCACCGCGGGTTCGAGATCGGCATGCATCCCGTCCACCTCGCCCGGGAAACCACGCCGTCGGGTCGCCTCGGCAAGCGCGGCGGTCAATCCGCTGCTGAGCGGAGCGAGCGCCCGTCGATCGGTCCAGTTCACCCTTCCACCCCGCGGGTCCGCTTGCCGTGCCCGGTGTGTCGTCCTCTCGTGCACACCCCCTTCGACGATGACCGGTGACAGCAGTACGCGCAGCGGAAGCTGGGGTAGCTGATCGCGAGCGGTGGCGAGGGCAAGCGCGATGCATAGTTCAAGGTCATCAGCAGCCACCTCACGCAGCTCGTCAAGCAGCGCACGACCACCGGGTATCAGCAGCGGACGGACCGACCGCCGCACCGCGCCAGAGCGGGCCACGGCCTCGTGGCAGCGCCCGACCGCGGAAATCACCTCAGCCAGCAGGTCAGGCTCGCCGGAGCGGGCGTGGACGAACAGTGCCTGCTCTACCGCACGTAACCGGTCCTCCAGATGTGATGGCAGTTCGGCTCGGCGTAGCTGCCCCAGCCAGGTGTCGAGCGAGGCCAGCAGTTGCACCCCGCGCCTGGGGCGAACCTCGATGCGGCCCAGGGGCACCGCAAGTGGGCTTCTCCCGAGCCGATCAACGAACAGGTGACGCTCGAAAGCGTCAATACCGCGGTCGACACCGAGGGTGGAAACTGCTCTCGCGAAGTCGAGCCCCGAACCAGCTGGCCGGTTATTCCATTCGGCACGGCCCTCGGCGAGCAAGTGCGTGATTTCGTCCAGCCGTGCCGGGGCAGACCATTCCGGCGCCCACAGCTCTCCCAACACGCCCTCCCCCGACGCCTGGGTCGGGTACCCGGCCACGGAGCCGCGGACCTGAAACGGCAGGGCCACCCGCACGTACTCGCTTCCGTGCCTGCGGACCACAGCGGAGGCGAAGAGCAGCATGCCCTCCACGGTGAGCAGGAACGCCCAGGGGTTGACGAATCCCTTCTCGTCCGCTTTCTCCCACGGCGAGGACTGGATACCGCCCGCCCGGCCAGGGTCAAACTGTCCCACCGTGTCCCGCAGATATGGAGTCGACTCCACGCCGCTGAGCAGCGAATGCAGCCATCCCCGCGCGCGGCGATCGGTGAGAACGGATTGCAGCCGCGCCAGGTAAGTGGCCGACAAGTCCTGCCGGCCGAAGTTACCGCCGGTGCCAAGCAGCCGGCTGTAAGCAGGATCGTCGTCTTGGCCGAGGGCGACCGCAGCATCGAGCCACGGCAAAGCGTGGTCGGGGAACTCGTTACGGCACAGCCCAAGAACGTCGGGCTTGCGGTCCTTATCCCACAGATCATCGCCCTTGCCGCCCCAGCCTCGTTCCAGGCCGAGGGCCACCACGCAATCACCTGCGGCGATCGCCTTCCGCAACCGCGCAAGCCGTGGATCGGTGGAGTGCCGAATCGCCTCGATAGTCTCCGCAGCGGTTCTGTTCGAGCTTTTCTGGACGAAACCTGCCCCTTCATTCCAGGGCGAGACAATGGCCTCCGGCTCAAACCGCGTCAGCAGTTCGCCCATCAGCTCATCGAGTGTCCCGCAGCGGCTGCCGAGCACGAATTGCTGGCGCACCCAGCGCCCAGTCGCCTCACAATCGAGTAGTCGGGTCACAGCACGCAACAGCCCGAGCGCGGCCAAATAGCCACCCAACGGTGTGGTGCGGCAACCCGGTAGAGTCAGCTCGGTCACGACGTGGTCCCCTCGTAGCTCGCGCTGGCGCGCCAGTCAGCACTGCGCACCACCGCCTCGCAGAACGCCAGCCGGAACGGCCCAAGATCTTCGCGATCCCGCAGCCGCAGTGCTCGACTGGTCAGTGATCCCCGCCCGAATCGAATGGCCTGCAGCGACACCGGCCGGGCCGCCAGCGTGCCAACGACCGGCAGTGTTGTATCTACCGTGGTCGATTCGTGGACCACGCCCAGCACGGTGTTTACTTGCTCATCCGGGCGCGCCCGCACTGTCAGACACACCTTGCCGTGGTGCGCCAAGGTTAGGTAGATGACGAGGTCCGGCTCGTTCACCCCGTCAAGCAAGCCGGTCGTGTCATCGAGCAGCACCAGTGCACTGACCAGCTCGTGCCGAAAATGCGGCGGATCATGTCGCAGTGGAGTCCGGCCGGGTGACTTCGCCCACGGACCGCCTTCGGCGGGGGCCGAGCCGTCGGACCGCGCCAGCGATGCAATGAACGTCGAGTGCGCCTTGCCCAGGTCGTGATAGCGACCCGCCAGCGCGACGGCCTCACGCTGGGCTGTTGTGAGCTGCGGACCGAGAGCGTCGAGCAGTGCCCGGCATTCCCGCTCCACGTCGGCGAGGTGCTCGTGCAAGGGCACCCAACGGCCATTCCGCAGAACGGAGTGCGGATCGGTATCGACCGCGTCGGGCACCTGCACGGGCGGTCGCACCGGCTCGACCGGTGCGGTGCCCTCCGGTGCAAACCCGCGGTCAGACAGGTAGCCACCCCGTGCGGCATCGAACACGAGCACCGCCGTCGGCCGAACGTCCTCGGGGCGCGCGGGTACCCATGTGCCCGAGATCTGGTCGAAGAACCGTGCCCTGGTGCGACCCTCACGGATCATCGCTTGCACGTCCCTGATCGGAGCAGGACACAGCTCCGCCCTGTGGGGCGCGCCACCCTCCATCGATTGATCGTCGGGTATCTCCCGCCACGCAATGTGGACGGTGCGGTCGGCAGCGTCCCGGATAAAGGGGCTGACGTCGACGTCGTTGCCCGACAGGTCGGGTGCAGTGTCGAACAGACCGAGCAAGTCGCGGCGGCGCAGCATCGGATGCATCGGGCGAGTCAGCTCGTTCGTCGCCGCCGCTAACTCTTCGCTGGTCACCACTCTGCCCTCCAGCGCTTCCAACACGCTTGTGGTGTGGCCAAGTTCGGCGGCCTCGTAGGGCAGGGCTGCCGGCGGCGTGGTCCAGAGCAGCCTTGCGTTGCTCGCCAGGCCGTCCCGGTTGCAGCGGCCGGCCCGCTGGACGAGCGACGACCAGGGCGTCACCTCGGTAATCAGCGTCTCCGAGGTGACGTCGACGCCGGCCTCCAGCACCTGGGTGGCGACCACGATGCTCCCAGCGGATCCCAACGGCGCCCGCGCCCGACGGCTCCATTCCTGACGATCACGGGGGCGGAAGCGGGAGTGCAGCAGCACCAGCTCGGCTCCCGGGTCGCTCTTGTCCAGCTCGTCGAAAACCTCGGTCGCCCGCTGCACGGTATTGAGCACCACGAGAGTCCGCGTCCCGCTTCGATGCTCGGATACCACCCGCGCAGCCAGGGCCTTTGGGTACCGACGGTCGTCGACGTCACCCAGGTCGAGCCGCCGCACGGTCCGGGGTGCCTTGATGCGAATGCTTACCGGGCCGGAGCGATCCTCGTCGTCGAGTTCCACGACGGACAGCGCGCGCCGGAAGTCCACCGTGGCCAGCTCTGCCGGGTCGAGGGTCGCTGACATCCACATCGACCGGCACGGCACCGCGGTGCCCATCGCCTCCCGCATGCCCTGCAGTTGCAAGGACGTCGGCAGTCCTGGTCCCATCAGCTGCACCTCGTCGAACACAAACTGCACTCCGGCATGGAGCAGGCCAAAACTCATCGGCCAAGTACTGCGGAACTCGGCGAATCCCCGCATGAGCAACCGGGACAGCACCATGTCCAAGGTGCCGACGAAGATCCGCTCCCGTTCCGGATACGATTTCCAGTCCCGATCGCCGGCATCCTCGCCACCCATCAGCAGGTGCACGGGCACGTCAAGCGCGAGGTTTTCCAGCTATCCCTCGATCACGTCGACGGTCTGCTCCACCAGCGCGCGCTGCGGCAACACGATCACCAGCCAGCGCGCGGTCATCTTTCTCACCTCTGCGTCCGGATGCCCAGCGCGTTGGTACAGCCACGGCAGCACCGCGGCCAGGGTCTTACCGGTCCCCGTCGGCACCCGCAGCACATCCGGCAGCCCCTGTTCGGCAAGCCGGGACTGATAGCCGTAGGGCCGTTCGCCCCCCGTTGCGACGCCGACCCAGCTAGTGAAGTTTGGAGGTAATGCGCGGAGCATAGAGGGGATGATGCAGTCCTCTGCGCTCGGTGGCTGCTCCCCGTTGCGGCGAGGTCATGCGAGGAGCGGCTTGCCGAGGACCAACCCAGCAGCCACCGAGCGCAGCGCGCGAATAGCTACTATTGAGTGCTCAGGGCAGCACTCAACTCGCGGGTTCGCAACGGGTTCCCTCGGCTGGAAGCTTAAGGCTGGTGAGATAAGTGATCCCGGCGTGATCGACGCAGCTGTTGCCTTGCAAGAAGGCAGTGTGTTGAGTGCTGTCGAAGGTCAGCAGGCGTGCATTGAGGTCGTGGGCAAGGTTGACCCCGGCCTGATAGGGCGTCGCGGGATCCTGCGTCGTGGAGATCACCATCGTTGTGGGCAGCCCGGGGGTCTGCGGATGGTGAGGTGCGCCGGTGGGAGGCACGGGCCAGAAAGCGCAGTTATCAAGGGCAGCTGAGGGTGGTTGGCCCGTGTCGAGGAATGGGGCGACCTTCCGGTATTGAGCGTCGATATTGCGGGCCACGTTCGGGTCTTTGATGGGCGGATTGTCGACGCAGAGGACGGCCTGGAAGACATCCATCTCAGTGGAGTAGGTACCGTCTTGCGACCGTCCGTAGTAGTTATCGGCAAGGCGCATGAGAACATCTCCGCGGCTCTGCGCGAGTTCCTGCAGGCCGCGATTCAGCATTGGCCAGAGGTCGGACAAGTACAGCGCTTGAACGGTGCCTATAGTGGCGTCGGTGTAAGACAGCTTGCGCCCGTCGGACACGCCCACCGGTTGGTTGATCAACGGCCGGACAAGGGCCTGGAATTTACTCACAGCCTGGCTCTTGTCCTGCCCCAAAGCACAATCAGCACGGCCTGCACACCACGCCGCGAAGGCATCGAAGGCTTTCTGGAATCCTCGGCCCTGGTCAACGAGCTGGGCAGCCGAATCCTGCGCTGGATCGACAGCGCCGTCGAGGATCATTGCGCGGACATTTTTGGGAAAGGTTTCAGCGTAGCTGGTACCGATCCGAGTGCCGTAGGAATAACCGAGGTAGGTCAGTTTTTCGTCGCCGAGGGCCGACCGCATGACATCCATGTCGCGGACCACCTCACGGGTGCCGATGTTTGCGAGTACATCTTTTCCGGTACCTCTGACGCATCCTTCGTCGTCGGCCTTTTCTTGGGCTTCGGTCTTCGCCACACCATCCGGTGAGGTGTCGACGTTGAGGTTCATCAGGCGTTCACGGTCCCGCACTTCAGCGTTCCGGCAGACAACCTGTGGTTCGCTCGAGCCAACACCGCGCGGGTCGAAACCTACGAAGTCAAAACGTCGTCCCACGTCATTGTCCGTGATTGCGTCCGCGAGACTGGCCGCGTTGCTCATGCCGGATGCGCCGGGACCACCCGGGTTGATCACCAAGGAGCCGACGCGGTGCGCTGGGTCCGACGCGGGTCGGCGGAGCAGACCGACCTTGATGACCCGGCCGCTCAGATTGGCGTAGTCCAAGGGCACGCTGAGGTATGCGCACTGCAGGCCGGGGTCGGCGTAGGTCTTCCGGTCACTCGGGGTCTTGGCGAATGCGGAGCAGCCGCCCCAGGCCAGGTGTTGACCATAGAACCGTTCCAATCCTGCGGGGACTGGACCGACGGGTCCGTGCCGCGGGGTGGTACCCGCGGCAGATGTGCACGCCAGCGCTAACGACGCCACCGCTGCGAGCGCCAGCCCGACGGACAACGCAGGCGCACGTTTCATCCAAGCCCCCTTACCTAGGGTGTTTTGTCATCCAGTAATGACCACCCGTAATGATCACACTGTGCGACCGGCCTCATTCACCGCGGTGAGCTTACCCATGGACACGACCGAACACGTCCAGCAGGTTGTCCTTGATCTCCGGCCTGCCGGCGGCGACAAGGGTGAATGTCGCCTCCCGGACCAGTCGCTGCGCATGCTGCCGCGCGAGGATCCCTGAGCTGCCGACCGCCACCACGAGTGTGCCGGCGCAGCGGTAAGCAAGCTCGGAGGCGGCGGCGCGGGCCGCTGGCAGCGTCTCTGGGTCGCCGAGCCCACCGTCGAGACGGTCGCGGATCACACCGTGCTCAGCATGCAGCAGCTCCGCGACCTCGGGTCGGCGGGCCTCGCTTATCATCCGGATGCACCGCCCGGCGACTCCCATCGCAAGGCAACCGTTCAGCCGCGAGCTCATACGTTGGTTGGCGAGGAAGTCACGGTGCGAGACTTCGGCGGTGACCTTCTCGGCCGGTAGGACATAGTTCTCGAAGCGCAGGCGGACGGTGTTGCTGCCCTGGGCGGCTAGCATGTGCAGTTTCTCAACGGTGACGCTAGCGCTGGCCTCGGCATCGACCAGCCCGGTGACGACGGTGCCGGTGGACTCCCCCACCTTGAGCGCTGTGTTGCGTGCCGAGATCTGCAGCACATCGATGATGCCCCACCCAGTGACAAACGGAGCCTCGCCACTCACCAGCCAGCCACCAGCGGTAGCCGTCGCCCATAGCCGCGGAGGCTGCGGAATCGCGCCGGCGAAGGCCACCCCACCGCGCAACTCGCCCCGGATCGCCGCGCCGAGGTACTTTTCCCGCAGGTCTGCGTTCGTCGTACCGGTGAGGCCTCGCACCACGCTGTGGTGCTGAATCCACGTGAACGTCGTGGTGAGGCACCCACCCGACAGCGTCTCGAGAATGCCGACGAGGGACGGGAAGTCGACCTCGATGCCACTGCGCTCGGGATCACCCGCGAGACCGTAAAAGCCCTGTGCGGCAAGTAGGTCGAAATGGCTACTCGGGATGACTCCCTGAGCGTCAACCTCAAGGGCCGCCGGAAACAGCACTTCCTCCGCGATCGTGTGGGCCCGCTCCACCATGCTCGCCACCCGAACAACGCTACCGGCGAGCCACGATTTCATCATCGCCGCAGCTGACCACGACCCTACGACAGGGGCGAACTGGCCTGCGCACTAACATCGGCGCGTGACAATTGACGCCAGCGCGCTGCTTGCGCACGCACACCGCCCGTCGGCTGAGCTCACCCGACGTGATGTGGCCCGACTGATGCTCAGCATGCCCGCGGTGGAGGCGATGACTGCCATGCCCGGGTTGCGCCGTGAGCTGCTCGCAGCGCGTAACCCGTTCTCGGCCAGGTTCTGGGAGTCCGCCGAGTCCGTTCTCAGACGAATCGCCGAAGGCACAGCCACAGTCGGCGAGGTGCACGGCTGGCTTGAGGCGACCGGGACCGAACCGACCGCGATCATCGGGCTGCATGTATGGGATGACGAGCAGGCGCGCACGCCGCTCACGCATGAATTGCATAACCTGCTCGTCAGGCATCTCGAGGAACGCCTCACCGCAGGAGATATCGACCCCGACCGGCTGCTCGCTGATGACCCAGTAGCCACGCGGAAGTACCGGGAACTGCAAGAACGCTGGATGAACTCGCCGTTGCCGGACGGCCGGGTGCCCATGGATGAGCTGCTCGACGAAGCGGATGACGACTTCTTCGCCGAGTGGGACGCTGCCGAGCAGGCCGCTCTCGACGAACTCCAGGACATCCTTGCTGACGTAGGCGAACGCCCTCGGCCGGACGCGGAGCTACACGCTGCCTGCCGGAGCCTGCGTACCGCGTTGACGGGTGGGGGATGGCCGGCCGACCTACTCCGCGCGGGCGGTGGGGTGGATTCGAGCAACCTGGACTCCGACGACGAGCAACTGTGGCTACAGTTAGCTGCGGGCGTGGTCAGCCCGGTGGATGAGCCACCCGAGGACATCCCGGTCGACCAACTCTCCGCGTCCGCTCTCGATCACGAGGAGTGGCTGGAGGCGGTCGCCGCGCTGGCGCGCGGCGGTCCCGGGACTCCCGCCTCCGCCGAGGACCTTGCCCGGTTCGTCACAGGTGGGGACGACGACGATGACATCGACGTGCTGGCGGGGTGGTTCATCACTGTTGTGGAACAATGGCAGATGCTCGGCGCTGTGGACGAGCGTGAGCGGCTCACCCCGCTGGGCTGGTGGGGCATCCCTGAGGCGCTCCTGCAGGTGTGGTCCCACGACACCCCGTGACCACGACACCCCGTGACGAGGCTCAATACCGCCAGCGGTGCGCGGCCACGACATCGTCCAGGGATCGGTCAGCCGCCCAGGCCGCGTCGGACCGGCGCACCGCGAGGAACGCGCCGAGCAGCGGCTCCCCGAGCACTGCGGTGAGCCGCTTGGAGCCGGTAAGCGCCTCCTCCTGCTCGGCAGGTGTGGTCGGCAGGCGGGTGAGGCCACAGGCTGCGCGGTCCCGCGCACTCCACGCACCAGGGTCGACCTGAATCGGTTCGCCGGGGTCGGCGCCGTCACGCAGCCCCGCCATGCCGGCCGCGATCACTGCGGCCAGTGCCAGGTACGGGTTGGCTGAGGCATCGGAAACCCTGAGTTCGACATTGGCGTGGTCGGCGCCGAGCAGCTCCGAACCGAGGACATAGCGCAGCGGCGCCTCGCGGTTCTCCACTCCCCAAAACTGGTAGGCGCTGGCGAAGTAGCCGGGCCTCAGCCGGGCCAGTGACGGCACGCTCGGCGCGGTGATCGCGGCCAACGCCCGGAGGTCGCGGAGCAACCCGCCCAGCCAGCCTGCGCCGTCGAGGCCAGGACGGTCAACAGCAGTGGCACTGCCGGCCAGCAGGTTGCGTCCGCCGCGCCAGACCGACGTGTGCAGGTGCCAGCCGTTGCCCACGCCCGCAGCCGTGAACAGCGGCGCGAAGCAGGCCCGCAGACCGTGCGCCCTGGCCGCGGCGTGGATGGTCTGGCGGGCCAGCAGCTGCCGGTCAGCGGCGGTGATCGGATCAGCTGCGACGATGCTGAGCTCCACCTGAGCCGGCCCGTACTCGGCGTGCAGTTGATTGACCGGCACCCCGTTGGCCGCCAGGTCGGCCAGCAGGTCGGCCACGAACTCGTCCACGGCCAGCAGGGCGTGCGGGCTGTAGGCGGGAGCGTGGTAGGCGAGCCGCGGTTCTGCGCCGGAATCGCCGAGGTCGCCGGCCTGAGTGAGCACGAACTCCATCTCGTAGCCGGCTCTGACCTTCAACCCCTCGGCGGCGGCCGCCTCGACCTGAGCTTCGAGTACCCCACGTTGATCGTACGGCCAAGGCGAGCCGTCCACAGCGATCTGCCGCCCGGGTGCCCATGCCAGCGCGGGTTGCCCGGCGAGCCGAGTCAACCCGCGCAGGTCTGGTATCAATCGGACATCGCCGGACGGGGTGGCCAGACCGTGGTGCGCGAAGGTGATCGCGTCGTGGGTGTCGAAGACCGCGAACAGCGTGGAGACCCCAATCCCGCGCTTGGCCACCTGGGGTAGCGACGCGATCGGCACTGTCCTGGATCGCGGTATCCCGTTGTTGTCCGCCCAGGTGATAGTCACCCCGACAACGCCGTTAGCCGCCAGATCCAAGGCGAGCGCCCCCGCATCGACCATGTCCGTCCTCCCGCCCACCGATCATGCTTGTGGTCAGGCTAGCGCGCGGCGGCGATCGCCAAACGCGACAGCAACGATGCCCGCGGTCTCCAGCGGGTGCGGCAGCTGCCACCCCTACGAACCTGGCTCACCCTTGCGCGCTAACGCAGGGAGTGCGGTACTAGCTCCAGACACGCGACGGTCACCTCGGGAACACATCGTGGACCGCGTTCGTCTGCAACAGTGGGACACTGGGATCCGATGTCAGGGTGGACGGGTGGATTCCGTCAGTACCGCAGCCGGTTGAACCGGTCTGGTCGCACCGACCGGGCCAGGACGGAGGGAGAAGCCATGACCAGCACGCTTGCCCGCCCTGAGTTGACTGCTTCCGACCGTTGCGACCGATGCAGCGCCACCGCGCGCGTCCGGGCAGTGTTGCCTTCCGGTGGCGAACTGCTGTTCTGCAACCACCATGCCCGCGAGCACTCGCCAAAGCTGAAAGAGCTTGCGGCGGATATCCAGGCCAGCGAGGCCTAACCGGCAGCGAGGCCCCGTCTTCGGCTGCGGTGCCGGAGAAGTTCACACCGCTACACCGCCCTCCCGTCCCAACCAGCTCCCAGGCACAGGCGCAACCACGCAGCACGGGCGGTGGGCCGTTACTGTCTACCCGATCACACGCGCTGAAGGGACGGGGTGATGGTGATGAGCGAGGAACCCGCCGAGCGGCCCGATCCGGTTGACCCGGACCTGATCGCCCGGCCTGACGTGCGCGCCTTCCTGGCCGCTCGCGACATCAGCGCCCTCTACCGGGTACTGAGCGAACACGGGTGGAGCCAACGCCGGATTGCCAAGGCGACCAGAACCCAGCAGCCCGAGATCTCGGAGATCGTCAAGGGGCGGAAGGTCATCGGCTACGACGTGCTGGTGCGCATCGCCGAGGGCCTCGGCATCCCCCGGGAGCGCATGGGGCTCTCCTTCGGCGCTTACGCTGACGAGCTCACGACCGCCGAACCCCCGAAAGGGGTTGATGAGGACGTGTTACGCAGGCACTTCGAGCACTTGCTGGCTCTGGGCGCGGTCGCCACATTCGGCACCCAGATCGAGCGCATCGGCGAGCTGGCCCCCGGTCTCGCCGCATCTGGCGGCCCTGTGGACCTGCCGTCCCGGACCGGCACCGTCGACGTCGTGCCAGGATCCGCAGGCACACTGAGCACCTGCGCATCCTGGCACGCACCTACGGCGGGCAGGCCAGGGCCGCCGTAGCGCTCACGGAGCGGGCGGATCAGTGGCTCACCGTGGACGCCTCCGACACCGCGCGGCGCGCCCTGCTGGCCACGCTATCCGACCTGCACACCATCGCCGCATGGTGCTGCCACGATGTCGGTGCCGTTGCCCGGTCGCCCTATCACTTTGGCCGGGCCGTGGAGCTCGCCACCGATGCGGGCGACGCCTACCGGGCGGCGTACGC
>JAFAXZ010000308.1 GCA_019240665.1 Pseudonocardiales bacterium | reverse complement strand
ATGCTCGGTGCCAACTCCTGGCGGCACGTAGCGTTCATCGAGCAGCAGCGCCCACTGGGCAACCAGGACACCGGGCTTGCCGGGCTGCCGACCGGGCCCTCGGGGACCGAACAGACGACCGAAGTGGTCTCCTCGGCTCTGCGGCATGCAGAGCGCGGTGGTGGCGAGCTCGGGACCAGTCCGTTGCCCGTCGATCGGGGACCCCAGAGCCTCGGCATGCCGTCGTTCGACCTGCCCGGCGCGGCGACCGGAACGGAGGGTCGCACGGACTTCCGCTGGCTGATGTCCTCCGACGTCTGCAAGCACTGCACCCGCGCCGGATGCCTCGACGTCTGCCCCACCGGCGCGTTGGTCCGCACCGAGTTCGGCACGGTCGTTGTGCAACAGGACATCTGCAACGGGTGCGGTTACTGCGTGTCCGGCTGTCCCTATGGGGTGATCGACCGCCGTCCCCACGATGGTAGGGCGCAGAAATGCACTCTGTGCTACGACCGGCTCCGCGACGGCCTGGAACCCGCCTGCGCCAAAGCATGTCCCACGGACTCCATCCAGTTCGGCCCACTCGACGAGCTGCGGGCCCGCGCCGCCCAGCGCGTCGAGCAGCTGCACGAGCGCGGAGTCACCGAAGCGCGGCTGTACGGCCACGATCCGACTGACGGCGTCGGCGGCACCGGCGCGTTTTTCCTGTTACTCGACGAGCCCGAGGTCTACGGTCTGCCTCCCGACCCGGTCGTACCCACCCGCGACCTGCCCGCCATGTGGAAATACGCCGGAATAGCGGCATCGGCGTTCCTCGCCGCTGCGGTCGCAGTATTCGCTGGGAGCGGTCGCTGATGGGCACCTCCCGGGGCAATCCGCCGCTTGCCGAATCACCCGACGGCGCAGCTCCAGACGGCGCTGGCGCGCGGACGCTCGACCGCGATCAGCCGCGACGCGCGCGCGGTCGCCGCGACGACGACGGCAGCCGCGAACAGACCATGGTGCCACGCGCCGAGTTCCGTTCCTACTACGGAAGGCCCGTGCTCAAACCGCCGGTGTGGGAGTGGAAGATCCCCGCCTACCTGTTCACTGGAGGCCTGTCTGCCGGTTCTGCCGTGCTGGCCGCAGGCGCCGACCTGACCAGCAGACCGGCCCTGCGCCGAATGAGCCGCATCAATGCCCTGACCACCCTGCTCGCCAGTGGCTACCTGCTCATCGCCGATCTCGGGCGCCCCGAGCGCTTTCACCACATGCTGCGAGTCGCCAAGCCCACCTCACCGATGAGCGTCGGAACATGGATCCTCACCATGTACGGACCAGGTGTCGGCATCGCAGCAGTGAGCGAACTACTGCCGGCGGCGGTGCGCCACACAATGCTCGGCAGGTTGCTGGACCGGCTCGCACGACCGGCAGCAGTCACGTCGGCGGTCCTCGCGCCCGCAGTCGCCTCCTACACCGCGGTGCTGCTGTCCCAGACCGCCGCACCCGCCTGGCACGAGGCACACCCGCAGCTGCCATTCATCTTCACCGGCTCGGCCGCGGCCAGCGCGGGTGGGCTGGCGATGGTGCTCACCCCCATGGACGAAGCGGCCCCGGCGCGGATGTTCGCCTGGTACGGCGGCGTCAGCGAACTCGTCGCTTCCAAGTTGATGGAACAACGCCCCGGTCTCGCCAGCGAGGCCTACACCACCGGCCGAGCACGCCAGCTGCGGAGATGGTCGCAGCGCCTAACCGCCGCAGGGCTGGCCGGCGCCACGCTCGCCGGCCGCCGCAGCCGCGCGGCGGCCGTGGCTTCGGGCCTGGCTCTACTGGCGGGCAGTGCATTGCAGAGGTTCGGCGTCTTCGAAGCGGGCGTCGCGTCGACCAAGGATCCACAGTACGTCGTCGTCCCCCAGCGCCAGCGCCTCGAAGGGTGACCGGTCAGGGCACGCTGCAGTCGCGCCAGGTCGCCAGCCGCGACTCGTAATCGGCCGTGGCGATGGCGAGCTTGCCGGGCGAGACCACCCGGCGGGCGCGCTGCTCAGCGGCCTGACGACTCGGCGTACAGGCCGGGGCCACACGCGGCGTCCAACACGCGCTGGCCGGTGACCGGACCTAGGGTCGCCAAGACGGCTGGCCGGTCGTAGTGGGCGTTGTAGGCGCTGCCCGCGGCGTAACGCTCGTAGCGGCACCCCATCTCGTCGTAGGCCGACCACAGGTCCACCCGCGCCAGCCTAACGTCGCTTTACCCGCGCGAGCGTGCGACTTACCCGCGCGAGCGTGCGACGAGGCGCGCCATGGCTCGCCAGCCGAGCAGCAACAGGGCCAGACTCGTGGCGGCGATCAGCATGAATGTCAACGGCAACCGATGGGTGAACGCCGCGCGTACGCCGAGACCGACAATCACGACGCCAGCCCACACCGCCACCCCGACCGGCAGCCGTAGCGGCGCGCGCCACGCTCGGGCGGCCAGCCACCCGGCGAGCAGCCCGAGCAGAAACGGCACCGCTGTGCCCAGCACGCCGAACACATCCACCATCTCGGCATGTGAGCTGCGCCCCACGACGGCGAATACCAGCACCGCGAACACGTCGGCTCCAGCAGCGAGTGCCACGGTACGAGCGCCCGCTGGGCGGACGGTCTGCGCGGTCACCCTGGCAGCCTATGCCGGCTGTCCTCTGGCGGGCCGTCCTGTTGCATCCACGCGGGTTGCGGATGCGCGCCACCGCACCGGGGGCACCCAGCCCAGGATGGTTAAGCGGCGGGCGCGATGGGTATGCCTCCGCTCATGACAGGCCCTAAACCGCTGGCCGTGGTGACCGGTGCCTCCAGCGGCATTGGTTTTGAGCTCGCCAAGGTGTTCGTCGAGAACGGCTTCGATCTTCTGATCAATGCCGAGGATGAGGGCCTAATGGGCGCCGCTGAGCAGCTGAGGACAATGGATACTGAGGGTACTGACGTTCAGTTGATCAAGGCTGACCTCAGCACATACGACGGGGTGGAGCAACTCTACGCCGCGATTGTCTCGACCGGCCGGCCGGTGAGTGCCGCGGCGCTGAACGCAGGCGTCGGCCAGGGCGGTACCTTCCTCGACACTGATCTCGCCGATGAGATCAGGATTATTGACCTCAACGTCACCTCGACTGTGCACCTGGCCAAACGCCTGCTGAGGGACATGGCCGCCCGCGACGACGGCAGGGTGCTCATCACCTCCTCCATCGCCTCGACCATGCCGGGCTCCTTCCAAGCGGTCTACAACGCTTCCAAGTCCTTCCTGCAATCTTTCGCCCAGGCGCTGCAGAACGAGCTCAAGGACACCGAGGTCACTATCACCTCGCTGATGCCCGGTCCGACCGATACGGACTTCTTCCACCGGGCCGACATGGACGACACGAAGGTCGGCCAGGGGTCGAAGGACGATCCGGCCCAGGTCGCCAAGCAGGGCTTTGACGCCCTCATGGGTGGCAGAGACAAGCTCATTGCGGGCTCGGCAAAGACGAAAGTGGAGGGTTTCGCCAATAAGGTCCTTCCCGACAAGCTCAAGGCTACCGCTCACCGGCAGATGGCGGAGCCGAGATCAGGGGAGTAGCGACAGAAATCAAGAATCACGAGGAGGGAAGTTTGCTGTGGAAGAGCGCGATGAGGACACTCCGCAGGAGAAGATCGAAAAAGCCAGGGCTGGATCGTTTCCCGCTGGCGTTCCAGAGGATGCAGATGTAGAAACCGGACGTGCGAAAGGAACAGGTCTACCCCCCGGATCGGTAGGAAAAGGGCAAGACACGCCGCAAACTCCCGCCACCTGAGTAGTCCGCCGCTTGCGGTGGCGGATCACGATCACCTCGAAGGCCAGCACGTCACCCTTACCCAGATCATCACCCCGACGATACCGCGCCTAACTGGCTGATGCTGACCAGCGCTCACAGCCAAGTTTCAGGTTGTCTTCAGCGCTCCGTCAGCTTCGTCTGGCTGACTCAAGGCGGTTGATGCCGGGGTCACCATCGCCGGGCAGGGTCCGAAGGGTGTCGTGTTGAAGCCAGGGTTACGCCGGATGCTTCCCCAGCGCTGGCTGATCGGAAGTGTGGTAGCTGTGGTCGTCGGCGTCGCTGTAGTCGTGTGGGTCTGGGCGGGGGCGCAACCGGGGGCCGCGCCACGGCTGGGTACTGCCGTCCTGGGCACCGTTCGCCAGACGGTGGCGGCGACCGGCACGATCGAACCGGCTCAGGAGGCGGACCTAAGCTTCGGGGTCGGTGGCCAGGTCACGGCGGTGCCGGCGACGGTCGGGCAGCAGGTGCAAGCTGGTCAGACGCTGGCGACTGTGGATGCGGCGTCGCTGCCGAGCCAGCTTGCCCAGGCCCGAGCGGCGGTGGCAGCCAATGAGGCCAAGGTCGCCGCCGACCAGGCCGCCGGCGCCTCAGCTGCGCAAGTCAACGCGGACAACGCGGCGTTGGCCTCGGCGAACGCGCAGCTGGCTGTAGCGCAGCAGAATCTCTCCAGGGCCACGTTGACAGCGCCGTTTGCCGGCATCGTCGCCGCGGTCAATCTGACAGTGGGCCAGCAGGTATCCGGGGTCTCGTCCGCCGGCTCAGGCACGTCTCCCGCTGGGTCCGCCGGCGCAGCCAGCGGGGGTGGTGTGACCGGAGCCAGTGGGTCGGGCGCATCGGGAGCGTCGAGCGCGTCTGCAACGACCACCTCGGCGTCGAATGCTCAGGTGGTGGTGATCAGCACAGGTACCTATGTCGTCAACGCGAGCGTCGACGACACCGAGGTCGGTCAGCTGAAGTCCGGCGACCAAGCGGTCATCGTGCCGAACGGTTCGACCAGCCAGATCTTCGGCACTGTGGCGTCGGTGGGAATGGTCGGCAGCCAGAGCTCCGGGGTGGCCATCTACCCGGTCACCCTCAACATCACCGGTAGTCCTGCTGGCCTGCCTATCGGTGCCAGCGCCCAGGTCTCGATCATCGTCAAGCAGCTCACCGACGTCGTGGTCGTCCCTCGGGGAGCCGTGCACCAGGACGGCGGGAGATCCGTGGTCTACGAGATGGCCGGCGGCAAGCAGGTGACTCGTCCGGTGACGGTGGGACTCAGCGCGGGCGGCCAGATCCAGATCACCGACGGCCTGGCGCCTGGCGCCCGCGTCGTGTTACCTGCCGCGCCCGCCGGAACTGGCTCCGGTGGCGCCGGGCGAGGTGGTGGTTTTGGTGGTGGTGGTGGTTTTGGTGGTGGTGGTTTCGGGGGTGGTGGCCGTGGTCCGACCGGCGGGACGGGTTGAGGGATGACTACCGATGTGCTGCCTGCGGTTGAGGTTCCGCTCCTGGAGCTCCGCGATGTCGGCAAGGTCTACCGCAGTGGGTCGCTGGAGGTGGAGGCGCTGCGGGGAGCCTCCACCTCGATTCGGGCGGGAGAGTTCGTCGCGATCATGGGTCCTTCCGGGTCTGGGAAGTCGACCCTCATGCATGTCCTGGGTTGCTTGGACAGCCCGACATCGGGGACCTACCGGCTGGCCGGTCAGGACGTCAGTGCGATGTCGGAGGAGGAACTTGCGGAGGTTCGCAACCGGTGGATCGGCTTCGTGTTCCAGCAGTTCAACTTGTTGCGCTCGTTGACAGCGGGGCGCAATGTGGAACTTCCGTTGTGCTATGCGGGTATTCCGCGCGCCGAGCGGAGCGCCAGAGCATCGGAGGCCTTGGCGCGGGTGGGTCTGGCGGACCGGGTGGAGCACCGTCCCGGTGAGCTGTCCGGTGGCCAGCAGCAGCGGGTGGCCATTGCGCGGGCTTTGGTCGGCGATCCGGCGCTGATTCTGGCCGATGAGCCGACCGGCAACCTGGACTCCGCCGCGACCGCAGACGTCTTGGGGCTGCTTGCCGACCTGCACGCGGCCGGCCGGACCATCGTGCTCATCACGCACGAGTCTGATGTGGCGGCGGCGGCCCAGCGGACGCTGCGCATCCTGGACGGCGCCATCTGCGGTGACAGCGATCGCGTGCCCGAGGGAGCGCGGGGATGAACTGGCTGGAGACCGTTCGCACCGGACTCGAGGCGGTGCTATCCCATCGTCTGCGCTCGGGGCTGACCGTGCTCGGCATCCTGATCGGCATCGCCGCGGTCATGCTGACGGTCGGGCTGGGCCTCGGCGCCCAGAAACAGATCAGCCAGCAGATCAACTCGCTGGGCAGCAACCTGCTTATCGTCACCCCGGGCAGCGTCACCAGCAGCAGCGGTGTCCGCGGCGGTTTCGGCACCGCGTCCACGCTGACCGTGGCGGACGCCACTGCGCTGACCTCGAAGGTCGTGGCGCCGGATATCGCCGCGGTCGCCCCCACCGTGCAGCGCTCGGAATCGCTGAGCACCGGGACCTCGAACTGGACCACGACCGTGGTCGGCACGATGCCTGACTGGCTTCCGGTCCGGGCCCGCACGGTCGACAGCGGCCGTTTCCTCACCAGCCAGGACGTGAGCGATCATGCGGCGGTCGTGGTGCTTGCCGCCACGACCGCCCAGGAGCTGTTCGGCGCTCGGGACGCCGTTGGGCAAACGGTGACTATCACCGACGTGCCGCTGACCGTGGTCGGGGTGCTCAGCACGGCGGGCTCGACGGCGGTCGCGAACGAGGACGACCAGGCGATCGTTCCGCTCACCACAGCATCCGGACGGCTCTTCGGCGGCGCGAACCGGTTCTCGTTGCAGGCCATCTATCTCCAGGCGCAGTCGTCGGACACGTTGTCGGCCGCCTACCAGGAAGCCGAGTCAGAGCTGTCCACCATGCACCACGTCCTGAGTCCAGCCAGCGCGGACTTCACCATCACCAGCCAGCAGTCGATCTTGAACACCGCCACCTCGGTCACTCAGACGCTCACGGTGCTGCTCGGCGGTATCGCGGCGATCTCCTTGCTGGTCGGCGGCGTGGGCGTGATGAACATCATGCTGGTGTCGGTGACCGAGCGAATCCGCGAGATCGGTCTGCGGAAAGCCCTGGGCGCCACGCCCCGGGTGATCCGACGCCAGTTCCTGGTCGAGGCATCCGTGCTCGGACTGGCCGGTGGGGTGCTCGGTGTGTTGCTCGGTGTGGCTGCCGGGATCGGTCTGTCGAGGCTGATCTCCCAACCCATCGTGATCTCGGCGACGGCAACCCTGGGCGCGCTGGCCGTGGCCGTCGCGATCGGTCTCGTCTTTGGGGTTTACCCGGCGAGCCGGGCCGCTCGGCTCGCCCCGATCGAAGCACTGCGTAGCGAATGAGGAGTCAATGAACCGGTGGTTGTTCGGTCTGAGTTTCGGGCTTGTCGCGGTGGTCGCCGGTGCGGTCAGCGCCTGCGGGAATGCGGGTCCCTCAACGGCGGGGCCGGCAGCCGAATCCAGTTCCTCGCCCGCGGCCGCTGCCCGGCCTCCCGGTGCCTCGGGCACTGTCGCCGCGGTCACCGCCTCCAGTCTCCAGGTGCAGAACCCCAGGATTGGGCAGGTGACCGTCACCTTCACCCCAGCAACCAGCTTCACCAGGACGGGGCCCGCAACTGCCGCGGACCTCGTGATCGGGGACTGCGCGCTCGCGGTCGGCGTCCCGCGGCCCGCCGGTGACCCGGCCGGCCCGGTCACCGCCACGTCAGTGCTGATCAGCCCGGCGGCCGTCGACGGTGGATGCACGGCTAACGGGTTCGGTGCTCCGGGCCGGGGTGCGCGCGCCTTCGGCAAGATCACCTCCATCAGCGGGGGCGGCTTCGTCGTGCACATCGGTACCTCGAACGCCACCCGCTCCGTCACTACCACGCAGACCACCACGTTCAGCAAGACCGTCGCGACCGATCACTCAGCTTTGGCCGTCGGAGAGTGCGTGACCGCGGTCGGCCCGTCCGACGACACCGGGGCGGTTGCCGCCTCGTCGATCAGCATTCGGCAGCCAGGTCCCCGCGGCTGCCAAGGTGGCTTCGGCGGTCGCGGTACTGGTCGGACCGGGTCAGGTCAGGTGCGTCCAACACCGGCAGCAACGACAGGGTGAACGGTGCCTGACTCACTTCGCGCGAGACCCACCGCCAGGCGGTCGCGCATGCTGCGCTCAGGACGCAGCCGACGGCGGCACTGGGTGGTCGGGGGCGTCGTGGTCGCGATTTTCATCATCGTCCTCGCCGAGGTGGTCGCGGCCAGCCGCACCGGTGGACCGTCCTACCGCACCGCAAGCGTCGAGCGAGCCGATGTCGATGCGACCCTGGATTCGCTGGGCACGATCCAACCGATCAACGAGGCGAACCTCAGCTTTCCCATCGCCGGCAACGTTCGCAGCGTTTCGGCCGCCGTCGGTCAGCATGTGACCGTCGGCCAGACCCTTGCCCAGCTCGACACGACCTCCCTGGACGCCCAGGTCGCCTCGGCTCAAGCCACAGTCGCTATCGCCCAGGCCAGGCTGGCCGCTGACGAGTCGAGCCAGACCCCCGGCACGTCCACCACTGCTGTGGCGCCAGCTGCCTTCATCACGGAGACCACCGGCCCGTCGGACCCCACATCGGCTGCCCGGGAACTGGTCACCAAGCAGCAGGCCCGTCTCCTCGCAGACCAGCATCGGGCCGAGGAGGACATCGCCACGGAACAGCACGATCTCAAGGCCGAGACCAGCCTCTGCCAGGCCTTCCTGACTTCAGCCAATGGTGGCACGGCACGGACGTCTCCGAATCCCGACAGGAGCGGCTCGTCGTCCTCAGCGGCCCCGGCGACCACGCCACCGCCGGTCCCGGAGTCGGGATCCGCGGTCCCGGAGTCGGGATCCGCGGCACCGGAGCTCCCTGATGGGATGGCGACTCCTCGCTGGTCGGATTCGAGCGGCTGTGAGTCGGCGCTGCAGACCGTGCTCGCGGACCAGGTTGCCGTCGACCACGCTCAGCAGGTTGTGACCACAGACATGCCCGCGCTCGACGATGCCGTCGACAAGCTCTTGACTTCGCTGCGGTCCAGTGCTCAGCCGCAACCACTCCAGGGTCCGCGACAGCGGCCCAGCGACACGACCGGATCACCAACTGGCGGTGCCGCCCGATCCGGCCGCGCGACCGGATCACCCGCGGGCGGTGCGAACCGGGCCGCCTCATCTCCTCGGCCGGCCTCGGCTGAGCAACTCGCCTCGGACCAGGCCGCTATCGATGCCGCCCAGGCGCAACTCGCCGAAGCACAACAGGCCCACGACCAAGCCGAGCTGCACAGCCCGATCGATGGCACTGTCGGCTCGGTGACCATCAGCGCGGGACAGTCGGTCCCGGGGAGCTCGGGCACCCCGCAGATCGTTGTCATCGGGGAGGGCTCGCACCAGGTCATCACCTCGGTCAGTGACGCCAATGTGGGTTCGGTGCGGGTGGGCGACGCCGCAACCGTCACCCCGAGTGGAAGCTCAGCACCACTGCGCGGCCAGGTTGTCTCGATCGGCCTGCTCGCCTCCTCGGGCTCGGGCACATCGTCCGGATCGGTCAGTTACCCCATCACGATCGGCCTCACCAACATCGAGCAGCAACTTTCCGCCGGACAGAGCGCTTCGGTGTCCATCATGCTGGCCCATGCATCCGGCACCCTCACTGTGCCCAGCTCCGCTGTGCACACCGCAGGTGGCAGCACCATCGTCACCGTACTGCGTGACGGCACCCCGCACACCGTCCAGGTCACCCTCGGCGCCATCGGGCCCACGCGCACCCAGGTGCTGGCCGGGCTCAATCCCGGTGATCAGGTCATCCTCGCCGACCTGTCCCAGCCGCTGCCGACCGTCAACCTTCAGAACGTCCGCCTGGCTGGTCGGGGCGGGGGGCCCGGTGGATGAGTACCGGCGTACCGGGACCAGGCCTCGCCCCGACCTTGGTGCCTGCCCGCACCGAAAGCGCTTGTGCAGGTG
>JAFAXZ010000278.1 GCA_019240665.1 Pseudonocardiales bacterium | reverse complement strand
GTAGAGGAAGCGGCAGGTCACGGTCTCGCGCTGGCCCGCACGCTCGAGCTCGACCGCCCAGCGGGCGTCCTCCGAGGACCAGCGCGCTGCGAGCACCCGCGTGCCGAAGCTGATGCGGTCGTGCAGCGCGTACTCGTCGGCGGCCTCGCGGACGTAGGAGCGGATCGAGTCGCCGTCCGCGATCGCGTTGGCGGCTGTCCATGGCTTGAAGGAGTAGCCGAGCGTGAACATGTCCGAGTCCGAGCGGATCCCGGGATAGCGGAAGAGATCCCAGGTGCCACCGATCCGCCCGCGGGCCTCCAGGATCGCGAAGGTCTTATCCCGGCACCGCCGCCGCAGGTGGCACGCGGCGCCGATGCCAGACAAACCGGCGCCGACGATGAGCACATCGACGTGGTCGAGCCGCACGCCTTCACCCCACCTTCCCGCAGTGCACCGCCTGCTACCACCCAAGCCGACTCGAGGCGTCCCCGCCGCCAACGTGCCAGGCATCAGGGTATCGACGTCGCGTCGACGACGCCAACAGTTTGTCGAGAAGCTCGACGGTGTGTAGAGTCTGCGCATGAGCCCGGCCCCTACCGCGGCGCACCCAGGGACATCCAACCCCCGGACATCCAACCCCCGGACATCCAGAGGCCGGCGCACGCCTCGGCCCTCTGGCGACGACCGGCAGCTGGCGATCCTCGCCACGGCAGAGCGACTGCTAGAGGATCGACCACTCAGCGAGATCTCCATCAACGACCTCGCCCGGGGAGCGGGCATCTCCCGGCCCACGTTTTACTTCTATTTCGCCTCGAAGGACGCGGTCCTGCTGGCGCTGC
This sequence comes from Pseudonocardiales bacterium, assembly GCA_019240665.1. GTDB lineage: Bacteria > Actinomycetota > Actinomycetes > Mycobacteriales > Pseudonocardiaceae. The sequence goes on along the minus strand of JAFAXZ010000278.1, from coordinate 10,098 downwards.
TCGACAGCGTCGTCGAACAGGCACAGACAGCCGCCGCCGACGTGCTCGACCACCTCGCCGAAGACCCGCCGGCGCGGTGGCGGGAAGCCATCAGCGCCTTCTACGAAGCCTTCCGGTCGCATCGAGCGGTCACCCTCGCCTGCGCCCAGGTGCGGCGCACGAACGCCGAGGTGCGCCAGTTGTGGGCCACTGTCATGGAAGGATGGGTGCACTGCACCGCCGTTGCCATCGAGGCTGAGCGGAAACGAGGCGCCGCGCCCGCCGGGTTACCCGCCCGAGACCTGGCGGTGGCACTCAATTCGATGAACGAGCGGGTGCTGTATGCAACCTTCTCTGACGATGGACCCGCCGTCGTCGAATCCAGCGCCGTCGACGTGCTACTCAACGTTTGGCTCAACAGCATTTACCAGACGACCACACCACAACCGACCGCGCTGTCCAGGAAAAAGTTTCGATAAGCATATCGCCGAGTCCCGCCTGGAGTAAGAAAGATAGTGTGACGAGGATGCTCATGCCTATGCTCCCCATCTCCGTCGGCGCGTTCGCGGCTCAAAGCGGGAACCGCCGGTAGAAGTCCATGATGTGCTCTCGGGTCAGGGAACCAGCCTGCTCGGCGTCGCCCTTCTCGACCGCGGCCAGCAGGGCGGCGTGTTGGTCGGTGAGCCGGCACCGGACGGCTCGGCTGCGCGGCAATTCGTGCAGCGCGTCACGCAGGTGTTCCGCGATCGCGTCCCGTACCGCCAGCATGATCAGATGCATTGCCTCATTGCCGGAGGCGGCGACCAGCGCGACATGAAACCGGACGTCGGCATCCTCGAACTCCTCGGCGCTGATATCCAGCCGGCGCATGTCATCCAACGCTGCTCGGGCCTCGGCTAATCGATCGGCCTGGGGATGAGCCGCCGCGCGTTCCACCGCCGCCGCCTCCAGCGCACAGCGCAACTCCACCAGATCGGCGAGTGAGACCCGTTGCAGCCGGACCAGGTTGTGCAACGCATCGCGCAGCGGCTCGCTCGGGGGCTCGGCCGCGACCGTGGTGCGCAGTGGCGTGGTGCGACCACCGCCGGACACCAAGCCCTGTGCCTGCAGGGCCCGCAGCGCTTCCCGCACCGTGGTCCGGCTGACCGAGAACTGGGCGCACAGGTCGCGTTCGGTCGGCAGCGGTTGGCCCGGGGCCAGCTCGCCGGACAGGATCGCGGCCCGTATCTGCTCGGCGACTTGCAGATAGGCCGGGCTGCGCACCACGCCCCGGAACGTCACGTTCCCTCCTTGCCCAGTACTGGCCCGCTTGACTGTTGGTCTGACCAATTTTAGGCTACCCAACGTCACACTGTCGAGAACGCGAGGGACGAGCCGTGACAAAGATCCTGATCCTGGCCGGAGACGCCGCCGAGTCACTGGAGGTGCTCTATCCCTACCAGCGGCTGCTGGAAGAGGGCTACGAGGTGCACATCGCCGCGCCCAGTCGCAAAAAGCTCCAGTTCGTCGTGCACGACTTCGTCGATGGGTTCGACACCTACACCGAGAAACCCGGCTACACCTGGAACGCCGACCTGTCGTTCGCCGATGTCAACCCCGCCGACTACGTCGCGCTCGTCATCCCTGGTGGCCGGGCCCCGGAGTACATCCGCAACGACCCGGACTTCCAGCGTGTCGCCCGGCACTTCTTCGACCAGCACAAGCCGGTCGCGCAGATTTGCCACGCGCCACTCGCTCTCGGAGCAGCCGGGCTGTTGCAGGGTCGACGGACCGCCGCCTACCCCGCCTTGCAGCCTGACGTCGTGGCCGCTGGCGCCGAGTTCGTCGATGCCGCTGGCGTCGTGGACGGGCTGATGGTCTCCGCCCGCGCCTGGCCCGACCATCCAGCCTGGATGCGCGAGTTCATTCAACTGCTCCGGGCCAAAGCACCCGCCAGCTAGATCAGTCCGCTCACCGCGACCCGAGAGGGTCGAATCGCCGATCGCGACGGATGGCGAACGTCGGACCGAGTCCCGAGGGAACGGAGAGCACTGGTCGATCTTTCCTGCGCCTGTGACAACGTGGGTCAGGCTGCTCGAGCCGCGACGGTGGCCGGGAGAGCAGCGGCGTGCGCTTGATGGGCTGGCTTCGAATCTCCGCCGGCCGGCTGCGCCAGGGGTGGCTCCTGGTGGTGGAGTCGACCACCGCCGCAACCGTCGCGTGGCTCGTTGACACCTGGCTCATCGGTCATCCCCAGCCATTTTTCGCGCCAGCGGCGGCGCTCATTGTGCTGGGGCAGGTTCGGGGCCAGCGGATGCGGCGGGCCGTCGAGGTCATCGTTGGTGTTGCGGGCGGGGTCCTGGTTGCCGACGTGGTCGCCCAGGCCCTCGGCCCCCACACGACGTGGACCATTTTCACGGTCATCCTGCTGACGCTCAGCCTCGCGGTCGCGATCGGGGCGAGCACGGTTTCCCTGGTGCAGGCAGCGGTGTCTGCTTTGTACCTTGTGGTGGTTGCGCCGTCGACGGCCACAGCCGTGCCGTTGCGGTTCGTCGATGCGCTCATAGGTGGCGTGGTCGCTCTCGTCACCAGCCAACTCGCCGTGGCCCGGGACCCGGTTGCCGCACTGGTCCGCGAGTCACGGCAGGTGTTCGACGAACTCGCGGGCGTCCTCGAGGGGGTCGCTGCCGCGCTCGACCGGCACGACGAAACGGCAGCGCGGGACGCCCTGGACCGGGCGCGGCGCGCGGACGCCGCGGTGCAGCGGCTCCAGAGCGCGGTGTTGGCGGCCGGCGAGGCGCTGTGGCTCCACGTAGGGCGACGGCGGCGGCTCGGCGGGGTCCATGCGGTCGATGCGGCCACTCGGCAGATGGACTACGCCGTGCGGAACGTCCGTGTCCTGGCCCGGGCCGGAGTCACGCTCACCCGGTTGCCGGCGACGCCGCCGCCGGAATTGGGCACCGCGCTGCGCTCGTTCGCCGCCGCGGTGCGGGCCGTCGATGAGTCGCTCACCGCCGAGTTGGCGGGGTTGGGCGAGTCCGCAGAACGCTATACCGAGCAAGCTGAGGCGGCCGCGTTCGACGCTCTCCGCGCGGCCGGCCGGCTGCTTCCCCAGGGGCCGCCGCTACCCCTTGTCATGATCGTCGGCCAGTTACGCTCAACAGCCATCGATCTGCTGCGGGGAGCCGGATCGGACGACGTCACGATCCTGACCCGGGTCGACGAGGCGCTCGGCCTGCCGCCGGTGTAGCCGGCAGACCCGGGCACCGCAAGAAACGTTACCCGCCACTGCGCGCCGTGGCGCGCAGGTGCCAGTCCCCAGACTCCTCAGCGCAGCCGAACGCGAACCGGAACATCCGACGCGCATCCTCATGAACGCATCAGTGCTCAGCTCCCTGGTCGCCGAGTTCGACAGCAGAGCTGTCGCCGAGCCCGTCCGAGGACCCTGCCGTCGAACTCGCCGACGCTCAACAGAACGTGTCGACTCCGTCGAGCATCAGCGTGGACTTGTGTCCGATCCGGTGCCCGAAGTAACCCCGGTTCCTATCTGGTAGTGGCGGGGTCGACGCAGGCGATGGAAGGTGGCTGGGTCATGGGGCGGACCGGGCGTGGTCGGGCCGCTGCGGCTCGGGCGGGCGCCGGTACCGGCGGCGGGGCTGACGTACCAGCCGCTGACGCGCCACAGTTGCGTGTGGTCAGCGGCGAGTTCTACCCGGATTGGGAAGCGGTGTACCGGGACAACGTCGACCGGGTGTACCGGCTGATGTTCGCCAAGGTCGGTAACCGGCCGGACGCGGAGGATCTCACTGCGGAGGTGTTCCTGGCCGCGCTGCGCCCGTTGCGGGTCTCGGCCAGCGCGGCGGAGGTGCGGGCCTACCTGTTCGCCACTGCGCGGACGGTGCTGGCCGGGCATTGGCGGCGGACGCTGGGTCGTGAAATCACCAGGCTCACCGATGATGACGAGCTGGAACTGGTGCCGGCTGACGACGCAGTGTCCTCGGCGGCGGTGGGGTCCTCGGCGGCGGTGGGGCGGGCGGCGGCAATCCTGGCGGAGCTTCCCGAACTCTACCGGCGGATCCTGGAGTTGCGGTTTTTGGACTCCTGTTCGGTGCGCGAGGCCGCCGCCGCGCTCGGGGTGAGTGTGGCGTATGCGAAGGTGTTGCAGCATCGGGCGTTGCGTCGGGCCGCGCAGCTGCTGGAGGTGAACAGGTGAGTGCACGGGGCGTGCGCCGGTTCGTCGCGGATCTGCTGGCGGGTCGTCGGCCGCGGTCGTTTCGCGCTGACGATACCGACGTCGGGCCACTGCGCGCGGCGATCACGCTGCGGGCAGCACGGCCGGGCAGCACGGCGCCGGGTGACGAGTTCGTCACCGACCTGCACCGGCGGCTGGCCGCCGCGCAGACCGACCAGGACGTCCAGCCGTTGCCGCTGCCTCGGCCGGTGGTGGATGGCACCCGGCGCCGGTTGGTGGCGGCCACCTCGATCGCGGCGGCCGCCGCGGCGGTTGGCGCCGTGGCCGACCACGCGCTCACCAGCCGGAGTCCAGCCCCGAGCAGGCCAGGGGGGCAGCAGACGTTGCTCCCGAACACCGGCGAGTGGCGCACGGTGAGCACCAGCGCGGATCTGGCCGAGGGTGGGGTGCGGGGTTTCGACCTGGGCACGGTGGTCGGATTCGTGGCCCGTACCGGCGGTGCGCTGCGGGCAGTGTCGGGGGTGTGCACCCATCTGGGCTGCCGGCTCGCCCTGAACGCGCCGGCCCGGCGGCTGGACTGCCCGTGCCACACCACCTCCTTCGCCCTCAACGGCGAGCTGCTGCGGTATCAGTTGGCCGTTCCGCCTCCGGCGTTGCCGCAGCTGGAGGTCCGTGAGACCCAGGGCGTGGTGCAGGTCTACGCCCCCCCTGGTCCGGTGGTGTAACCCCGGTCCCTATCTGTTGGTGAGACCCGCATCAGGCGGGCCCACGCGGAGCGGGGATCGATCGTCATGCACCAGGTGAGGACCAACCTCCCGGGGCTGGTTGTTGCCGCTGGCCGCACAGCCACGAACCCCGGGGGCGGTCCCCGATGACCACCGTGACCGGCTCGATCATCCGCGCCGCGCTCCAAGCCGAGATTGCCGCGATCACCACGCTGGTGATTGCTCAGGAGCAGGTGCAAACCGCCGCCGCGGAGACGATCGCGCACCTGTCGGCGCGGCGGCGGGAACTGAGAGAACTTCTCGAGGAGAACCGACGATGAGCGAGCATGCAGCAGTGACCCGTGACACCGTGTTCCTCAATCCGCGGTGCTGCCTGGTCCCCGGCGTGTGGTCCTACACCCTGGCCGATCCGCTGGCGGTGTCACTGGTGTTGAACCCCTCCGGCGGGTCCGCAACGCGGTGCTGGTCTTGGGCGCGGAGTCTGCTTGCCGAAGCGTTCGACGCCCCTGCTGGCGACGCAGACGTGCACCTGTACCACTCTGCCCTGGGTCGGATGGTGGTGCGGCTGTCAGCACCGGATGGTGACTGCCAGCTGAGCTGCCGCGCCGAGCCGGTGTGGGAGTTCCTGGTGTCCACGTTTGTCATCTGCCCCCCGTGCCGGGGTGGCCGGTGCTGCTCCTGCTCGGAGTGCGTGCTGGTGCGCCAGGCGCTGAATGTCGAGCTGGCCGGGATTCTGCGGGGAGCCGTGCCGTGAGCATCGTCGCGGCCAATCCCACAACGGTGGCCCGGGCTCAACCCGGATGATCCAGCGCCGTCGCTACGATGCGGGCAGCTCCTCGATCTGCACGTCCGGGTCGATCGCGCGCAGCGGTCCGGGTTCTGCGGTCAGTCTGCAGTCAGGATGGCGAACCCGCGGGTGGTCGCCACGTCTACGGCGTGGGCGGCCGCCAGATCGAGGCTTCCGGCCTGGTGCGTCGGGTGGGCGCACGCCAGCTCGGCCAGCCACCAACGCACCGAGGTCTTCGACGACGACTGCGGGGGCATCCAGGAACAGCTCCATCAGCGCCCGCGACACCGGCGGGACAGCGGCCCATGCCTGCAGCAGCGCGCTCGAGGGAGTCGGGAAGGTCATCCCAAGCTCAACAGCGGCTACGAGGAAAGCCCGCGAACACGGTCCTTAACCAGTTCATCACGCTATGGTCGAGCCGATGTTGGAAATGTGTGGGGTCTCCAAGCGCTATCCGGGGGTGCTCGCCCTCGACCGGGTCAGCTTGACGGTGCTGCCTGGTGAGGTCCACGTTGTTGCTGGTGAGAACGGCGCTGGCAAGTCGACCCTGATGAAGCTGCTGTCGCAGGTCGAGCGGCCGGACGACGGCGTTGTCCTCCTTCAGGGCGAGCCGGTTGAGTTTCGTGGTCCCCGCTTCGCTCAGCTGGTGCTGGGCGTGTCAATGGTGCACCAGGAGCTGGCGCTCGCTCCGCACCTGACCGTGGCGGAAAACCTGTGTCTGGGCGACGAGGCGGCCCACCTGGGGGTGTTGTCTCCTCGTGCCGACCGTAGGCGTGCCAGCGCCCTGCTTGCCCGGGTCAACCTCGCGGTGGACCCGGGCCGTCTCGTGGGCACGCTCCCGGTCGCCGATCGGCAACGGGTCGAGATCGCGAAGGCTCTCGGCGGAACTCCTCGGATCGTGATCATGGACGAGCCGACCGCGATGCTCACGGAGGCCGAGATCGGCGATCTGTTCGGGGTGATCGCGGAGCTCAAGGCGCACGGTATCGCGATCGTGTACATCTCGCATCGCCTTGACGAGGTGACTCATCTTGCCGACCGGGTCACCGTCCTGCGCGACGGCAGGGTTGTCCAGACGCTGCCCTCGGCGCAGGTGTCACCAGAACGCCTGATCCGGCTGATGGTCGGTCGGGACATTGACAACCTCTATCGCAAACCAAGGGTCGAGATCGGGGATGTGCTGCTCCGGGCGGAAGGCATCTCCCGGCGGGGCAGGGTCGTCGACCTCGTCGAGTGCACGGTCGACGTTCGGGCCGGCGAGATCGTCGGGTTCGCCGGTCTGGTCGGCGCCGGTCGGACCGAGCTCGCGCGGGCCATCTTCGGCGCGGACATCCCCGATGCAGGGCGGGTTCTCCTGCGGGGTCGCGAGGTCCACATCTCCTCGCCTCAGCAGGGGATCGAGGCGGGACTCGGCTACCTGACGGAGGATCGCCAAGGCGAGGGGCTCGCCCTGCAGCTTCCGATCGACCAGAACATCACCCTGGCGAATGTTCCGCTCCGCTTCGGCATCATCGACCTGCGCGAGGAGCGGAAGATCGCGCTGTTCTGGCGAGATCAGCTGGGCATCCAGACGCCGTCGATCAAACGTCTGGTCCGGGTGCTCTCCGGCGGTAACCAGCAGAAGGTCGTGGTGGCGAAGTGGTTGGAGACCAAGGGCCAGGTGCTCTTTTTCGATGAGCCGGCGCGGGGCATCGATGTGGGCGCCAAGGCCGAGATCTTCGACCTGATCGGGCGACTGGCCAGCGAGGGGCGCGGGATTGTCATCATCAGCTCCTACCTCCCGGAGCTGCTCAACATGTGTGATCGCATCATTGTCTTACGCGCTGGACGAATAACTGGGGAGTTGACTCGCGAGCAGTTCTCCGAGGAGCAGGTCATGCAGTTGGCCACCGGAAGTGCCACCGGGTCGGCGGTGTGGTCCGCTCCGCCGACCCGGCAGAACGACAACAGCGGGCCAGGGGGAGCGCTCATGAGCGAGGCGAAAACGATGAGATCGGGGCGGAGTCGTATCCCGGTGTCCGACGCCTGGCGTGACCGAGTTCGTTCCGCGGTGTCCCAGCTGGCAGCGGCCGGCGCCGTGGTGGTGCTCTTCGTTTACCTGTCCTTCGCTTCCGATGCCTTCCTCAGCGCGAACAACCTGTTCAACATCGGGGTCCAATCGGCGGTGGTGGCGATCATCGCGATTGGTATGACCATGGTAATCATCACCGCCGGCATCGACCTGTCCGTCGGCTCGGTGGCCGCTCTGTCGGGCGTGCTCGGCGCGATGATGGTGGTGAAGTACGGCGTCGGAGTCCCGTTGTCGATCGTCGTCGGCGCGGCGATCGGAGCCATCGCGGGCGTGGTCAACGGCTTGCTCGTGACGCGGGCGGAAATGGCGCCGTTCATCGCTACTCTTGGTATGCTCAGCGTGGCCCGTGGCCTCGTGTACATCGTGACTGGTTCCGTCGCCGTCTCCGGTGTGCCACCGGAGTTCAAGCTACTTGGCCAGGGAAAACTCGGGGCGTTACCGATCCCGATCTTGGCGCTCGTCGTCGTTGCTCTGGCCGGACACGTCGTCCTGACCCGGACCAAACTCGGGCGATACGCGTACGCCATAGGGTCCAACGTCGAGGCCGCGCGGCTGTCCGGCATTCCGGTCAGGCGCTACCTCACGATCGTCTACGTCATTTCTGGCATTCTTGCGGGTTTTGGCGGCATGGTCGCCGCGTCCCGGGTCAATTCCGGGCAACCGAACTTCGGTATCGGGCTCGAGCTCGACGTGATCGCCGCTACCGTGATCGGCGGGGCCAGCCTTTTTGGCGGTGAGGGAAAGGTTATCGGTACCTTGCTCGGCGCCCTGTTGATCGCATTGATCCGCAACGGGTCCGTGCTCCTGGACATCAATACCTTCTACCAGCAGGTCATCATCGGAGTAATCATCTGGATCGCTGTCTTCTGGGACCGGTACCGGCGGCGGGCAGCGTCGGAGTTGATTCAGGCGTAACGACAAATCCCCTGAGAAAAGAAGCTGCGGAAGAGAGGCGCCATGCGTGTCAGGCTGTCGGCAGCACTGGCCTGCGCGGCTGCCGTCATTCTGCTGACCTCGGGTTGCGGAGTGGTCACCGTGCAGGACTCGGGCGCCGGCGGGCACCCGAAGGTGAAGACCAGCGGACCCATCACCCTCGCGGTAGTTCCCAAGGCTGTCGGGTTCGACTTCTGGGACAGCGTCCGCAAAGGGGCGCAGTGCGCGGCGTCGAAGATGCCCGACGTGCAGGTCCAGTGGGACGGGGTCACCGCGGAGACCGACGTCACCGGCCAGGTCAACCTGCTGCAGAACTTCTTGACCCGGCAGGTGGACGGTCTTGTCTATGCGGCCACCGACGCGAAGGTTCTCGCCCAGCTCACCCAGGATTCGCTGAGCCGGAACATTCCAGTAATCAATATTGACTCCGGAACAAACCCGCAGCCGGACAACGTGCCCGTGTTCGCGACCGACAACGTCGCGGCCGCGCGAAAGGCTGCTGACCTGCTCGCCGATGCCCTGGGTCCGGGCGAGCACAGAGTTGCTTTCATCCCGTTTCAGCCCGGAACGGTGACCAACGACCAGCGCACCACGGGCTTCACCGAGGGACTCGCAAAGCATCCGAACCTGAAGCTGGTGGCCGAGCAGTCCAGCAACAGCGATCCCAACACCGCGTTGGCGGTCACGGAGAACATCGTGACCGCCAATCCCGACCTGGATGGGATCTTCGTGGCGAACGAGCCTGGTGTGATTGGCGCCACCAACGCCCTGAACCAGGCGGGCAAAGCTGGAAAGATCAAGGTCATCGGATGGGATGCGTCGCCGGACGAGGTCCAGGGCGTCACATCGGGCGCAATTACCGCACTCGTCGTCCAGAACCCGTTCCGGATGGGCTTCGACTCGGTCAACGCGATGGTGAAGACGGTGCGGACCGGCCAGATTGCGTCCAGCGAGGACACCGGCGTGACCGTCGTCACCCACCAGAACATCAACGATCCCCAGGTGCAAGCGATTCTCAAACCACGCTGTGACAACCCACCGGCGTATCGAGCCACCCACCCCGGGCTACCCCGGACGTCCCTGGCTGCGGCGGTCTCGGCAGGTCGGCGACGCAGCGGGGTCACGACCGGTGGTACGCGCACCCAAACGCTAGCGTCCTGGCCGGGCGGGCCCGAATAACACGATCACGTATCTTCCGGTGCCGCCGCTCGGAGGGCCTTTTTCCCTCCATGTGCAGTGGTCCACCACTGGATTGCCCCAACCAGCGTCCCCGCATGGCCAGGGTGGAAAACTGCGCTCGATGCGCCGCCAGGGGCCCACGATCTCCGGTCAGCCGGGCCTCTGGCCGTTCCTGGGACGTCTGGCGATGTAGACGCGAGCCGGGGGAACATTGCGCCAGATCGTCTCGCTGATCACAACCTCTTCGAAACTG
>JAFAXZ010000167.1 GCA_019240665.1 Pseudonocardiales bacterium | reverse complement strand
GGGGCGGCCACGGCGGTGATCGGGGAGGTGGCGGTCAGGTCGATGCCGTGGTTCCGGTTGCGCTCGTGATTTTGGTGCTCCTGGTTGAAGACATCGAAGTAGCCCTTGCGGACGGCGTAGGAGAAGGCGCGCTGAAAGCGGTCGATCTCGGCAGAGTTCATTTGCGAGGCGCTTTTGCGCACGACTTGGGCGTGCTGGTGCGCCGCGGCGTCCCCGGGCGGTGATGTCGAGCCGGCGTGGTTGGCGCAGGCGGTCAGGGATGCCGTCACGGCGATCACCACGCCGACGATCAGTCCTCGTCCGGACCTGCGTAAAGCAGACAGGCGTTGCCGCTTCCGCGGCGCCAGTCGGCGGTCACGGTCTTGGTCGCTCATTGACGTGTCTTCGTTGGTGAGCTGACGATATCTGCTCATGACCAACCCCCTCTTTGTGAATAGGCATCCCTGGCAGGTGAATGACGTCTGAGAAACTCTCAAGCAGTAGTGCCCGTAACGACCGTGAGATGCTGCTTTTCTGGCTGAGCCGGTCTGCATTGGTGGTCGTGTCCGGGTATTTCGCAGTGGTGATCAGGATTGCGATTGCTGTGGTGTGGTTGTGGCTGTGGTGCTGTCACCATGGGGGCTGCGCTGGGGTGAGGGCAGGCGCCCGTGGTTACGGCAGTGCGGCGGTGCCGTAGCGCAGGTTGGCCCGGGCCAGGTCGAGCATGCGCCCCACCCCACCGCCGAGCACCACCTTGGCGCTGGCGAGGGCGAAGCCGCGCACCTGCTCGGTGGTCAGGTGTGGCGGTATCTCGAGCACGTTGGGGTCGGTGACCAGCTCGATGAGCGCTGGGCCTGGATGGTGCAGCCCGTCGCCCAGCGCCGAGCGCAGGTCGGTTGGCTTTTCGACGCGCACGGAGTGGATGCCGACCGCGCGAGCGATTGCCGAGTAGTCGACGGGCGTGTGGTCGGTCTCGTAGTCGGGCATGCCGTCGACCAGCATCTCCAGCTTCACCATCCCCAGCGACGAGTTGTTGAACACGACGATTTTGATCGGAAGTTGGTGCAGCGTGACGGTCAGCAGTTCGCCCAGCAGCATGCCCAGGCCCCCGTCGCCGGACAGGGAGACCACCTGCCGGTGCGGGTTGTCCAGCTGGGCGCCGATCGCCTGGGGCAGGGCGTTGGCCATGGTGCCGTGGCGGAAGGAGCCGATCACGCGGCGTTGGCCGTTGGGGGTGAGGTAGCGCGCCGCCCAGACGTTGCACATCCCGGTGTCGACGGTGAAGATGGCGTCGTCGGCGGCGAGCTCATCGAGGACCCGAGCGGCGTGCTCGGGATGGATCGGGACGTGATCTTCGGCCTCTTGGGTGTAGGCGTTGACGACGTGCTCGAGCTTGCCGGCGTGATGGCGCAGCATGCGGTCCAGGAACGCGCGATCGGATTTCTGCTCCACCAGGGGAAGCACCGCGCGCAAGGTCGCACCGACGTCGCCGTGCACCGCCTGGTCGAGTGACGTTCGCCGGCCCAGCCGGGTGGCATCGTGATCGACCTGGATGGTGTGGGCTTGGGGTAGGAAGACGTCGTAGGGGAAGTCGGTGCCGAGCATGAGCAGCAGGTCGGCTTCGTGGCATGCCTCGTAGCAGGCTCCGTAGCCGAGCAGGCCGCTCATCCCGACGTCGTAGGGGTTGTCGTACTGGATCCATTCCTTGCCGCGCAGGGTGTGGCCGATGGGACTGTGCACCCTGGCCGCGAGCGCCATCACCTCCTGGTGGGCGCCGGTGACACCCGCGCCGCAGAACAGGGTGACGGTGCGCGACCGGTTGAGCGCGTCGGCGAGCTCGTGGACCTGCTCGGGCGTAGGCACGAGCTGCGAGTGGCCGATCGGCAGGGTGGTCGTGCCGGTCGGATGGACCGCACGCTCGGCAGCGATGTCGCCGGGAACGACCAGCACCGCGACGCCACCCCGGCCCAGCGCGGTGGCGATCGCGATCCGCAGCATGCGGGGCATCTGCTCGGGGCTGCTGACCAGCTCGCAGTAGTGGCTGCACTCCCCGAAGATCTGCTGGGGGTGGGTCTCTTGGAAAAACCCGGTGCCGATCTCGGTGCTTTGGATGTGCGAGGCGATCGCCAGCACCGGCGCCCCGTTGCGGTGGGCGTCATACAGGCCCTGGATGAGGTGGGTGTTGCCGGGACCGCAGCTGCCGGCGCACACCGCGAGCCGGCCGCTGAGCATCGCTTGGGCACCGGCGGCAAACGCGCCGGCCTCCTCATTGCGCACGTGCACCCAGTCGATGCCCTCCGCCCGACGGACGGCATCGACGATCGGGTTGAGGCTGTCGCCCACCACGCCGTAGATGCGCTCGACCCCGACCTGGCCCAAGACCTCGATGAACTGGTCGGCGACGGTCACGCGAGACATTGCTGGTCCTCCTTGGGTGTCACGGGCAGACCGGGCACGCCGGCCTCGCGCTGGACCTCAACGGCATTGAGGAAGCCGGCAAGGCCGACGTAGCTTCCGACGACCATCAGCACCTCGATGAGCTGCGGCTCGTCGAAATACCTGGCCAGGGCGTCCCAGGTGGGCCGTTCGACGCCGTGATCGTCGACGAGCTCGTCGACGACGCGCAGCAGGGCCTCGTCTGCCGGCGACCACGCCCGGGCGTCGAGGTGGTCGGCGACGTCGGCGATCTCCTCGTCGCTCAGCCCAGCCGCACATCCCATGCGGACGTGGGCACCCCACTCGTAGTCGCACCGGCACCGCCACGCCGTGCGCAGGATGAGCAGCTCCCGCTGCCGCGGCGCAAGCCTTCCCGGCGTGTAGAACTCGGCGTAAAACGGCAGCCACCGGCGGAACAGTTCAGAGTTTTTCGCCAGGGTCAAAAAGACGTTCGACGCCCCACCCGTGGCTTCGGTGCCAAAAGCGAGCAGCTCCTGAATGTCCGGGGGGTTGCCCGTGGACGGTAACGGAGCAATCCGCGCAACCATGGAGACATACCTCCTCATCTGAATGTCGAGACGGGTATCGCCCGACGGGCGCTGGATGCAGGAAGGGCGGCACACAACGCCGACAGGTCACGGCCGGCACGCACGACGGTGGCATCGGGCCGGACGATCGCGGCAGTGCTGCGTCCCCGACACAACCACCGGCCCAGCTCGCTGCCGGGTCGGGTGACGACGAGCACACCGCCCCGCTGGTCGACCTGCGCCCGCTGCGCCGCCGAGGGATCGCTCGAGGTCACCACCGCGAACCGGCCCGCCGCCACGTCGTCAAAGCGGCGACCATCGTCGAGGCGGGCGTTGGGGCACAGCCGTCCCGCCAGGGTGCGGCGCAGAGGCGGCCGCACGGCGAGATCGGAGCGGCCCAGAGGCGGTGTCTCTGTCGCACTGTCCCAGACGGGCAGTCGAAGCCCAGACAGGTGCTGCAACCAGGGCGCCACCACGCGGCGGACCAGCGAGCCGGCCTCACCACCGGCGGTCATGGCGATTCCCATCAGCTTGGCCCGTCGGATCATGGTCCGGACGTGGGGCTTGCGCTCGTCCTGGTAGGTCTCGAGCACGCTGGCGGGCAGGTCGCCGCGAAGGACGCCGGCGAGCTTCCACGCCAGGTTCATCGCGTCGCGCATCCCGGCGCCCATCCCCTGTCCGATGAACGGCGGGGTGAGATGGGCGGCGTCGCCGAGCACGAAGACCTGCCGATCTCGCCACCGGTCGGCAACCTGGGCGCGGAAGGTGTACTCGGCCACCCGCATGATCTGCAGCTGGTCGACTCCGATGCTGCCCGTCCACGGCGCCAGTAGACGATGCAGCCTGTCGATCTGGCGGTAGTCATCTGCGGTCTCGCCGGGCAGGAGGCGGAACTCCCAGCGGTGGTGGGTGGTGCTGATGCGCATGTACGTGGCGGCGCGGTGCGGGTCGCAGACCTGCTGCACGCCCTCCCACTGCCCGAGGTCGGTCGTAGTGGCAATGTCGGCGACCAGCCAGCGCTGCTCGAACCGCAGGTCCTGCATGGTGGCACCGATCCAGTTGCGGGTCATGCTGTTGGCGCCGTCGCAGCCCAGGACGTACTGGGCGAGGATGCAGTAGTGGCCACCGCCGACCCGGTCTGTGCACTCAACCCGCACCAGGCCGGCGCCGTCCTGAGCCAGTCCGGTCACCTCGGTGTTGCCCCGGATCGTGGTGACGGGATGCCGTCCCACGTTGGCGCGCAGGAGCGACTCCAGCTCCGGCTGGTCGAACATGCTCGCCTCGGGATACCCGTGGCGCCCGCGGGCTTGGCGCCCGAACTCGGCCAGCACCCGCAGGCTGCGGTCGACCAGTCGCAGTCCTCGACACGGCCGCGAGATCCTGGCGAACTCGTCAGCGATGCCCAGGCGAGCCAGGATCCGGTAGATCTCGTCGTCGAGGTGGACGGCCCGGGGCTGGGGGTAGACGCCCTCCCACCGCTCGAGCACCAGGCTCTCGACGCCGTACTGGGCCAGCAGCGTGGCGGTGGCCATTCCGGTAGGTCCTGCGCCGACGATGACGACGGGAACGGGGCGGCCGTTCATCGGGTCGTCCCCCCCAGCGCGGCGAGGTAGGCGGTGACGGCCAGGGCGGCGATGAGGGCGAGGGCCGCGTCGCGCAGGTCGTCGCCGGTGCGGCGGTGGGCGATGAGGGCGCCGCCGAGGAGGGCCAGCAGGCCGGCGCCGGCCAGTGCGCCGATGCGGGGCTGGGCGAGGCCGACCAGTACGCCGGCTGCGCCGGCGACCTCGAGGGCCCCGATCCGCCGGTAGGCGGCGGTGGACATACCGACGTGGGCGGCCCGCTGGCGCATCGCCGGGACGGCCCGGATCTTGGCCGTCCCCAGCCCGGTGAAGAACACGGCCAGCGTGCCGGCGAGGGCGGTGGTCGCGGTGCTCATCGGGCGTTCCTCACCGTGTTGCGCTGCCGGCCGAGGTCGACGGCTCCGTCGTCGGCGCCGATGGTGGCCTCGATGACGTCGCCGTCGTGGAGGAAGTTGGGGTTGTCTGCCTGGGCGGCGAGGAAGGCCTTCAGTTCCATTTGCTTCCCCCCGCTGGTGAGGGCGGTGCCGGCCGGGGTACCGGTCAGGATCAGATCGCCGGGCTCGAGCCGCTGGAAGCGGCTCAGCGCCTGGAGGGCCTCAACTGGCGGGAAGAGCATGTCGCCGCCGACGATGGCGTTCTGGCGGAGCTCGCCGTTGACCGACAGCTGCAGCCGCAGGTCGTCGAAACGCTTGAGCTCGTCGCCGTTGACCAGGACCAGGGCTGGGCCGACGGGGGTGAAGGTCGGGTAGGACTTCGATTCGAAGAACTGGACCTTGGACAGCTGGACGTCCCGGGCCGAGACGTCGTTGGTGACGATGAGGGCGGCGACGTAGTCCTTCCAGTTGTCGGTGGTGATGGCGGTGCCGACCGGAAGCTCCCGGCCGATGACAAGGCCGATCTCAAGCTCGTAGTCCAACAGCTTGACGTGCGCCGGGCGGATGATGTCGTCGTAGGGGCCGCAGATCGACCCGGACGCCTTGCGGAAGAACGTCAGCTGAGTCTGGTCGGGGTTCATGCCGACGTCTCTGACGTGGGAGGCGTAGTTCGTCGCCTGGGCCACCACCCGGCAGGGGACAGTGACCGGCGAGACCAGCGCCAGGCTCTCGACCGGCACGGTGTCGGTGCTGTTCCCCGCGGCAGCGACGGCCGCCCGCTGGGCCAGCAGCTCGGCCGTGGTCCGGGCGTCGGTGGCGATCCGGGCCGCGCCGGCGGGCGTCGCCACCCACCAGCCCTCAGCCGTACGAAGAACGGAAGTGCTCATGACCGGGCTCCTTTCAGCACGCCGAGGAGGCGCTGCACGTCGAATTCGTTGTCGTCCCGCAGGGCGTTGACCACGGACACCAGCCCCTCGATGGCGCCGGGCACGAGCCCGTACCCGCCGGCGGCGCCGTGCAGCCCGAGGAAGTCACTGGTGACCTTCGGCCCCCACTGGCCCAGCCCGGAGCTGCTAAACTGCGCCCACCCGGGCTCGAGGGTGTTGTCGAACATGTCGCCGTCGGTGAAGTGCTCAACCAAAAACCCGTCGGGGTCACGCCAGTAGTCAAAGATCTGACTTCCCTCGACGTGCCGGCCGATGCCCCACGACCGGTGGTAGCCCTTGTCCAGCAGGTACTCACCGCCGGCGGCCAGCGTGTCCAGGTCGGCCACCTGGTAGGCCGAGTGCAGGTAGCGGTTCTCCGGGCCCAGCGACAGCACCAGCGTGTGGTGGTCGGCCGGGGTGCTGCCCCGGTCGCAGCGGTTGAAGCTGAGCACCGGGCCCCGCTCCCGCTGCCCCGGGTAGTAGCTGAAGTCGCTGACCAGCAGCCCGAAGTGCTCCAGGTACCAGTCCAGCGACTCCCGGTACTTCGTCGTCTGGACCACGACGTGACCGAGCCGCTGGACCACGGCCGGCTGGCGGGGCGGCCGCTGCATGGCGTTGACCCGGACCACCTCGTGGCCGAAGTTGAACATCAGCGGAGTGGGGGCCGGCAGCCCGGGCAACTCGTGGGTATCGGTCACCACCCGCACCGGCATCCCGTTGGAGTCGACCAGCGTCACCGCCCGCCCATCCAGGCTCTCCGGCAGCTTCTCCACCGACGTGCCGGTGGCCTGCGCCAGCCGGTCCACGTCGCTCGAGTCGGCCGCCCGGAAGGCCGGGCCGACGAAGCGCGACCGCGGCGCCTTACGGACCAGCACGCACGGCGAGCCGGGGTCGCTGCCCCGCAGCTGGAGCTCCTCCGGCGTTCGCAGAGCCGTCGTGAACCCGAACGCGTGGGCAAAGCGCTCGGTCCGCTCCAGATCCGGCTTCTCGAACTCCAGCCACGCCAGGTCGTGGACCTTGACGAGGGGATTGCGGGCACGTCCCGGATGCTCGCCCGCCACGGCACCCTGCTCGCTATGCAGGTCGCTGTGCGGATCCTGCTCCGTACTCATCTGAGGTCCTCCTTCGTGAGTCACTGAGGATATTTCGCAATTTTTGTTAAGAGCTAACCTGGGCAGTCTCTTGGAACGTCTATGGTTTTCTTTGTCATCATTGTTGTTGCATCGGTGTGAGGCCTGGCCCAAGAATCCTCGACAGCGGCGAGCGCCAACCATTAATCCACACCCCCTTACTGGGCGCCCGGTGTGGGGACAAAAGCCGCTTATCGCCGCATCGGCGTTAAAGGCTCATCAGGCACCAAACTCGCAGAGCCCACGCAGGACTAGAGACGCTATCCAGTCTTTCCGGTAAAGGCTCTCGGCCCTCTCACGGGCCACCAAGGCTGGGCAGCGGGCGCGTAAATGCCAGCACCAAGGGACCACTCTCCCTCTAGAATAATAACTTGCTTTTACCATGGCCGCTGCCGCGCGGCTACGCCACTGGCTAGCCCGAAGATCGTATTCCGGCTGGCTGGTATTCCTGTTACCGACTACCCGGCAAAGCGTATTTTCCCATGCACGTGCATGCGCTTGGCAAGCCTAGCGAGCCCGTTTCGTAACCACGTTACATCTCCCACGACTTCATCCCTCGACCTCAGCGGCCGCTCGGCACGGCCCGGTGCCAACGACGCTAGGGCGCGGCAAACGACATCGAATCCCCGAAATCCTTAGTCCACTGGTCGCAGTGAATGTCCATACCCCACGACCGCGGGCCGCGCCCGGGTAGCATTCTCGGCTCCGATGACGCTCGAAGACAGGCGCAGGGTCAGCGGTGTCCGTCGAGGATTGGACCCCCGGAGGCGGGGACCGGGTGCAGGACGCCGAAGCCCTGATTGATGACGCGGTGGGCGAGCTGGGTGCGAGACGTCACCCCGAGCTTCCGGAACACCTTGCGCAGGTGGTACTCCACGGTGCTCGGGGTGACGAACAGCTGGGCGGCGATCTCCCGGTTCGCTTGTCCTCGGCTTACCAGGGCGGCGATCTGCGCCTCCTGGGAGGTGAGCTCCTCGGGCGTCCCCAGCTCCCGCTTCCGGGCGTGCTCACCCGTGGCCCGCAGCTCCACGCGCGCCCGCTCTGCAAAGCCGTGGAGGCCCATGCCGTCGAACATGTCGAGAGCTGCGCGCAGCTGATCGCGTGCCTCCCGCCGCTGGCGCTGGCGGCGCAGCCACTCGCCGTAGAGAAGGTGGGCACGGGCGAGCTGGGGAGCGGCTCGGGTCCGGCCAAGCAGGGGCAGCGCGTCCTCGTAGTCCTGCTGGGCCTCGGCCGGGGCGGCCAGTAGCGCCCGGGAGCGGGCGAGCAGGCCCAGAGCGAGAGGAGTGCCGGTCGCGGTGGCGCGGTCCTCCAAGCGCTGGAGCGCGCGTTCTGCCAGGTCTCGCCGACCGGCGCGGACGGCGGCCTCCACCAGGTCGGGCAGTGCCTGGGTCCCGATAAGCGGTGTGTCATCGGTATACGCCGAGTGCAGGCACCCCACGGCGGAGCCGTAGTTGCCCAGACTGATCTCCAGCACGCCGAGGAAGTACGCCGCTAAGGCCGCCTCACCGGCAGCGCCCCTGCCCGGGGTCTCCCGGGCGACGGCTGCCGCGGTCGCCCGCGCCTGCGCCTCCCGGCAGCTCAGGGCGAGGGTGAGCAACGTGTGGGCACCCGAGGGAGGGACAACGCGGGGATTGCCAGTCGCCACCGCCAGTTCGTGCGCCTCCGACTCGGCCGCCCGGGCCGCGGCCAGCCGGCCGCTGGGCCCGTCAACCAAGGCGCTCCGGAAGGCCAGTGCGCCGGCCAGCTTGGTCAACGCGCCGCTGTGGCGGGCACGATCGATCCAGTGAGTGCTCAGCCGCTCCACCGATGTGTCGTCCAACAAATCGACGGCCGCAATGGCGACCAGAAGCAGCCGTCGGAGGGCAATGTCGGGATCCACCTCATCCACGAGAAAGGTCTGCACCGCGCGGCGCAACGCCGGCACAGCCGCCGCATAACCACCCGCCACCCGCGCGGTGTAACCCTGGAGCAGCAGATTGGGGGCCGAGTCTGGAGGGTCCCGCATGAGCGGCAGGTCACGCGCTGTCCCGGCAATCTCCTGCAGGACAGCGGTGCTGGAGGCCCATCCGGCGAACACGACGGCCTCCAGAGCGGAAAGCAGCGTGTCCCTCGAGGTGGATGGGTCCAGGGGCCGCAATCGCACTGCCGCACCGACCAGCGCACAGGCGGCGTCGGCCACCTGCCCGCAGGCAAAGCCGATCTCGCCCTTCAGCCGGATGGCCTGCGCGGTCGACCGCGGATCGCGAAGGCCGGGTACCGCCTCGGTCAGCAAGGCGAGTGCTCGGTCGGCCGCCCCTGCAAGCAGGTGGGCGTCCGCTGCCGACAGCCGCCGCTCGGCCCGCCGCTCCCCGTCGGGAGTCAGCAGCGCCGCGCGTTCCAGCAGCGCAGCGGCGGCGGCGTAGCCACCACGTCTGCTGGCCCGGTCCGCTGCCGCCTCCAGCTGGGCCGCAACCCCTTCGCCGGGCCGAGCGGCGGCTGCGGCCAGATGCCAGGCTCGGGGAACTGCGTGAAGCTCCGGATCGCACGCCGCCGCGAGGGCCCGGTGGGCCCGCCGCCGCTGGACCGCGGTCGCGGCGTGGTAGACCGCTGACCGGACCAGCGGGTGAGAGAACCGCACCTCCGGCCAGAAGACCACCAGTCCGGTGGCCTCAGCTGGCACCGCGGCGGACTCCGGGATGCCCAGCATGGTGGCCGCCTGCCACAGGCGATCACCCGGGCCCGGCTGGTCCGCCGCCGCCAGCAACAGCAGCGTCTGCGTGTCCGTGGGCAGCTCCCGCACGCGCCGCCCGAACAGGACATCGAGCTGGTGACCGACGGCCAGCGGCTCGGGTAGCGGCGCTCGCCCGTCCAGTTGCTTCGGGCTCAGCTCGCGGACGGCTTCGACGATGGCGAGCGGATTGCCACCGGTCTCGGCGATGATTCGCGCCGCCACTGCCGCGTCGACCGGTCGGCTGATCGAAGTCTCGAGGAGTTCGTACGCGCCCTGCTCCGGCAAACCGGCGATTCGAAGACCCGGCAGGGACTGCAGGCGCGGGTCCGGTTCCGTCGTTTCCCGGATCGCGAACAGCATCCCGACACGGTCGGCCAGCAACCGGCGTGCCACGAAGCTGAGGGTGTCGGCGGATTCGTCGTCCAGCCAGTGCGCGTCATCGACCACGCACAGGACCGGCCGGACCTCGGCGGCGTCCGCGAGCAGCGTCAGCACGGCCAAGCCGACCAAGAACGGATCCGCCGGCGGCCCGCTCACCAGCCCAAAGGCCACACCCAGCGCCCGCCGCTGCGGCTCGGGCAGGCCGTCCACCCCAGGCAGGAGAGGGACAAGCAGCTGGTGGACAGCGGCAAAGCCCAAAGCCATCTCCGACTCGACCGCCACCGTACGGACGATCTGCAAGTCCGCGGCAGACTCGACCGCGTAGTCCAGCAACGCCGACTTCCCCACCCCAGGCTCTCCTCGGAGGACCAGCGCGCCGCTCATCCCCGCCCGCACACTGTCAAGCACGTGGTGGAGCACCTGCTTCTCCGCCCGGCGGTCGATCAACTGCACCCCACGACCGTAGCCCTGATCGCCCTTGTGTGACGAGAGACGAGCGCGGTGGCCCACGCAGCCAGCAGCCGCGAGCCTGTTCGCCGCTAAGTTCGGCCTGGACCCCCGCTGCGATATCCAAGTGCTGACCCTGTGTGTGCCAGCCTCAGCGCCTGTGGCAGTCAGGCAGGGGCGCCGGACCTGGCACTATGACGGCCTACAGCCTTGGGGTGCTGTTGGCCGAACAGGACCCACCAGATGTGACCGGGGCGACGGCGGCCTACCACCGGCCCATCGACTACGGCCACCCCGAGCAAGCACCCACGGCGATGGTCAACCTCTTGCCCTTACTCGTGGTCGAGGGAGACACTGGCCGAGCCCGGGTCCTCCCAGGAGAGCCGGCCTGCGCTGGGTCTCACCGAGCACCCCGCGCGCACTCCGGGCAGGCCTGCTCGGGATCCGGGGGTAGCGGGACTAACAGGATCGGCGCGCCGTTCGTTTGCTTCAACGGCTGGAACTCGGCGCCACATACGGCGTGCACGCTGCGGGTGGTGATCGAGTAGGTGCCGCGATGGGTGTCAGCATCGGCCATCGACCTCAGGTACCAGCCCCTCACCCGAGCCACTCCGTGAGCTGGTCGCGCAGCACCCCTGCTTCATCCTCGGCCAGTGTGAGCACACAGGCCCTCATAACGTGCGGATCGAGTTGGATGGTCTCGTCCGCTTGCTCACGACAACGTTGGTAAAGCCTGCCGGGCCGCGGTGCAGCGCGCAGGTAGCGTGGATGACCAGCCTGCGCTGGTCGCTGGTCGGGTTGTCCTCGCCCGTCACCGTTCTGCTCCCCGGGCGCAGTTTCGCCAGATCCGGCTAAGTGGGCTCTCGTGCAGGGTGGTGCTCATGATTAGTCGGTGCTCGCAGCGGGCGATGCAGACGGCTGCGGAAGTGGTCGGCGAAATTGTCGGCGGCGTGTCAGTCGTCCGGTGTCGACAGTTGCCGCTGGGAAGGCGTATGCGTCGGCGTCTGTGGTGGCGGTGCTGCGGGTTCACGGAGTCACCATCGCGTTTAAGATCACGAAAGGGAACCGCACAAGGCCGGATTTTGCCAGCACATCCCGGCGAAACTAGGCGTTAAACGCCTAGCCAGATGTATGGTTGCGCGTATGTTGCCGCTCGGGGAGAACTTGGCCCGGATCCGCACCGCGCGCGGTCTCACCCAAGAGGAGCTGTCGCGGGCCTCTGGGGTCAGTGTGGACACGATCAGCCGCCTGGAGCGGGGTATGCACGCCACCGCGCGACGCTCCACGTTGCAGGCGCTGTCCGTGGCCCTGGGGACCGACCCGGGGCGGTTGCTGAGCATCCAGCCACCCGAGCAGGACACCGCCGGGGCCGAGCAGCTGCGCCGCGCCGTGCATGCTTTAGACCTGCCCGACTTCGCCGAACCGGCCGAGGTGCTGGGGCTGGGTGACTTGCAGGATGCGGCGTCGGGCGCCTGGTCGGATTACCTTGCCGGTCGACATACCGAACTACTCGCCGGGCTTCCTGCGCTGATGGTGGACACTCGGCGTGCAGTGCACGCCTTGGCCGACGACCACGCTGCGCAGGCCGCGGGGTTGCTGGCTACCGCATACCGGCTCACCGCGGGGCTGGCAGGGCGGCTGGGGCTGGTCGACCTCGCCGCGCACGCCGCGCACCGCGCGTTGGATACCGCCGCCTACACCACCCGGCCCGAACTGGATGAGGCTGCCGCGCTGCGTTACCTAGCATGGGTGCTGGTCCGCCAAGGTGACCTAGCGGAGGCTGAACGCATCGCGGTGCGTGCTGCGCAGCGCCTTGATGCGGGCCTGTTGAGCCGACCTGACGGCGACCGTATCGGGGTGTTTGGGTCGCTGCTGTTCAACGCGGCCAGCGCGGCACCGCGTCAAGGATTACCCGGCCGCGCCGATGATCTGCTCCGAGCCGCATCGGCAGCTGCCGCCCGCTCCGGCGTCGACCGGGTCGACGAGACCGGAGTGTTCGGTCCCCGGGTCGCCGCCATGCAAGCCGTTGATGCGGCCATGCGCACTGGGAACCCTGACCGCGCGCTGTTGCTGGCGGCTCAGGTTCCCGCTCCCGCTGGTGCTGTGCCCGCGTTCTGGGAGTCCGGGCACCGGCTGCACCTAGCCGCCGCGTGCACCGATCTGGAGCGCTGGGGCGAAGTCGTCGAGCACCTTGACGCGGCCCGCACGCTGGCGCCTCAGTGGTCGCGGGTGCAGCCCCTGGGGCACACGGTCGTCAGCCAGCTCGTTGAGCATCGCGGCCGCCGATCCGAACGCCTCGGACAGTTGGCCGCGCACTACGGGGCGCCGTGAAGGGTGCGGAGATGGTCGACACAGGTTCGGCCAAGGGTAATAACCGAACATGATCGACATAAAATCGTCATAGACCACGGGAGCGAACGGCATGGTCAGAGAAGCCGAACCGTGACCGTCAATGCAAAACGAAAGGCCATGCATGACGGCAATCTGGCAGGAAAGTCCGGCTCGTGAGTGGACACTGCTCAAGCCAACCGGTTTCCCCGACGAAAAGACATTGCACGATCTCGTCGCTGCGGCCCCGGAGCTTCTTCCATTGAGCGGCTCGCCACGACTGATCGTCCTGGGCCGTGAGGTGCTTCTTGGTAGTGGGTATGTGGACTTACTTGCCATCAAACCAGACGGCCGGCCGGTCATCGTCGAGACCAAGTTGCGGAACAACACAGAGTTGCGTCGGTGGTCGTGGCTCAGGTCCTCGCCTACGCCGCTGCGCTGCACGGCACCTCAATTGAGCAGTTCGAGCGGGACATACTGGCGAAACATCTCGGCGGCGCAGCCTA
Source organism: Pseudonocardiales bacterium (assembly GCA_019240665.1). Lineage (GTDB taxonomy): Bacteria > Actinomycetota > Actinomycetes > Mycobacteriales > Pseudonocardiaceae. The sequence continues at coordinate 648 of JAFAXZ010000167.1, read as the reverse complement.
CTCGATGTCGTCCGCGAATCCGCGCAAGAAGAGAGCGTCGACGCTCCCGAGTTCGCCGAGATCCTCGGTACCACGTTGCGCGACGGGACTTTCCGACTCGTTTTGGTCCTGGACCAAGTCGCAGATGATCTTGTAAGTCTCGTTGGATACGTCGATGCGGTAACGTCTGCGCTCTCCATAGACCTGGTAACACTTGCGGCGTACAAGATCGGCGACCGACGTGTCGTTGTTCCGCAACGCATTGAGCCAGAGCGCCGCCACCGCCCGGAAAACGAGCCGGTCGAGATCAACCCGCCTGGACGCCCGCGTATGGGCGACATCCTGCCCGGTGTCGAACCTTTCCGCGCGCAACTCGCAACAGTCCCCGATGACCGTCGTCCGGCACGCGAACGGTTTGCTGCATGGGCACAGAGACTCGCCGACGAGAGACTCGCAGAAGTGTCCACATACTTTGGCAAGCGCGGCGAGATCCTCCTGCTTCCCCGGCTGTTACCCGAACGCGCCGGCCTTGCTTCCTTGTATCGATGGACAGATGACTCAGCAATGCTCTCGTTATGGCGCTCCGTATTCGAACGTCGAGCACCCCAAAGCATCGACCGCATTGAGTCGCTCATAGCGCCAACCCCACTCGGCAATGGCAAACTGTTT
>JAFAXZ010000110.1 GCA_019240665.1 Pseudonocardiales bacterium | reverse complement strand
ACGTGGTGCGGCGGGGCGGGCGCGCCCTGGTGCTCGCTGTCGGGCCGATGCTCGACCCGGTACTGGCGGCCACCGACGGTCTGGATGTGACCGTGGCTTACACGAACACGGTACGGCCACTGGACCTCGGTGCCCTGCGCGACCTGGCGGCGTCCGACACCGTGGTACTGGTGGAACCGTACCTGAGCGGCACCTCGACTCGACTGATCGACGAGGCGCTGTCGGACCGCCCACACCGGACGCTTGCGCTGGGCGTCAGCCGGGCCGAACAGCGCCGTTATGGCACGCCTGAACAGCATGACGTGCTGCACGGGCTGGACGCCGCCGGACTGCGCCGCTCCCTCTGGGAGTTCCTGACCGGCTCCTGACCCCAGCACAGCGCCGCGAAGTCATGGGTCACACGACCCCCTTCGCCCACCAGGATACGACACGGCGTGGAATGAGGGCTGTCCAACCAACTAAATATGTTCTTTATCCCATGTAACTAGCACTTCTTTCGGCATGGATATCGAACCTGGTTGCCATTTTAAATCACTATATTGTTTTGTCAAGCGCAAGCCTGGTAGAGTTGTAAAAAGCCGTTCAAGGCCAACCTGTAGCCACTGGCGGGATAATGCCGCACCTGGACAGAAATGAGGGCCTGCGCCAAAAACGATGTTACATCGAGCCTGTTTTCTGTGTGTAGTAAACACGTTAGGATACGTGAACGACTCCGGATCATTAACTGCTGCATGCAATGATGGCAGCACCACTTGACCTGCATGAATTTTTACATCTCCTAGCGTGACGTCTTCGGTTGCAACTCGTGGTAAAAAGAAGTTAAAATGAGCTTTATAACGCATAAGCTCTTCAATGGTCCGCTCCCATAATGTTGACTCTTTCTGACAAGCTTCCACAACATCAGGATGTCGAAAAAGTTCAACCGCGGATACACTTAAAATTCCAAATGGAGTATAAAATCCAGCAAGTATGGTACCGGACGCCGCCACTATCTGATCATCGTTTAAATGAGTGTTCTTAAGTTGAACAAAAATCTTAGAAAGCAGTCTATCATCAGGGTCGCTAAGTTTTCTATTAATAAGATTGCTGCCGTAGTCATATAATTCGCGCCAAGCACCACAAATCCTGGCTCGATCCTCGGCAGTTTCTACACGAACTAAAACTTTGTTGGAAAAATCATACAATTTATCACTTTCTTCTTTGGTGATACCTGCGGACAGGGCAACGGCTCGAACCACAAGCGGTTCAAAATATTGTTTATTCAGGTCGGGTGGTTGGTGTCCATCTGGCAGCTTGCTTATTAAGTCGTCTGCAACTTCCTCAACCTCCTCTCGCCATGGTGCAATACTTTGCTCGGAGAAAAGTGATATTATCCCATGGCGAATACGTCTAATATGTGGAACATCCTGCCGTAGCATACCACTGGAAGATTGATATCCGGTACCGGTAACTGTATCCTCGTTCGGATCCAATCCGGCTAAGCTAAATCTCGAGTCGGTCATGACAAGACGCACCATTTTTGCATCCCTCGCAACAAAGATCTTTTTCCCGGAAGCAGGCAACGTTATTGGATACAAGCCATCTGGACTGAGATCAAAATAACGTTGCGGCCTTCCTTCTATCCGGGATTGAAACGATAATTCTTCAGGTGCAGGTGCGCTTGTCGTATCGGGTGGCCACGGTGCGGAATGCTGTGAGTTTGTTGATGGCGCGCTCGACGGTGTTGCGCTGCTTGTAGTGCTCGGGGTGGAATCGCAGTGGTCGTCCGCCCATGCTGTCCCGGCGAAGGTGGTTGGTTTGTTGGCCGGCCAGCTCGGGGATCGTGATTTTGATCCGGCGTCGGCGCAGGTCGTCACCGCCTCGGCCGTGGGCTTACCAGCCGACAAGAATGGCTCGTTGCCCGAGCCACTTGGTGAGGTCAGCTCGGCTTCGCGGCAGACGGCGGCTTTTTGTGTCCATTCGCAATCAGTCCCTTAATTGTTGTGAATGATGACCTGTTCGTGTGACTAGGTGTTGACACGAGTCCCGGCGTCGCGGTTCCCTGAAGGGAGGCGGTCATGTCCTCTAATGAAGAGTTCTTCGCTCCTCTCGCTGGCTTATTATCCCCTATTCCGAAGATCTGTACGCGGCCTTGTTCATACTGCTAATGGCACGAGCTGCATCTATCGATGACTTCAGTTGCTTTCGGGTCATTCGCAACGGCAGGGCAGGCGCCCACATGGTCGACATCACAATCGAGAGCGAACGGCTCGACAGTGTTCCCAACCGCGGTTTTAATCAAGTCCGGCACTCGTGGCCACACAGCAGCATTATGGATGTTTCGGTGAAGCTGGATGAATCTGTCCATTGATGGCTAGCTCCGGGTGATGAGGGATGGTGACGGCGCCCAGCTCCGCGTCGGCGCGTACGGGGTCCACTCCTGCGGTGGTGCTCAAAGGTGGTGTGGTTGACGTCCCGCGCCGGGGCCCGCGCGGCCGGTGCGGCGCTGGTAGTCCACGTCAAGCAAGTCTTCCTCCACCAGCTGGTTGAGATGAAAAGCCGCGGTTGTGCGCGGCAGCTGGAGAGCTGCGGCGGCCTCGTCGCGACTGACCGGTTCGTCCTGACGTATCACCTCGTCATACAGCCGTCGGCGGGTCGGCTCGTCGAGCGCGGCGACAGCCGAGGGCTGGGCCTCCCGGGACTGCTCCACAGCTGTCAATCCAAAATCAACTTTCGGTGATGAAGAGTCTCTCAAGATTCTAGCATTAGCACATCATGACATTAGAAGGCTTCGGTGGTGAAGAGGTAGAGATAAGTGAACAGCTCGTGGCCGTGGGCGTTGGTGGTTCACCAGCCAGCGCTGCGGTGAGCTCTGGTGCATGCCGAGCACACCGGCGCCTGGGTGCATCGGGTGGGGTCTGGGGTACAGGATCGAAGCGTCCGGCGTAGGACTGGGCGATGGAGCGGAGCAGGCTCAGCGCGGCGATGCCGTCACCAGCGGCGTCGAGATGATAACTGGCCTCGTCTAGGGCGCAGAACAGTCCCCGCACTACTTCAGGTTCCGAGCTTGCCCGCACCTCATCGGCACTCAGGGTGCTGGCGAACTCCGACACGCCAAGGCTGCGATGGCGCAAGAGTGCTGGTCGCTCGGAACGCGATCCCGTTGGCTCGACGATACTCATCAGGCTGGTCCTTAGTCGGGGCTGGGGACTGGGAGGGCTGGGGACGGCGATGCGGCTCCAAGCCCTCCCAGGGATCTGCGTTCGCAGTGGGGCAGGGAACGCAGACCGGCTATGGCGCGTCACGCCGTTCTAGGATGTGCGCCACCCGGGCGCGTAGCGGGTAGCCAGCCGGGCCAGCGCTACCGCGCCGACGAGCAACCCGAAATCGCGCAGCGCTATGTCGAAGAAACCCGGGAAGGTCAGCAGGTTGACAATGATCCCGGCCAGCCAGGCGGCTACCAACCAGGCACCGAACCGCGGCGCCACCGCGACCGCGATCCCGGCCACGACCTCGATTACGCCTACGGCGTACATTGCCTGCTGTGCAGTGCCGGGCACGATGCCATCAATCCACGGCGCCAGATAGCCCGGCCAGGGCACGAGAAGGTTGGCGAACTTGTCGAGCCCGAACAGGATCGGAGCCACCGTGAACACCGTGCGCAGCAGCAGAAAGGCCTGATACGCCGGATCGGACCGAGCGTTCGACCACGCGGTACGCGACGTCGACACATCAGCTCTGGTCATGAAAATCTCCTCAGAACATAAAACTCGTCAGGACAACCACGGTCAGGAATGTGGGCTGCTACCCCGACGGAACACCCTGGGTAGCCGCCTAGTCATGTGGCTGAGCTGGGCGAACCATTGCACGGGTGTGAGGGCACCGGCTCGGCGGTGACCGCCGCATCCCACCCCCTCACCACGACCGGCATCCAGCGGCGGACCGCCCGGACCCGGGCGCTGGCACGCCCGGCGTACCTCAGAGCCCACCGCAGCGCGGGGCAGCTGGCTGGGGAGCCGTTGACCCTAACTACCAGTGTCTGCTCGCCCATCTCGGTCTCCTCAACCTCCTCAACGCCGAGTCAATTCTAAGTCCATGATGTGCTAACGTTAGAACACTCGTGGTCGTTTCGTCAACGAAAGTTGATTATACAATGGCGGCTGGGAAGGAGTTTGGAGCTGCCGCGCACGACTGCGGCGTTTCATCTCGACCGGCTGGTGGATGAGGACCTACTCGACGTGACCTACCAGCGCCGCACCGGCCGCACCGGTCCCGGTGCGGGAAGGGCTGCCACCCTGTACCGGCACTCGGATCACCACGTAGCCGTATTACTGCCCCCGCGCCGCTACGACCTGGCCGGGTGGCTGTTGTCCTCGCCCCGAGCACGCCGAACGCTCCGAGAACTCCCCCGGGCGATCCTCTACCAGCGTGCCCGCGAGGTGGGCACGGAACTTGGCGAAACCGCCCGGCCGGACCTATCCGCGCTGCGTCGGCGGGCGGCGTGCCGTGGGCCTTTCTCGAACAGACTCAAGCCTCACTTGGTGTTCGCCGCAATGGTCGCGTGGCCGAAATCGTGGGCCGGCTGCTGGAGGGCGGCGAAGACGACGTGACCATTCTCGCCGAGCATCGCGACGAGCTTGCCAGCCTGTTGTCGCTACTGGCCAGGGTATTTCCCGGCGTTCCAGGGCACCCGTGCACGTCTCATGGATGCTTGTGCGCCCTCCAACCCGCCGGCGAGCGGTCTCATAGATGCTTGTGCACGTTCCACGCGATGGAGATTAGGGGTGCCGGCGTAGGCCGATCCGGCGGGAATGGCGATCTCGGGGCACCTGGCCGTTGGTCTCGCCGCCCCGGCGGCGGCGCACCGCGGCACCGGCCCGAGCGGCGGCACCGGCCACTCGCCGTCGCAGCGGCGGACGCAGCCCGAGGCGGCGCATGCTGCGCGCGGTGCGGCGGATCACCCGACGCTGGCGAGGCGGGACCTCCCACGCCGAGGGGTGCTGCGCGAGCCACCGGTAGCGGTAGCTCGCGTAGGGCACCTGGACCAGATACAACAGCACCGCCACGCCGAGCGACGCGAACGGAAATGTGATCACCGCAGCGGCCAGCCCGGCGATCAGCACCAGCAGCGGTGCCACCGCCCGCGCCGGCACTCGCACCGTCTTCATCGACAGGGTGGGTAACCGGCTCACCATCGCCAGGGCCACCGTGACCGTCCATGCCGCCACGGTCGCTGGCGACGACCACCAGCCTCCGCCGAACTGAAGAAACACGGTGAGCGGGAGCAATGCCAGCAGTGCGCCCGCCGGGGAAGGGATCCCGATGAAGAATTCCTTGGCGAACGGCAGCGCCTCGGTGTCGTCCAGCAGGGTGTTGAACCGGGCCAACCGCAACACCACGCACACCGTGAACACCAGTGCCACCGGCCACCCCATCGGAGTGCCATTCAGCGCCCAGATGAACAGCACGACCGCTGGTGCGACGCCGAAAGACACACAGTCGGCCAGCGAGTCCAGTTCGGCGCCGATCCGGGAGGTGGCGTCCAGCAACCGGGCCAACCGGCCATCCAGCGCGTCCAGCAGCGTCGCTACCCCGATCGCGGCGAGCGCGCCGGTGTAGTTCCCGTCCAAGGCGAACTTCAGCGCGGACAGTCCCGAGCACAGTGCCAGCACGGTGATGACGTTGGGCAGCAGGCGGACCCCGGCGCCGGTGTTGGGCACGGCTTTAGGACTCCCCCGCCGCGGGGAGTCGGGCCAGCGCAGTCTCCCCGCCCACGGTTCGCTGCCCGGGGCGGACCAGCAGCGCACTGCCCGGGGGGAGGTAGAGGTCCACCCGGGACCCGAAGCGGATCAGGCCATAGGTGGCTCCGGCCCGCACGATATCACCGGGCCGTACCGAGCAGACGATCCGGCGGGCCACCAGCCCGGCGATCTGTACCACGACGAGATCGTGCCCGGTGCTCGAGCGCAGCAGCACGCTGGCGCGCTCGTTGTCGTTGCTGGCCTTGTCCAGATCGGCCGTGAGGAACTTGCCTGGACGGTAGGCGACGTGGCGGATCTCGCCGTCCATCGGGATGCGCTGCACGTGCACATCGAACACGGACAAAAACACGCTGACCCGCGGGCGCGGCTGGCCGTCGAAACCCAGCTCAGCGGGCGCTGGGTGGGGAGTCACGCTGCTCACAATGCCGTCTGCGGGCGCGACGGCGAGTTCTGGGTCCTGCGGTGGCACCCGGCGCGGTTCGCGGAAGAACGCCGCACAGCAGGCGGTGGCGATGGCACCCAGCGTGCTTGCGGTCGGGGACAGCCTGCCCAACAGTAGCGTCGTGGCAGCCCCGGCGGCCACGAACGGCTTCCCCGCCGGGTGCATCGGCGGCAGAGTCTCGTGAGCGAGGTTCACCAGGTGCCGCAGCGTCGCAGGAAACCGGGGAGACGCCATGCGCTGGTCAGGATCCTCGACTGGGGTGTTAGGGGCAGGGTGGCAAACAGGGCTTTCGAGCGAAGCGGGCCGGTACCCGCCACACGATTCCTCACCGTACGCCCATAGCCCGGAGGAACGGCGGCCCGGTGCCCGTTAACCGCTCGTCCGCTCCCCAGCTTCCCGAACGGTTATCTCCCAGCGTGCTCCTGCGCCCCCCGACGACGCAGGAACCCCACGCCATTCTGGGATGCGACAGCACGCCGAGTCTTTGTTCACACTCAGTGTGCTGTGACTTACCCGCGATCACAAGGTCTGTCCGGGTGTTGTGGATTTCTCACACCTGTCACGGCTCCTCCGCTGCTGGCACGAGCTGATCCCCCTGTTGCATCAGGCGGCGTTTGCATCAGGCGGCGTTGCGAGTGTGGTGCAAGGACAAGATCCGGTCAGCCGGCCCGGTCTGAGACCATATGCCCGAGGCCATGGTCCAGGTGCGCCCGTCGAAGGTCACCCGGTCAATACCGAGACGGGACGCGTGAGCGACGAGCCAGCTACTGATCGACCAGCCGCGGGTTTCGGGGTGTGCTCCGCGGAGGACGGTGGTGCCGAGCTCGACGGTCGCAGTGGCGACAAGGTTGGCGCTTGGCGTTTTGATCGTCAAGCCACGACAGGTCAGTGCTGCGGGCACCTCACCGGTGAGGGCGGCCGCATCGGCTCGGGCCCGCGGTTCCCACTGCGCATAAGCAGACGGCGCAGCGGAGTGCTGGACAAGTTGGGCAGCGTCGGCGACGCTCAGTTGAGCCCAACCTGGTTGAGCCCGAAGCCTCTGGTAGAAGGCGGCGGCCGCATAGACCGGGTCGAGGACCTGCGCACGTGTCCCCCATCCTTGACTGGGACGCTGCTGGAACAGTCCCGCCGAGTCCCGGTCGCCATCGGGCAGGTTGTACAGGTCGGACTCTTGCAGTGCTGCCGCCAGCGCGATAGTGACGGCGTGGTCGGGCATACCCAGCCGGATACCCACCGCGGCGATGGTCGCTGCATTGTTGGCCTGCTCTTCCGACAACGTGAACGTCACCGGGGCACCAGAGGCCGCTTCTGAGGTCGCCGTGACGGCGCAGCCCGGTGTTCGGCCGAGATTGCGAAGGAAAGGCCAAGCGGCCACCAACGCAGCGACCAGGACCACGATCACCGCCAGGGCGACCAGGCCCCTGCGGGGTTTCCACACGGCGGTCTCTCCTCTGGACCAGGTTATGTTGTCGGTCGGTGTAATCCCGGGTCAGCCTTTCTTGGCTGATCAGGACCTCAGTGGGGGGTCAGTGGCCAGCCCCAGGGTGGTGGAGCGCTGCTGACCCACCGGGGCAAACCCCAGACCAGCCGCATCTGATCCAACCATCACCCGCACTCGAATCTGACCGGCCTTCAGCTAAAGTAACAGCCCCCCTCTGAGATAGCCGGCATTAGGGAGTGAGAGACTGTTCTTGGGAACTGTTTGGTTGTTGGCGAGGGAGACTATCGGTTTTTTCACTCAACATTGCCACGTTCCCCGTTTTTTCTATCCGTCGTTTGTCGTGCCCGATTCTCCAGGCAAGGCCAAAAATTCCGAGAACCATGCAGATCAGTCCTATGATAAGCAGGATAGTTGCCAGGGTCAGTGTCTGGATTATGGGCTCCATTAGTTATCCTCTCGTCCTCTTCGTCAAGCAGCCGGAGCTGATCGATGGACGGCAGATACTGGCCGTGCTGTCTTTCGTGAGGGAGACGAGAAGTTTTCGCGCGGGTAAATATTCTGACGTTCATCGGTACTCTTTGAGATCATGGGTGAGCGAGGATTACCAATAGTCCCAGAACCTGCACGGGCCGTTACTGTACAGGCCTGCGTGGAGTCAACACTGCGTTCTGTAACACGCAGGTTACTACGGCGACCCGCGCCCGAAGAGTGAGTGAACAAGGGACGTATAACGGGGCGAGAGAAGCATGAGTAACGGCGATCCGGTAATGTTGTGTCCAGTGGCGGATTATCACATCGTCACAGTGTCCGTTCTCGCTAAGTCCTCTCTGAGTGGGGGATGAGGACCGGATGCCTCGTCGGCGGAAGGCAACGCCGCTCGGCGCCGGTCCCTTATCGCGGCCTGGCCTCCTGACCCCCTCCGGGGGGCCGGGCCGCCCCTTCCTCACAGGCCGGTATGACTGCTGGGGTCTCCTGGTGACGATTTTCTGGCTCGTGAAAGAGATCGTCGCTGGGATCCCGCACGTTCCCGATAGCAATGATGCTGGTGTGATGGATCTCGGGCCGGAAGGGCGGACCTGGGTGGAGATCCGTCACCAGTTTCGCGGACCTGGCTAAATCCCGGCACCACGGTGGTGGTCGAGGCTGCGGCCGGCATCGGAGTGGCTCCCAGTCGTTTCGATGTCCCCGCGCCGGGTACCACTCATGAGGGGAAGATTTAAGACGATGTTTCCAGGAGGTCCACCATGGCGAGGTATGCGGCGCCGGGCGAGTCCGGCAGTGTCGTGTCGTACGAATCGAGGTACGACCACTTCATCGGGGGTGAGTACGTCCCGCCGGCGAGGGGTCAGTACTTCGACAATCCCACCCCGGTGACCGGGCAGGTGTTTACTGAGATCGCCCGCGGTACCGCCGATGACGTGGAACGGGCGGTGGATGCGGCACACAGCGCCGCGCCCGCGTGGGGCAAGACGCCTGTGGCCGAACGAGCCAACCTGCTGAACAAGATCGCCGACCGGATCGAGGCGAACCTCGAGAAGCTTGCCGTCGCGGACAGCTGGGACAACGGCAAACCGATCCGGGAGACACTGGCTGCCGACCTGCCGCTGGTGGTGGATCACTGGCGCTATTTCGCTGGGGCTATCCGCGCGCAGGACGGCGGGATCTCGGAAATCGACGCCGACACCGTCGCCTACCACTTCCACGAGCCGATCGGTGTGGTCGGGCAGATCATCCCGTGGAACTTCCCGCTGCTGATGGCGACGTGGAAGCTGGCACCTGCGCTCGCGGCCGGCAACGCGGTGGTGCTCAAACCCGCGGAGCAGACCCCGGCGTCGATTCACGTCCTGCTGTCGCTGATCGGCGACCTGATCCCGCCCGGCGTGCTGAATGTGGTCAACGGGTTCGGGGTCGAGGCAGGCAAGCCGCTGGCGTCTAACCGACGGGTGGGCAAGGTGGCGTTCACCGGTGAGACCACTACCGGCCGGTTGATCATGCAGTACGCGAGCGAACACCTGCACCCGGTCACCCTCGAACTGGGCGGCAAGAGCCCGAACATCTTCTTCGGGGACGTCGCCGCCGCGCACGACGACTTCTACGATAAGGCGCTGGAAGGCTTCGCCATGTTCGCCTTGAATCAGGGCGAGGTGTGCACCTGCCCGTCCCGGGCGCTCATCCAGGCCAGCATCTACGACGGTTTCCTCTCCGACGCGGTCAAGCGCACCGAGCAGATCGTGCAGGGTCACCCGCTGGACACCGACACCATGATCGGTGCGCAGGCATCCAACGACCAGTACGAGAAGATCTTGTCGTACCTGGACATCGGCCGGCAGGAGGGTGCCAGGGTGCTCACTGGTGGCGAACCTGCCGAGCTGGGCGGCGAGCTCTCCGGCGGCTACTACATCAAGCCGACGATCTTCGAGGGCAGCAACCG
>JAFAXZ010000086.1 GCA_019240665.1 Pseudonocardiales bacterium | reverse complement strand
GGGACACGCCATCGCGTTGCTCACCGAGCGTGACGGGCAGGCTCGTCCGGTCCTGGTGCTGCGCCCGGCGGGCGGCTGAGGTTCGCCGCCGGTAGTCCCGATAACCTCAGTCCTTGTGCAGCGCTGGCGTGGGATCGAGGCCATCCCGAATGGATGGGGCCGCAGCGTGGTCACCATCGGTGTGTTCGACGGGATGCACCGCGGTCACGTCCAACTGGTGGGGCACGCCGTGCGGCGCGCCCGGGAGACGGGCGTTCCGGGCGTGCTGATGACCTTTGATCCGCACCCTTCGGAGGTGGTCCGCCCCGGCAGCCATCCGGCCCAGCTCACGACCCTGCACCGCCGGGCCGAGCTAGTCGAACAGCTGGGGGTGGAGGTGTTCTTGGTGCTGCCGTTCACCGTCGACCTGTCCCGGATGCCGGCCGACGAGTTCGTCCATGCGGTGCTCGTCGAGCGCCTGCACGTGGCGAAGGTGGTGGTGGGCGACAACTTCACCTTCGGGCATAAAGCGGCCGGAAACCTCGAGCTGCTGCGGGCCTTGGGCCGGCGGTTCGGTTTCACCGCTGAGGGCGTGGGGCTGCTTTCCCAGGGCGAGCTGACGTTCTCCTCCACGTACATCCGCTCCTGCATTGACGCCGGTGATGTGGTGGCCGCGAGCATCGCGTTGGGCCGTCCACACCGGGTGGAGGGGATCGTGGTCGGCGGCGACCAGCGCGGCCGCAGCTTGGGATACCCGACGGCGAACCTGTCAACCCCGCGGCACACCGCGATCCCCGCCGACGGTGTGTACGCGTGCCGCTTCGTGCACCGTTGCCGGGAACTGGCGGCGGCAGTGTCGATCGGCACCAACCCGACGTTCTCCGGACCGGAACGCCGGGTGGAGGCATTCGTGCTGGATCTGGATGAGGACTTCTACGGCGAGCGGGTGGCGCTGGACTTCGTCGAGCGGCTGCGCGGCATGTGCCGCTTTGACACCCCCGAGCAACTCGTGGCCCAGATCGACGACGACGTGGTGCGCACCCGCAAGGTGTTCGACCGGGCCAGGTGAAGAGAGGCCTCGCTGATGTGCGGCCCTAGGCGCCTGTGGTTGCGTCTGAGGTCCTGGCAGGATGCCAGTACGGGCACGGAAGGGGAGTCCGGTGGACGAGCAGTTCGTCGTCGCGCGCAACGTGGCCTTACAGCGGGAATGGTACGGGGAGCCGCTCGGCGATCGGGTGCGGCGACTCGTGGTCGCCTTCGACGTCTCCCAGGCGCAGTTGGCCGAAGTCCTCGGGCTGAGCGCGCCGATGCTCAGCCAGTTGATGAGCGGGCGCCGAGCGAAGATCGGCAATCCCACGGTGCTGGCTCGAATGGTGATGCTGGAGCGCCGAGTGCTCACCCCGGAGGTTGCCTCCGGTGATCCAGCCGCGATTCGCACCGCGCTGGAGCAGGTCCGCGACTCCCGGCCCACCGTTAGCCGGCCCACCGGCAGTTGGGAGACACTGCCGGTCGAGGAGCACGGTGACGAGGTGCTCGTCCCGGCGTTGCGCGCGTTGGCCCCTCCGGCCGAGTTGGCTGCCGCGGCCCGCCTGCTGCGAGAGGAGTTCCCCCTGCTTGCCGGATTGCTTCGACGCGCCGCTGGTCTCGACCAGGAGGTCGGGCCTGAGCTCGACCTGGGGTCGACCAGGAGGCTGGGCAGCGATGCAGGACGCGAGCCTGGGCGATCGAGGGCGGTACCGGACACTGACGCGTGAGCTGGTAACCTCGCCAGGGATTCGGCTGCGGTCCGTGGCGGTCGGCTCTGTTAACAGCTGCCGCGTGATTCCGCGGCTCACACGGTACGAGATGACAGGAGAAGATCGGCCCGTGGCGCTGTCCACCGCACAGAAGAGTGAGATCCTGGCCGAATATGGGTTGCGTGAAGGGGACACCGGATCCCCCGAGGCGCAAGTGGCCTTGCTGACCAGGCGGATCATGGACCTTACCCAGCACCTCAAGCAGCACAAGCACGACCATCACTCCCGGCGCGGCCTGCTACTGATGGTCGGCCGCCGCCGCAACTTGTTGAACTACCTCGCCAAGGTCGACATCGCGCGCTATCGATCCCTGATCGAGCGCCTCGGCCTGCGCCGCTGATCAGCGAGCAGCACCGATACACAACCACACATCGCCGCACGAGTCGCCTCGCCACCCGTCGTCGGGACCGTCGTCCGCCGGTCCTCGGTAGTGGCTTCCGAGAGCAGGTCACATGCTCCGGGGGCTTCGATCGAAGACCGGCCTGTCGTCCTCGCACCCGCGGCGATGGTGTCACCAGTGGCCCGCGCCGCGAGGAGGAGAAGAATTGACCGACTCCACGACAAGCACCTCCAGCCAGACGGTGCACGAGACCATCGCTTTACTGGACAACGGCTCCTTCGGTGCCCGCACCGTGCGATTCGAGACTGGCCGGCTGGCCCGGCAGGCCGCTGGAGCCGTCGTCGCCCATCTTGACGACGAGACGATGCTGCTGTCTGCCACTACGGCGGCCAAACAGCCCAAAGACCAGTTCGACTTCTTTCCGCTGACCGTCGACGTCGAGGAGCGGATGTACGCCGCAGGGCGCATCCCCGGCTCCTTCTTCCGCCGGGAGGGCCGTCCGTCCACGGACGCGATTCTCACCTGCCGGCTGATCGATCGCCCGTTGCGGCCCTGCTTCGAGGACGGGCTGCGCAACGAGGTCCAGGTCGTCGTCACCGTGCTCAGCCTCAACCCGGCTGACCCCTACGACGTGCTTGCGATCAATGCCGCGTCAGCGTCCACTCAGCTGTCCGGTCTGCCGTTCTCTGGCCCGATCGGCGCTACCCGGATAGCCCTGGTCAGCCATGAAGGCGGCAGCCAGTGGGTCGCCTTCCCGACTTATGAGCAGATCAGCCACGCGGTATTCGACATGGTCGTCGCGGGCCGGGTGGTGAGCGAGGGCCCCATCAGCGATGTGGCGATCATGATGGTTGAGGCCGAGGCCACCGAGGCCACCATTGAGCTGATTGCCGGTGGTGCCCAGGCTCCGACCGAGGAGGTGGTGGCCGCCGGCCTGGAGGCTGCCAAGCCGTTCATCCGTACCCTGTGCCAGGCCCAGCAGGAACTGGTTGCGGCGGCTGGCGGCCCGGAGCTGGAGTTTCCCACTTTCCCCGCTTATCGGCCCGATGTCCTGGATGCCGTCCGGGATGCGGTGGCCGACGAGCTGGCGCAGGTCCTCGTCATCGCAGGCAAGCAGGAGCGGGAGAACCGGCTCGACGAGCTCAAGACCGGCGCCCTGGAGCAGCTGGCTGAGCGCTTCGCGGACCGAGAGAAGGAGATCGGCGCCGCGTTCCGAGCCGTGACCAAGTCAGCAGTACGCCAGCGCATCCTGCGTGACAAGGTGCGCATTGACGGCCGCGGTATCACCGATATCCGGCCGCTTTCGGCTGAGGTCGATATGATCCCCCGGGCGCACGGTTCGGCGCTGTTCGAACGCGGCGAGACCCAGATCCTCGGCGTCACCACGCTGAACATGTTGCGCATGGAACAGCAGATTGACTCACTGGGTCCCGAGACCACCAAGCGCTACCTGCACCACTACAATTTCCCGCCGTTCTCCACCGGTGAGACTGGTCGGGTGGGCTCGCCCAAGCGGCGCGAGATCGGTCACGGGGCGCTGGCTGAGCGGGCACTCATCCCGGTGCTGCCTAGCCGCGAGGAGTTCCCCTACGCGATCCGCCAGGTCTCCGAGGCGCTGGGTTCGAACGGCTCCACATCGATGGGCTCGGTCTGCGCGTCCACGCTGTCGATGTTCAACGCGGGGGTTCCGCTCAAGGCGCCGGTGGCGGGTATCGCCATGGGTCTGGTGTCCGGCGAGGTCGATGGCAGGGACACTTTTGTCGCGCTCACCGACATTTTGGGCGCCGAGGATGCCTTTGGCGACATGGACTTCAAAGTTGCTGGCACCAGCGCGTTCGTGACCGCATTGCAGCTGGATACCAAATTGGCCGGGATTCCGTCAGATGTCCTGGCCGGTGCGCTATCTCAGGCCCGAGATGCTCGGTTGACCATCCTCGGGGTGATGGCGCAGGCCATCGACGGACCGGACGAGATGAGCCCGTACGCTCCGCGGGTCACGACTATCAGGATCCCGGTCGACAAGATCGGCGAGGTGATCGGCCCGAAGGGCAAGATGATCAATGCGATCACCGACGAGACCGGCGCGGACATCTCTATCGAGGACGATGGCACGATCTACGTCGGCGCCAACGACGGTCCATCCGCCGAGGCCGCCATCAACCGGATCAACGCCATCGCCAACCCGCAGTTGCCCAAGGTCGGGGAGCGGTTCCTCGGCACCGTGGTGAAAACCGCAGCCTTCGGCGCCTTCGTCTCGCTGGTACCTGGTAAGGATGGCTTGGTGCACATCTCCAAGCTGGGCAACGGGAAGCGCATCGGCAAGGTTGAAGACGTAGTGAAGGTCGGTGACAAGTTGCGCGTCGAGGTGGCCGACATCGACAACCGCGGCAAGATCAGCCTGGTGCCGGTTGGCGAAGACGACACAGCCGCCACCTCCGGTGTCGCCGCCGCCACGGACACCACTGAGGTCCCGGCCGGCACGTGACCCTGCGGCAGCACCCGGAGGGCGGGATGCTTCAGGGCGGAACGCTCCAGCGCAGCGTGTTGCCCTCCGGATTGCGGGTGATCACCGAGCGGCTATCTGGTTCGCGCTCGGCCCTGGTAGGGATGTGGGTGGCGGTGGGCTCGCGTGACGAGCCCACCGCGGTGGCGGGAGCGGCGCACTACCTGGAGCACCTGCTGTTCAAGGGCACCGCACGGCGCTCCGCGGTGGCGATCGCCCAGGAGATCGACGCGGTGGGCGGTGAGCTCAATGCGTTCACCACCAAGGAGCACACCTGTTATTACGCGCACGTGCTCGACTCCGACCTCGAGCTCGCCGTCGATCTGGTGTGCGACGTGCTGGGTGATGCCCTGCTGGATCCGTCCGACGTGGATCTGGAGCGCGGCGTGGTGCTCGAGGAGATCGCGATGCGGGACGACGATCCAGAGGATCTGGTGCATGACGAATTCTGCGCCGCGTTGTTCGGGTCGCATCCGCTGGGTCGCCCGGTGCTGGGTACTGAGGAGTCGATCACTGGGATGAGCCGCGAGGCGCTGCACCGCTTCTACCGGCGGCGCTATACGCCGGAGCGGATGGTGCTGACGGTGACCGGCAACGTCACGCACGGCGCGGTACTGGCCGCGGTGGCCCGCAGTTTCGGACACCACCTGACCGGTTGTGCGAAACCCGTGCACCCACGCCGCGGCCGGGCCAAGGTCACCGACCGGCGCGCATTGGCCTTATGCCCCGACTCGTCCGAACAGGCCCACCTCATGCTGGGGGTGCAAGCCATCGACCGGCACGATGACCGGCGCTATGTGCTCGGCGTGCTCAACGCCGTGCTGGGTGGTGGGATGAGCTCCCGGTTGTTCCAGCAGGTCCGCGAGCAGCGTGGGCTGGCCTATTCGGTGTATTCCGCGGTGGACTGTTACGCCGACATCGGCAGCCTGTCAATCTACGCTGGCTGCTCCCCGGGCCGGCTGGGTGAAGTGGCGGTGGTGATCGGTGACGTGCTGGCTGACCTGGCCCGGGACGGCCTGTCCGATACCGAGCTGGTTCGTGGCAAGGGGCAACTGCGTGGCGGATTGGTGCTGGGCCTGGAGGATGCGCCTTCCTGGATGACCCGGATCGGCACCGCGGAACTTAATCACGGCGAGCACCGCACTGTCGAACACGAGCTACGACGGATTGACACGGTGACCGCGGAGCAGG
The DNA here is from genome assembly GCA_019240665.1 of Pseudonocardiales bacterium. Classification (GTDB taxonomy): domain Bacteria; phylum Actinomycetota; class Actinomycetes; order Mycobacteriales; family Pseudonocardiaceae. The sequence continues at coordinate 915 of JAFAXZ010000086.1, read as the reverse complement.
TCGGTGAGCTCGCCCGCGAGCTGCTCCGCCGACCGATCACCACCGCCGTGGTGGGCCCCTACGCGCATGCGGAGGATCTGCCCGACGAGATAGCGGAGTTGATTGCATGATCCCCGCTGAGCAGATGCGCTCCGCTGAGCACGAGTCCGGGGCCAGGAGCCGCTCGGAGGAGAACCCGATCCGGGTCGGGGTACTCGGGGCTCGCGGTCGGGTGGGCACCGAGGTGTGCAAGGCCGTGGACGCCGCTGCGGATATGGAACTCGTCGCGATGGTCGACACGGGTGATTGGATGTTCAACGTCGCAGACGCGGGCGCCGAAGTGGTTGTCGACTTCACTCACCCCGACGTGGTGATGGACAACGTGCGCTTCTGCGTGGACCAGGGCATCCACGCCGTGGTGGGCACCACCGGCTTCACCGAGGCTCGGCTGACCCAGGTCCGCGAATGGCTTGTGCCCAAACCCCACCTCGGGGTGCTGATCGCCCCCAACTTCGCCATCGGGGCGATCCTGTCGATGCGGTTCGCTGCGATGGCCGCTCGATTCTACGAATCGGTGGAGATCGTGGAACTGCACCACTCGCGCAAGGCCGACGCCCCGTCGGGCACCGCGGCCCGCACCGCGGCGCTCATCGCGGCTGCCCGAGCGCAGGCCGGGATGAGCCTGGCTCCGGATGCCACCACCAGTGCCCTCCCTGGTGCCCGGGGCGCCGACGTGGAGGGGGTGCGAGTGCATGCGGTGCGCTTAACCGGGCTGCTCGCGCACCAGGAGGTGTTACTGGGCACCAAGGGCGAGACGTTGACGATCCGCCACGACACGCTCGACCGCTCGTCGTTCATGCCCGGCGTCCTGCTCGCCGTCCGCTCGGTCCTCACCCGCCCCGGCCTCACTGTAGGCCTAGAACCCCTGCTCGACCT
>JAFAXZ010000035.1 GCA_019240665.1 Pseudonocardiales bacterium | reverse complement strand
TTAGAGCCTGATGAGATCCTGTGTCTCGCTAGAGCTGAGGGGGTCCTCAAGTGCGCTGCCGGAGACCTTGGATGGGCGATCGCCACCGGTGCCCACGGTGCGACAACCGTCTCGGGCACGGTGTTCGCCGCGGCCTGCGTGGGGATTGACGTGGTCGCCACCGGCGGTATTGGCGGGGTGCACCGCGGGGATACCGGTGATGTCTCCGCGGACCTGCCTACCCTTGCTCACCATCCCCTCGCCGTGGTCGCCACCGGCGCGAAAAGCATTCTCGACCTACCCAGAACCCTGGAGATGCTGGAGACGCTGGGTGTGCCCGTCGTGGGGCTGGGCACGCGGGAGTTCCCCGCCTTCTACGCTCGCAGCAGCGGGCTCGTCCTGGACAAGCACGCCGAGCGGGCAGAAGACATCGCCAAGTTCTGCTTCATCCGCTGGCATCAGCTGAAGCAACAGGGTGGTGTGCTCGTCGCCTGTCCTTGCCCCCAGGAACAGGCACTGGAACCCTCCACGGTTGAGCAGAGCACAGCGCGGGCGCTGCGTGAGGCGGCAGCGCAGGGCATATCGGGGAAATCCCTCACCCCCTGGCTGCTGGCCGCAGTCGCCAAAGCACTAGGGCCGCAAGCCCATTTAGCCAACCACGCACTGCTACTGAACAACGCGCGAGTCGCTGCGCACATCGCCACCGCCCTACGCGAACTCAACTCGCCCCGACATCACCAACCGATCACTGACCAAGCTCGGTGAACTTGCTCAGCAACTGCGCACACACCGCGGTACTGGTCATTCCATGGGATTTGATAACAGTTTAAGGACGGTCTTCTGCCGAAATTGAGAGTGTTGGGTGTGGTCACGGTGTTGTGGTGGGTGTTACCAGGTCCATGCTTCGGGGCGTGCGGCGCGGCGGCGAACTCCATGAGAATGGTGGCGCTTTTGACGACGTTCGAGCCGGCCAAGCTGGAAGAAGGCGAAGAACCTCTCGTTTGTGCGGCTGCATCCGCAGGCCCGTGGGAGGTCCTCCTGGAGAACCGGCCTTCCCGTACGCGGCGCGTCACTGCTTCGGGAGGAGCTTGTCCGTCCACAACGGAGGACAAAAGGCACGGAGAGCACCCACTGCCTGCCACCCTCAGCATAGAGTGCACCGGGGGTCTTGCGGCAAGACCCGCCTCGTGCCGCAGAATCGCCGGACGAGGCCAGAACCTGCGGAAATGGGAGTTGCGAAGTGCGGGTGTTGTTGTCGACGTATGACTCGCGCGGGGGCGTCGAACCGCTGGTGGGACTCGCGGTGCGGTTGCGGGCACTCGGCGCGCAGGTGCGGGGGTGCGCGCCGCCGGACTGCGCGGAGCAGCTGGCCGAAATGCAACCTCAGTGAATGGGCGGTTCATGTTTGACGTGATCATTGCCGGCGGCGGACCGACCGGGGTGATGCTGGCGGGCGAGTTGCGGCTGCACGACGTGCACGCGCTCGTGCTGGAGAAGGAGGCGGAGCCGACCGGGTATGTCCGTGCGCTCGGCCTGCACGTGCGCAGTATCGAGGTGTTGGACCAGCGCGGTCTGCTGGAGCGGTTCCTCGCGCTCGGCCGGCAGTACCCGCTCGGTGGTTTCTTCGCCGGTATCGACAAGCCCTCGCCCGACCGGCTGGACACTGCGCATCCCTACGTCCTCGGCATTCCGCAGACCATCACCGAGCGCCTGCTGGCCGAGCATGCCACCGAGCTCGGCGCCGAGATCCGGCGCGGCTGCGAGTTGGTCGGGCTAAGCCAGGACGAGGACGGGGTGAGCGTCGAGCTGGCCGAGGGCACGCAGCTGCGCTCGCGTTATCTCGTCGGCTGCGACGGTGGCCGCAGCACGGTGCGCAGGCTGCTCGGCGTCGGCTTCCCCGGCGAGCCCAGCCGGGTCGAGACGCTGCTGGGGGAGGTGGAGGTGGCCGTGGAGCCGGAGACGCTGGCCGCCGTGGTGGCCGAGGTCCGCAAGACCCAGAAGCGGTTCGGCGCCACGCCCTTCGGGGAAGGGGTGTACCGCGTCGTCGTGCCCGCCGAGGGGGTGGCCGAGGACCGCTCGGTCCCGCCGACCCTCGAGGAGTTCACGCAACAGCTGCGGGCCTTCGCCGGTACCGACTTCGGTGTGCACTCACCGCGCTGGCTCTCCCGCTTTGGCGATGCCACCCGGCTGGTCGAGCGCTACCGGAGTGGCCGGGTGCTGCTGGCCGGTGACGCGGCGCACGTCCACCCGCCGACCGGCGGGCAGGGCCTGGGCCTCGGCATCCAGGACGCGGTCAACCTGGGCTGGAAACTGGCCGCCGAGGTGGGCGGCTGGGCACCGGAGGGGCTGCTGGACAGCTACCACACTGAACGGCACCCGGTGGCCGCCGACGTGCTGGACAACACCCGCGCGCAGATGGAGTTGCTGTCCCCCGAGCCGGGGCCCCGGGCAGTGCGCCGGCTGCTCTCGGAGCTGATGGACTTCGAGGAGGTGAACCGGTACCTGATCGAGAAGATCACTGCGATCGGGGTCCGTTACGACTTCGGCGAGGGGCATGAACTGCTCGGCCGCAGGCTACGGGACGTGGGACTGAAGCGGGGGCGCCTCTACGAGCGGATGCACGGCGGCCGCGGACTGCTGCTCGACCAGACCGGCCGGCTTTCGGTGGCGGGGTGGGCGGATCGGGTCGACCACGTCGTCGAGTTTAGCGAGGAACTGGACGTGCCCGCCGTGCTGCTGCGGCCAGACGGCCACGTGGCGTGGGTCGGTGACGATCAGCAGGAGCTGCTCAGCCAGCTGCCCCGGTGGTTCGGCGCGCCCGTCAGCTGAGCGCGCAGTGGTGACTCGACAGGGTCGGTCGGACCTCTCTCCGGCCGAGCTCGGCGCGGTCCAGTGCCCTCCCCCACCGGCCGGACCCGGCCCCGCGCATCGCCGGACCGGCGCCCCGCCCACGCAACGACAAGATCAACGCGGCCTGCACCTCTTGCTGATTGCGCGCGCGATGATCCCCGAGGCGGACGCCGGCGAGGTGTAGGAGGCGCTTGACACTCGTGAGACTTAAGCCGTAGTCAGCGGCGAGGGAGGCGGCGGTGGCGCCGTCGGGTAGGCGGTGATCAGCTCGGCGATGTCGCGCTCATTGAGGCGGTCATGCAGGCTCCACGGACGCGTCGCGCTCGGTCCCGGGGCACTCACAGGGCTGGTGAGAGCCGCGGTTTGGCAACGTAGCAGCTCAGCGGCTTGCGTTGAGTGCGAGTAAGCGACAAGTACCTCCATTCCAGGGTTCGAATTGTGCCCTGACCAGGGGATTTGTGTTGGTAGTGCATGATGGTGACTCTACGTGTCGATCGTGAATGTGCCGGTCAGAAGCTGTTTTCCGGTTGTAGTCCCCAGGGTGTCTTGCGTGTCCCGCTTTGGGGTGGGGGCTGCGGCGTCGGTTCGTGATCGATGATGTGGCCGTTGGCGAGGTACAGGTGTGGAAGAGTGTCTGGTGCAGGTCGCCGACTGCCCCCCGCGTTAGGGGGCTTGTCCGGCTAGAGATGCCTGGCGAGGCGGGTCAGGATGGTGGTGGCCGGTTCGGCGGTGGCGTATCGGTATCCGGTTCCGGCCCACAGGGGTAGATGTTCCGGGTCGTTCGCGGCGGCCGCGGCTTTGCTCAGCGGGCTGGTCAGGTGGTGCAGCGCGGGATACCCGTTCGGGGCCGCCGAGCTGTAGCGGTCGGTGAACTGGTTGCGCAGGGCTCGTGCGGGTCGGCCGGTGAAGGCACGGGTGAGGACTGTGGTGTCACGGGCCGGGTCGGCGAGTGCGGCGCGGTGCGCCATCGTGGTGCCGGCTTCCTCGGCGCGCAGCAGCACCGTCCCGACCGCGGTTGCGATGGCACCGGCCCGCAGGGCGGAGACGACCGCGCCTGGGGTGGCGATTCCGCCGGCGGCGATGAGTGGTAGCGACACCGCAGCCTGGATCTGGCCGAGTAGCTCGCTGAGCGGGATGTCGGCCGGGAGGCGCTGGGGTGTCAGTGTGCCGGAGTGGCCGCCGGCGGCTGACGCCTGCACGATGAGCACGTCGGCTCCGGCGTCCGCGGCGAGGCGGGCCTCGTCGCGGGAGGTCACCGTCTGGGCCACCAGCGTTCCAGTCTTGCGTAGCGCCTGGATCACCTGCGGTGGCGGGATGGCGAAGGTGAAGCTGACCAGCGGAACTGGGTTGGTCAGCAGCAGTTCCAGTTT
>JAFAXZ010000223.1 GCA_019240665.1 Pseudonocardiales bacterium | reverse complement strand
CCGCTCCAGCCGAGGTCAGTGAGGCAGCCACGGTGACGCTCGCGTCGAACGCCACGTCCGGCAGGCGCGGCAACTTGCACTCTCAGGGTGCGAGTGCTAAACACGAGTTGGCACTCGACCCCTTCGAGTGCCAATGCACCAACACTGAGGTCGGGACGGTGAGTCCGGCAAACGCTGGACGTCCGTCGCGGGCACCGAGCCTGGCCGAGCACTGTGTCCTTGCCGCGGACACCCCGCGGCGCCCATGACCGGAGGACCACACCGCAAATGGCCAAAATGATCGCGTTCGCCGAGGACGCCCGCCGCGGTCTTGAGCGCGGGATGAATCAGCTCGCCGACGCCGTCAGAGTGACGCTCGGCCCGAAGGGTCGTAACGTCGTCCTGGAGAAGAAGTGGGGTGCCCCCACCATCACCAACGATGGTGTGAGCATCGCCAAGGAGATCGAGCTCGAAGACCCCTGGGAGAAGATCGGAGCCGAGCTCGTCAAGGAAGTTGCCAAGAAGACCGATGACGTCGCAGGTGACGGCACCACCACCGCGACCGTGCTGGCCCAGGCGCTAGTGCGCGAGGGCCTGCGCAACGTCGCGGCTGGTGCCAACCCGCTGGCGCTTAAGCGGGGCATTGAGAAGGCCGTCGAGGCCGTCTCGGCGCAGCTGCTGAACTCGGCCAAGGAGGTCGAGACCAAGGAGCAGATCGCGGCCACCGCCGGGATCTCCGCCGCTGATCCCTCGATCGGCGAGCTCATCGCCGAGGCGATGGACAAGGTCGGCAAGGAAGGTGTCATCACCGTCGAGGAGAGCCAGACCTTCGGTCTCGAACTCGAGCTCACCGAGGGCATGCGCTTCGACAAGGGCTACATTTCGCCCTACTTTGTCACCGACCCGGAGCGTATGGAGACCGTCCTCGACGACCCGTACATCCTGCTGGTCGCCTCGAAAGTCTCGGCGGTCAAGGATCTGCTCCCCGTGCTGGAGAAGGTCATGCAGTCCAGCAAGCCGCTGGTGATCATCTCTGAGGACGTCGAAGGCGAAGCGCTGGCCACCCTGGTCGTCAACAAGATCCGCGGCATCTTCAAGTCGGTTGCGGTCAAGGCGCCCGGCTTCGGCGATCGCCGCAAGGCGATGCTGGCTGACATGGCCATCCTCACTGGTGGCGAGGTGATCAGCGAGGAGGTCGGGCTCAAGCTGGAGAACACCGACCTGTCGCTGCTGGGTCGCGCCCGCAAGGTCGTCGTCACCAAGGACGAGACCACCATCGTCGAGGGCGCCGGCGACCCCGAGCAGATCCAGGGTCGGGTCAACCAGATCCGCATCGAGATCGACAACTCGGACTCCGACTACGACCGCGAGAAGTTGCAGGAGCGGCTGGCCAAGCTGGCCGGCGGCGTTGCGGTGATCAAGGCCGGAGCGGCGACTGAGGTCGAGCTCAAGGAGCGCAAGCACCGCATCGAGGACGCGGTGCGTAACGCCAAGGCTGCTGTGGAGGAGGGCATCGTCGCCGGTGGTGGCGTCTCGCTGATGCAGGCAGGTTCGCTGGCGTTCGAGAAGCTCGAGCTGACCGGCGACGAGGCGACCGGTGCCAACATCGTCAGAGTGGCGCTTGAGGCTCCGTTGAAGCAGATCGCGATGAACGCCGGTCTTGAGGGTGGCGTAGTGGCCGAGAAGGTGCGTAGCCTGCCCGCCGGGAACGGCCTCAACGCGGCCACCGGCGAGTATGAGGACCTGATCAAGGCCGGCATCATCGATCCGGCCAAGGTCACCCGCTCGGCGCTGCAGAATGCGGCGTCGATCGCGGCCCTGTTCCTCACCACGGAGGCCGTGGTCGCTGACAAGCCGGAGAAGGAGAAGGCTCCTGCTGGTGGCGGTATGCCCGACGGTGGCGGTATGGACTTCTGATCCATTCGTCCACTCGCTAACCCGGGGCCGACCCCCTCCCCAATGGGGAGGGGGTCGGCCCCGTGGTCGGTCAGCACGAAGATCTCGCCGCGGCGTACGCCGCGGCGAGATCTTCGTTGGTGGACCGTGGGTAGGCGGTGGGTTGGGCGAGCTGTCAGCGCAGCGCGCCGCGGCGACCCCGGCCTCGGAACGCACCGAACACGCCGGTGATAACGAACAGCACCAAGCCGACAATCGCTAGCCACAACAGCGTCTTGACGGCAAACCCGACGACGACAAACACGAGCCAGAGCACGAGCAAGGCCAGAATCAAACCCATGACTGCACCACCTTCGACCGCGACGACCCCGTGGCGGGGTCTTGTGATCACAGAGTTCCCTTGGGTGATCCATTCCAAACGGACGAATCTTTCCTCTTGTCGACCCTGTCCCCTACCACCGTACTCGGGCCTCGGTTGCAGTTCGGGCCTCGGTTGCAGTGCCGAGAACGTTTAACCGGGTTCTGGCGGGGAAACCCTTGATCGGGGAGACAGGTGGCGCGGTGCGGCACCGGGTGGATTGTCGGTTCCAGAGGCTGGGCGCAGCGCCGGAACGCCCAGTCAAGGGATCGACCCCCGTGTCGCACACCGCCGGCCGAGCCGGTAAACCGGCCACCGCAGAAATACATGACCGGGAATTTCGGGAATTTGCGGGGGGCTCCCGGGTTGTTAAACGGGAGGCGAGCCTGGGGGTCCGAACGCCCCGGCTGTTGTCATACCGCCGAGCGGCGCAGTCGAGCGCCCATGCTCGAGAGGTAGACGCCCAGGCCAAAGATGAGCACCGCGATCGGCACGTGGGCGACGGTCAGCTCGTTCGCGCCTGTCCTGGTGATTGCCTCGCCCAGGCCCGTTTGGACGATGATCAGCACGAGCAGGCCCAGGGCAGCGAGGGGAAGCGCCGAGTGTGCGCGCCGCAGCGTGACCGCGGCCAGTGCAGTGGCCAGCGCCAGCACGACGACGACGAAGGCGCCGATCTCATGCACAGTGATCCAAGCGCTCCGTCCGGCGCGGTCGATGAACGCACCTGCCCACACCGCTTGCAAGAGCACACCGAGCAGGGTCAGCCCGTTCAAGATTGAAAACGTCCGCATCGCGCCAGCGGAGGGGTGATTTTCGGCGCTGGGACCAGGTGCTGGGCCGGGCTGCGTCGAAGTGCTCATGGTGTTCTCCCGAACGCTAGTTCTGGCGGGCGGGGTTGGTGATCAGACGCCGAGACATCACCGTACGCGCTTGGTGGATGGTGCTGGGACCAGCGTGCGTGAACGTTAGCCTGGCATCCGTGGCGCTCACGCTAACCGGGATCAACCGGTATCCGATCAAGTCCTGCCGCGGCCATGCGGTCGCCAGGGCCGTGGTCGAGCCGTGGGGCCTGGCCGGTGATCGGCGGTGGATGCTCGTTAACGATGAGGGTCTTGTGCTGACGGCGCGGGAGTACCCGCAGCTGGTGCTCGTTACCCCAGTGCTGATCACTCCAGTGCTGATCACTCCAGGGCTCGACGTGGATGGGCTGCTGGTGCAGGCGCCGGACGCCGAGCCGCTGCTGGTGCCCACACCGGACGGTTCCGCGCTCATCAATGTCCGGGTCTTCTCCAGTGAGTTGGCCGCCGCGCCCGCGTCGGATGAGGCGCACGCCTGGTTCAGCAAGGTGGTCGGCGAACCGGTCCGGCTGGTGTACCTCGATGACCCCACGCGGCGCCGGCCGAACCCCAGGTACAGCCGCGAGGAAGATCGGGTGTCCTTCGCTGACGGCTACCCGTTGCTGCTGGCCACCGAGGAGTCCCTGGCCGCGCTGAACGGTCTGATCGCCAAAGGACCGCGCCCCGAGGAAGGGCCGG
>JAFAXZ010000146.1 GCA_019240665.1 Pseudonocardiales bacterium | reverse complement strand
GAGCGCACCCACGAGGCGATGATGCGCGGGATCCGTGCGGTGCGGGCGGGCCGGCAGCTCAACGTGGTCGGCCGGGTCATCGAGGCGTACGCCAAGCGCTTCGGATATGGAGTGGTCCGCGACTTCACCGGCCACGGCATCGGTCGTTCCTTCCACGGCAGGTTGGTCGTGCTGCACTACGACGAGCCAGACGTGGACACCGTTCTGGAGGAGGGTATGACCTTCACCATCGAGCCGATGATCACGCTGGGTGCGATCGACTACGACGTGTGGCCAGATGGGTGGACGGTGACCACCAGGGATAAGCAGCGCACAGCGCAGTTCGAGCACACCCTGGTCGTCACCGCCGAGGGGGCAGAGATTTTGACCTTGCCGTAATCATGCGGGGAGCGCTGCTCGTCGTCGGCACCACCTCGGACGCGGGCAAGAGCGTGCTGGTGGCCGGGATCTGCCGGTGGCTGGCCCGTCGTGGGGTATCGGTGGCGCCGTTCAAGGCGCAGAATATGTCCAACAACTCGGTGGTGACCCCGGACGGGGGGGAGATCGGCCGGGCTCAGGCAATGCAGGCTGCGGCGTGCGGCATCGAGCCTGACGTACGGCTCAATCCGATCTTGCTCAAACCGGGCAGCGACCAGTGCGCCCAGATCGTGGTGCTTGGGCAGGCGGTTGGCACGGTCTGCGCCGCGTCTTACCGGGACCGCAAAGCTGACCTTCTCGACGTGGTGATGAGCGCGTTGGCTGCGCTCCGCGCCGAGCACGAGGTGGTGATCTGCGAGGGCGCCGGATCGCCCACCGAGATCAATCTGCGGAGCACCGACATCGTCAATATGGGCTTGGCCCGGGCCGCTGGGTTGCCGGTGCTGGTGGTCGGGGACATCGACCGTGGCGGGGTACTCGCGCATCTGTTCGGCACCGTGGCCTTACTCTCCCCCGCCGATCAGGCGCTGGTGGCCGGATTCGTCATCAACAAATTCCGCGGCGATCCGAGCCTGCTGGCCCCCGGCCTGGCCCAGTTGCAGGTGCTGACCGGCCGGCGCAGCTACGGTGTACTGCCGTTTTGCGAGGCATTGTGGCTCGACGCCGAGGACTCACTGGCCCACGTCGCCGACGGTGTGGTCGGGCGAGCGGCTCCGCCATGCGGCAGCCAGTGGCTGCGGGTGGCCGCGGTGCGGTTACCGCGGATCTCCAACGGTACTGACGTCGACGCGTTGGCCTGCGAGCCCGGGGTGGCGGTGCGCTACGTCACCGAGCCTTCCCGGTTGGCCGACGCCGACTTGGTGGTGCTGCCCGGCTCAAAGTCCACTGTGGCGGACCTGTCCTGGCTGTACCGGAGTGGGCTGGCTGCCGCCGTGGTGGCACACGCTGGCGCGGGACGTCCGGTGCTGGGCATCTGCGGCGGCTACCAGATGTTGGCGCGCCGCATCACCGATCACGTCGAGTCCGGCGCCGGTGAGGTATCGGGTCTGGGACTGCTCGATCTTGACGTTGTCTTCGATCAGCACAAACACCTGCGGCGTGCGGCTGGGACCGCACTGGGTGAGCCGGTCACCGGCTACGAGATCCATCACGGCCGGGTGGTGCACCGTGGCGACCCCCCGCTGGTTTCTGGTGCTGATGAGGGTTCCGATGGCAATCACGTGCTGGGCACCCACTGGCATGGGTTGCTGGAGAATGACGCCTTCCGTCGCGCCCTGCTGCGCCGAGTGGCCTGCCTTGCCGGCCGGCCCGGTTTCCGACCAGCGTCCGACACCAGCTTCGCCGCTATGCGGGCTGCTCAACTCGACCTGCTCGGCGACCTGGTCTCGACCCGTCTGGACACCGACGCGCTGCTCAACCTCATCGAGCACGGTCCCCCACCCAACCTTCCCTTCATCCCGCCAGGCGCCGACGATCATTAGCGCCTTCCCTCGCGGGAACACCTTCGGGTGGACTTGACACCCGTCCAGCAGCACGTCCAGCTCGTCCCGGCCGTAACAGGGACCGCGCTGCGCCGGGCCCGCACTCAACCCTGCACCCGCTTGGACGTCTGACCTATCAGCCCTGTTTCGTCACGGTCGGGGGGTCTGCGTGCATGACTGATCTGGTCCCTACTGCATCCGTGCCTCGATTGGACAAGAGCGGGCCAGCAGTCTGGAGGGCTCTTGACGGGGAGCACCGTGCCGCATTCGAGGCCGAGTTCCGGGCGGTTCTTGTCGGGGTTGCCGAGACATTCGATGTTGACCGCCTCATCCAGGTGGTGCGCCGTTGGTGGCCTCGTGCGGTGCTTGACGCCCACCCCGACCCGATCGCCGAGTACATTGGACAGCGCCTCATCGACGGCGACCAGTCCGTGCTCACCAAGACCGCAGCCGAGCTGCGTGCAGAGATGGTGAGTCAGGGCGAATGCGCTACGAGGTGATCTTTTCCTCCTACGCGGAGGAACTCCGCGACAGCCTTCCATTGGGAGCAAAGCAGGCGCTGGCTGGCAAGGTCCGGCGCCTTGCCCAAGATCCCACCGAGGACGCGACCTACAGTCCTAAGAGCGATCGATGGGCCAGCCATTTCGGGGACTGGGGGTGATCGAATACACCGTCCACTCAGCTGTCGTGCGGGTGGTCGTGCTCCGTGTCACCTGGACAGATAACTGATCAGAACCGGGTGCCCCCACACCGGTGATGCCGGGGGACGGTTCCGGCGTCGCCGATCTCCAGTTCGGTGATTGCCTGCTCTCAGGGCACGGTCGATTCGTCGCGGTCCAGCACCTCGGCCGGCACCACAGCACCGACCCGCCGGCCGTACCGCGTGAGGTACACGATCCCGCCGTCGCGGACCTGAGTGTCGATCATTGCCGGTGGGGTTCAATCGGTCGCGTTGTGCAGCGCCATCGGGTGGATGCCGTCGAACCGGGTGCCACCGGTGAAGCGGTGTCCTGACGCGGGCGGCGCGCCGGTCACGGTAGGTCGCGAAGTCTCCCGCGGCGGTGACGTCTTCGAGCAGGGCGCGACGAGCGAGTGCATCATCGGGTCGGCTCAGGCGTACACGCTGATGAGGCCGTCCTGGTCGAAGTGATTGTTGGTCACCACCTCGGCGTTCCCATGCAACGCGGCGCCGCTGTCGAGGTAGCGGAACGCCATCTAGGTGGACAGGTCGTCGGCGAGCCCGTCCGGTGCCCTCAACTGGGGCCAATGGGACAGCGTCAGAACCGTCGAGGCGTTGGGCGAGCCGTCCACCACCACATTCGGGACTCCTATGGAGGCGTCGTAGGGTTCGTATCGCAACGGGCTCGAAGCCATTGCGCAACTGGAGAAGCTCACGTCACGTCTGAGGTGTTCACCCTGGACGCGCCGACCCGTGTGGGGATCGACGTCGGCCGGTAGCTCCGTAAGCTCGTCGTTGTGCGGATCTTGCTGTTGTCCACCGCGGACACCGACCTGCTCGCCGCTCGGGCCTGTGGCGCTGATTACCGGCTCGCCAACCCGGCTCGAATCGAGCTCACCGAGCTACCCGCGCTGCTCAGCGGGGTGGACGTGGTGGTGCTCCGCCTGCTCGGCGGGCGGCGGGCCTGGGAGCCAGGGTTCGAGGCGTTGCGGCGCGCTCGGCTGCCGACGGTATGCCTAGGTGGCGAGGCGGCCCCGGACGCGGAGTTGATGGTGACCTCCACGGTCCCGGCGGGGGTAGCGGCGGAGGCGCTGCGTTACCTGGTTGCCGGCGGGCCCGCGAACCTGGCCCAACTGGCCCGGTTCCTGTCTGACACGCTGCTGCTCACCGGAGAGGGCTTCGAGTCGCCGGCCGCGACCCCAGAATATGGCGTGCACGACGAGCGCGAACCGGACCCGGGACGCCCAACAGTGGGTATCGTGTTCTACCGGGCGCACGCGCTGGCCGGGAACACCGGTTTCGTCGACGTGCTGGCCGACGCGCTCCGCGCGGCCGGAGCGAATGCGCTGCCGGTGTTCTGCGGCTCGCTGCGTGGGCTGGGTGACGCGCAAGCGCTGGGGCTCCGCGCGCTGCTGAGTCGGTGCGACGCGGTGGTCACCACGGTACTTGCCGCGGGTGGCAGCGCCGGGGCCGAGGAGGAGTCCTGGGACTCCGGTGCGCTGGCCGCGCTGGACGTCCCGGTGCTCCAAGGTCTGTGCCTGACCTCCTCCCGGGCGAGCTGGCAGGCCAGCGACGCGGCGCTGTCGCCGATGGACGCCGCGATGCAGGTCGCGATCCCGGAGTTCGACGGGCGAGTGGTGTCGGTGCCGTTCTCCTTCAAGGAGCCGAGCGCAGACGGGATCCCCGTCTATGTGGCGGACCCCGAGCGGGCCGCCCGGGTAGCAGGAACCGCCGTGGCACTGGCCCGGCTACGGCAGGTGCCCGCACCAGACAAGCGGATCGCGATCGTGCTCTCCGCCTACCCGACGAAGCACTCCCGGGTCGGTAACGCCGTCGGGTTGGACACCCCGGCGTCAGCCGTGGTGCTGCTGCGCGCGCTCGCCAGGGCCGGCTATGACTTGGGGGGCCTGGACGTCGAGGCGCTGGAGGGCGATGCGCTGATCCACCAGCTGATCGACGCTGGCGGTCACGACGTGGAGTGGCTCACCGCGGACCAGATGGCAGGGGCGGCCATCCGGGTGCCCACCGCGCAGTACGCCCAGTGGTTCACTGGCCTGCCCGGGTCGTTGCGCGAGTCCATCGTGACGGCCTGGGGGAAACCGCCCGGGCAGCTGTACGTATCCGACGACGGGCTCTACGTCGGCTCACTGCGGTTCGGCAATGTGGTGCTGCTCATCCAGCCGCCGCGCGGATTCGGCGAGAACCCGGTGGCGATCTACCACGACCCCGGACTGCCCCCGTCGCACCAGTATCTGGCCGTCTACCGGTGGCTGGAGCACTCATTCGGCGCGCACGCTGTGGTACACCTGGGCAAGCACGGCAACCTGGAGTGGTTGCCCGGCAAGGGGCTGGGCCTGGCCGCGCAGGATGCCCCGGATGCGGTGCTCGGGAACCTGCCGCTGGTGTACCCGTTTATCGTCAACGACCCCGGAGAGGGCACCCAAGCCAAGCGCCGGGCGCACGCCACCATCGTCGATCACCTGATCCCGCCGATGGCCCGGGCCGAGTCCTACGGTGATCTTGCCCGACTGGAGCAGCTGCTCGACGAGTACGCGACCGTGGCGGCGCTGGACCCGGACAAGCTCCCCGCGCTGCGCGGGCAGATCTGGACGCTGATCCAGAGCGCTCAACTGCACCACGATCTGGGCGCGGACGCACCCCCGGGGGAGGCTGATTTCGACGAGTTCGTGCTGCATCTCGACGGCTACCTCTGCGAGATCAAGGACGTGCAGATCCGCGACGGACTGCATGTGCTCGGCCGGGTCCCCATCGGGGAAGAGCTGATCAATGATGTGCTCACGGTGCTGCGCGCCCGCCAGGTGTTCGGCGCGGGGAACCCGCTGCCGGGGCTGCGCGCGGCGATCGCCGAGTGGATCGGGCTCGATGAGCAGGTGTTGCTCGGTGAGCCGGGTGCGTCCGTCACGGCGCCGGCCACGTTGTTGTGGGAGACAGGCACCAGCGATCCGTCCACAGTGACCCTCGCGGACACCGGGCCCGTGATTCGGGCGAGCGAGGTCATCGATCGGTTGGAGGCGGGCGCAGCTAAGCTGCTGCATTTCCTTGCGGAGCCGGGTCGGGGCCGGCCTGCCTGGTCGGCCGACCTCGCCCATGCTGCCGTGGTCGAATGCCTCGGTGACGTGTTCGGCGATGCCGTCCGCAGCAGCGAACGGGTGGAGGCCGTACTGCGGTTCGCGTGCACGGAGCTGGTGCCACGCCTGAGCGGCACCCCGGCCGAAATCACCAACGTGCTGCGCGCTCTGGATGGGCGGTTCGTCGACCCCGGACCCTCCGGCTCTCCCACCCGCGGTCTGGTCTCGGTGCTTCCGACGGGACGCAACTTCTACTCAGTGGATCCGAAGTCGATCCCGACACGCAACGCATTCGACGTGGGCACCGCGCTGGCTGACTCATTACTCGAACGCCACCGCGCCGACACCGGTGACTGGCCCGCCTCGGTGGGTCTTACGGTCTGGGGCACCAGCGCCATGCGCACGCAGGGCGACGACATCGCCGAGGTGCTGGCGCTCGTTGGCGTCCGCCCGACCTGGGACGACGCATCTCGCCGGGTCACCGGCCTGGAGGTGGTCGAGCTCGATGAGCTCGGCCGGCCCCGCATTGACGTGGTGTTGCGCATCTCCGGCTTCTTCCGGGACGCGTTCCCGCACGTGGTCGCCTTACTCGACGATGCGATCGCTGCCGTCGCGATGCTGGACGAGCCGGCGGAACAGAATTTCCTCGCTGCGCACTACCGGGCTGACGTCGCGGCACACGGCGACGACCGGCGGGCTCGCACCCGGATCTTTGGTTCCAAGCCCGGCGCGTACGGCGCCGGGCTGCTGCCGCTGATCGACAGCCGGGAGTGGCGTACCGACGCTGATCTTGCTGAGGTCTACGCCACCTGGGGTGGTTACGCCTACGGGCGAGGGCTCGACGGTGCTGCGGCGCGCGACGATATGGAGCACGCTTTCCGGCGCATCACGGTGGCCGCCAAGAATGTCGACACCCGCGAGCATGACATCGCCGATTCCGATGACTACTTCCAGTACCACGGCGGAATGGTCGCGATGGTGCGCTCGTTGACCGGCAGCAATCCGGCGGCTTACGTCGGTGATTCGGCGGTGCCGCACGCGGTCAAGACCCGTTCACTGGCCGAGGAGACCCGCCGGGTATTCCGCTCCCGGGTGGTCAATCCGCGGTGGATCGCCGCTATGCAGCGGCACGGCTACAAAGGTGCCTTTGAGCTGGCCGCCACCGTCGACTACCTGTTCGGCTTCGATGCCACGGCAGGAGTGGTCGAGGACTGGATGTACCACCAGCTCGCCGACTCCTACATCTTCGATTCCGGCGTGCAGCAGTTCCTGAGGCGCTCCAACCCGTGGGCGCTGCGGGGGATGACCGAGCGGCTGCTCGAGGCCGCTGACCGGGGCTTGTGGGCTCGTCCCGACCCGGTGGATCTCGACGCGCTGCGAGCAGTCTACCTGGAGCTTGAGGGTGATCTGGAGGGCTGACGCCCTCTCCGTGAGTGGCGATGCGAGTGATCACTCGCATCGCCACTCACGGGTCACTGCCCATTGGTGCTGAAGTGCATGAAGTCGACCGGCCCCGCCCACCGCCCACCCCATTTCCACCCCACCGACTCGAACGCGGTGACTGCAGGACCGCCGTCCAGTGCCATGCCGGACCGCACCCAGTCTCGGTTGAGGTAAGAGGAAGCCAGCTCAGGCACCACCAGGTCGCCCTTGACGTATGGGTTGTTGAACGGATTGAGGTCGATGGCCAATCCGTAGGCATGGGCCGACCAGTGGGTCTGGCCACGGGTCTGGCGGCAGACGAAGGCCTCGGTGTTGTTGCCATCCCCGGTCGGTGGCAGGTTCAGCTCGGCTTGCGGAGTTATCTGCATCTCCTCGATCGGGAAGCCAGCCGCGAACAGCCGCTTGAAGACACCCACCACGGCCTGCGCGACATCAGCATTCACCAACATCTCGCCGGTATGCGCGCGGGCGTCAAAACCGCGGAACGACATGGTGAGGTAGCGCAGCTGGCTGGGGTTCACTGGACAGGTTGGGTGCCAGCTGCTGCGGGCCAACACCTGCGGGGATACCGGGCTGATCGTCGAGACGAACGAAGTCGAGGTGGGTGGGGGCAGCCGATCGATGGTGGTGAGCCGCCGGTTCACCAGTGCTGGGGGGGTGGATCGCACTACGCCGAACCCGTCCGGACGCCGTGGTAGCGGTATGCCTCCCAGGATCCATGCAGGCATCGGAGTGGGCACCGCAAAGGTGGTCGCTGGCTGCCTGTCGGGGGACCTGGCCGGGGCCCGCGAGGCCGTCGCGGGCGTCTGCTGGGAGGC
>JAFAXZ010000048.1 GCA_019240665.1 Pseudonocardiales bacterium | reverse complement strand
CATCGCCACCTGCTCCGTGCCCACGGTGCCGTGGGCCTGGGCCGAGCAGCTCGGCGTCGGCGGCAAAATCCTGGTCGATGTCAAGGTAGCGCCGGAGGCCGGCAACCTTGTCCTGCTGCACCGCCATCCTGACCGGCTGGAAGGTCGTTTCACCACCCGGTGGGGCTCCTTTATGACCATGCGCCGCCGCAACGACAAGGCATCCGCGTCCCCGCCACCCCGCAGTGCGCACACCCGGCGGCGGAGAACGACCATCCCGCCCCATCCCTGGTGGAACCATCGCATCGGCTGGCTGCTCGCCCAATTTCAGGGACTACCCGCAGACGTGCACATCGGGATGCACCTCGATCCAGACACGCGAGCGCCAACCACCAGCTTCCTGTCCGCCCCGGACGGGTCCTGGGCGACAGTCAGCCTCACCAGCAACCACGGTCATTACGACGTCATCGAAGGTGGCCCCACAGCATTGTGGGACAGCCTCGAACGGGCCCACCAGGTATGGCTGGAACACGAGCAGCCCGATTGGACCCGCCTCGGGCTCACCATCACCCCGGACCGCCAACGTCTCTGGATCGACACCCCAGACGGAACGTCCTGGCCGTGGCCACCGTGACCAACGAGCGAACTCAGCCCAGGTAGTCGGCCAGGTCTTCCAGCAGCGCGGCCTTGGGCTTGGCGCCGACGATCTGCTTCACCGGCATGCCACCCGAGAACAAGATCATGGTCGGGACCGACATGATCTGGTAATTCCGTGGGGTGCCGGGGTTGGCGTCGATGTCCATCTTGGCGACGGTGATTTTCTCGACGTGCTCCGAGGCGATCTCCTCAAGCACTGGCGCCACCATCTTGCACGGGCCGCACCAGGTCGCCCAGAAGTCCACCAGTACCGGCTTGTCGCTGCCGAGCACCTCGTCAGCGAACGACTCGTCGGTCACGGTCACGGTCGACTTGTCTGACATGTCATCTCCTGTGTGCGGGATCTGGTGGAAATATGAGTGATCAGGGTGTGGGGCCGTAGCCGCCGCCGACGAACTCGTGGGCTACCTGAGCGCGCGGATCCTCGGCGTGCTCGGCGAGCCAGCGCTCGGCGTCGATCGCGGCCGCGCAACCGGTGCCGGCGGCAGTGACGGCTTGCCGGTAGGTGCGGTCCACCAGATCGCCTGCGGCGAAAACGCCGTCCACGCTGGTGGCGGTGGAGGGTGCGGTGACCAGGACGTAGCCATCCGGATCGGTGTCCACCTGATCGCGGACCAGTTCGCTGCGCGGGTCGTGCCCGATCGCCACGAACATCCCGGTGACGTCCAGCGTTGAACCGTCGGAAAGGCCCAGACCGGTGACACCGCCGTTGCCGAGCACCGTCTCGACGGTCACTCCGGTGCGCCAGCGGATCTTCTCACTGTTCCGGGCCCGCTCCAGCATGATCTTCGAGGCGCGGAACTCGTCACGTCGATGCACCACGGTGACCGACCGCGCGAACCGGGTCAGGAAGGTGGCCTCTTCCATCGCGGAGTCCCCGCCGCCGATGACGGCGATGTCCTGGTCGCGGAAGAAGAAGCCGTCGCAGGTGGCGCACGAGCTGACGCCGCGGCCGAGCAGTTCCTGCTCTCCGGGGACATTCAGGTAGCGGGCCTGCGCGCCCATCGCGAGTATCACCGACCGGGCCAGGTGGGTGGTGTCCTCGACCATGACCCGCTTGAGATCACCGGCCAGCTCGACCGATGTGACGTCTCTGGGCTGCAGTTCGGTACCGAAGCGCTCGGCCTGGGTTCGGAACTGCTCCATCAGATCCGGACCCAGGATCCCGTCGCGGAACCCCGGGTAGTTCTCCACGTCGGTGGTGGTCATCAAGGCACCGCCGTACTGGCTGCCCTCGAAGACGAGCGGCTTGAGTTGGGCCCGCGCGGTGTAGATCGCGGCCGTGTAGCCAGCCGGACCCGAGCCGATGATGATGACGTCCCGGATCTGCTCGCTCATGCTGGCCACAACACGATCCTAGGGACCAATGTTCCCGCGGCCCGGCCTCCCCACCCCCGAACCGCCCGCCCGGGAAGATGACCGGCGTCACGAATGGCTTGCTCGCCCAGTTGGATCCGGCAGGGCTGCGAAAAGCGCGCGGGCCTTTTCACGCCCGCGCCCATGACCTGAAGCTGCCACCCTCAGAGCTGCTGCGGCTCTCGCCACCGGGCAGCAAGCACCTGCAAGGTCTGTCATTCACGGGTTCCGCGTTGGCCGAGCTTGGCGCCGCCGGCTCCTCGACCTGGCTGTTCCGGCCCAACGGCGAGCCGCCGCCGGTGGCCTGGGCCTACATCACCGCTGGCCAGACCGCCGGGATCCACACCGCCTACAAGTGTCTGACGCTTCGCCACTACGCGGCGTAGGTCAGCTCTGTCCGCAAGCCGCGGCCAAGACGTTCGGCGCTCGAACGCCTATGTCCGCGGGCCCAACCAGCCTTCAGTGTGATCAGCCCCTCGACATCGGGAAGCAGGCACCGCGGAGCCCGTTAGGGTAGGCGACATGGACTTGTCAACGCGACACGCCCTTTCATGGCTGATGGTCGGAGGCGACACTGAGTACGATGAGTTGAGGAAGATGGGATGAAATGAAGATGGGATGAAATTCAGGCATGGCGTGAAGGTCCGGTAGTAAGAAAACTCTACAATAGACATCGGACCCAATACGAGATCCGAACCTGGCCAGATGGCGACCCAGCCCGTCTCGGTGACAACGAGTTGGCTACAGTGCGCTGGGTCGCTACCGCCTATGGCCGGTTCTCCGCGGAGAGTCTCTCCCGGATGACATCACGCCGAATCGCCATGGCGGGTAGCGCGTGGCCTGCCGCCAGAGGGTGAGCCGTCGCAGACTCCTATCTCCGATGACATCATGCGCAACTTCTACGCCAACCAGATGGTCGAACCGGACGTGGCGGTGGCTCTAGCTGCTGCTAACTCAGCGATTGAAGGTGTTGAGCTTGACGACGCATGGCAAGAGGAGCTTCGGAAAATCGCTGACGGACGAGTGAAAGCCGACGAACTGATCCAGCGGGAGGTCGGTCGACACCTCAGCGACCGGGGACCCTTCCTCCTGGCCAGGGTCGGACTGTCTCCGCAACAAATTCGGCATCACCGAGGCTGGCAAACTCCGTGTCCTCGAAGCCCGAATTGTCAGTGCTCGCGACGTCGAGCTCAGTGTGAACTCATTACCCGGAGAGTACAATCTCGAGCACCTGATGCAGTTCCATAGAGCACTCTTCGGTGACATCTCCGAGTGGGCTGGCGAACTCCGAACGGTGAACATTCACAAGGCTGGGTCGATGTTTGCCGCGCACCAATTCCTAAGCGACGAGATGGCCAGCCTGTTGAGACGCTTGGCCCAGGACAATTGAGGGAGGCTCGGCGTCTTTTGCTGCGGTTAGCTTTCCGTATGCCTTCAGCCCGGAGACTCTAGTTGTCCGACAGTTCGTGCTCAGAACGCGCTCGCGGCTGCTGTTTCGACCGCTCAGCAGGGCTCGGCGTCGCTCGCCAGCGCTTGGCCGCACTCGGTCACCACCCGGCGCTCACGGTCGGGGACGGGGCTGTCGGGCTGGCCGAGCACGCCCCCTACGACCGGATCATCGCCACCTGCGCCGTGCCGGCGATCCCCCCCGCCTGGATAACCCAGCTCCGGCCGGTGGACTGATCGTGACCGACCTGCGCGGCGGCACGGTCAGGCGTCAGCTCGACCACTGGTGGGTGTCACACGTTTACACGATGTGAGTGCACGGCTTCCGGCCCCGGATCGCGACGGCTCACGGGGTGATCTACGAGTTCATGGAGGGCGTCGAGCTCGCTCATCCCGCCCCCTGGGCAGGTTGAAGGCCTACCTTCACCGCATGCGCCAGCCGCAGAGAGGGCGAATCCGGCAGCAGGCCCAGCGCCACATGCTGCCGTATGCAGTGCGGCCTCCACTGCAGGGCGCGACTGATCTGCCACTCAACGTTATATTCCAGGATTGTAATTCATCCAAATGAGGGATCTGCGTCACCTTTGTTTGTTACTCGGCGTACCGTCAGGTTGTCAGCCGTTGAGGGTGTCCCGGATAGCAGGTGTGCCATGAGCAAGCGCTAGAGAGATGATGGCACGCCGGTGCCTCGTGAGGACTCTTCACGATCCATGGGAAGTTTCCCAGCAACCTACCAAACGGTTCGATAGTAAGGATTTACAGCTTGCCATCGCTGCCGTATTGGAGCCCTTCTTCTCTTGAGTCTTGTCAAGAATAGCCAACAGGCTCGTAGTGGGATGAGTGGTTCCTGCGGTGCTGCGCTAAAGACAGGGAGGAACGCACATGGGATGGTTCGAGTCGTTGTCCGACAGTAACAAGCCGGAGGGTGCGCGCAAAGCGTCCCTAGCCGAGCAAATCGAGAGGAGCCGCTATTTGGCTCACCATTCGCCACTGAAATCTGGTGAATCGTTCCAGTGGGAAGGTAGTCTCTTCGCCGGTTACCACTATCGCAAAGTGGAGGCCAAGCCCACAGAATACGTCAAGTATTCGGAGTGACGACCAAAGACAAGTGGGTGAACCCGTGGCTCCGCCCTGCACCGGGGTCGGCACTCGGTGAGAAACTGATCAAGCACTTCGATACGGACTCAGCGGGCGGACTCTGCGGCGTAGAGCCGCCGTGCGCACCGTGAAACGCCGCGCTCGGTCACCCTGCGGCGGCTTGCCCACAGCAGCGGCGTGAGACGATGCGGCTGATTGACCCGGGTGGTCGTTGGCGGGCGCCGCGGACCACCTCAGACGGCTAGGAGGGCTGACGGGCTGGGCGCACCCTCGCCACCAGTGATATCCCGTCGCGCAGCGGCTGGGACGCCGCTCCAGCTTGTTGCCTAGCGGGTGAGGCGCGCCCCGAGCCGGCCCGGCCGTCGC
>JAFAXZ010000031.1 GCA_019240665.1 Pseudonocardiales bacterium | reverse complement strand
AGGAGGTGACATTGTGGAGATTGGTGAGGTCCCACAGCTGCACCGTCCCGTCGGCGCGACCGATGGCGAGAGTGTTCCCGTCGGGGCTGAACGCTGCCGTTTTCACGATACTGGCATCGGTCCGACCAGGCAGGAAGGCCGGTGAGGTGCCCTTGCGGGGGTTGGTGAGGTCCCACAATTGCACTCTGCCGCTGCGGGTTCCGCTGGCCAGAGTATGCCCATCGGGACTTAACGCGATCGTATAGATGGGATCGGCGGGGTGGGCGAAGTCGGTGAGAATCTCCGGCAGATTATCGGGGTGGTTGAGGTCCCACAGCCGCACTGTGTCGTCGTCGTCCCCGCTGACCAGCATGTGCCGGTCCGGAGGACTGAATGCCACCGCGTCGACGAAGGCGGCTCGACCAGGCAGGACGTTCGGGGAATGGTGGGGGTCGAGGTCCCACAGCTGCACCGCCCCATCAGCGCCACCGATGGCAAGGGCGCTCCCGCTGGAGCTGAACGCCACCGCGGTGACGCCCTGGTTGTGGCCGATATGGGTGTCAAGGGGGAAAGCCCTAGGCCGGGGAGCCTTGGGGCGGGGATTGTCGGGTCGACCGACGTCCCATAGTCGCACCGTGCGGTCTCTGCCTCCACTGGCCAGGGTCTGACCGTCCGGACTGAATGCTAGTGCGTTGATGACATCGGTATGGTCGGTGATGCTGCTCAGAAAAGTCGGCTCCTTGGGGTTACTGATGTCATAGAGGCGTATTGTTTGATCCGACGAGCCGGTGGCCAGGGTGTGGCCACTGATAGCCACCGCGTTAATGGGACCAATGTTGGTAAGCACTCTCGTCGCGCTATAGAGGGTGGAGGCGCTGAGCAGGCTGCTGCGAGCTTCGAGGGTGTCAGCGATATCATATGCGGCCACGCTGAGTTGCATGCCGCGGGTCGGATCGAATTTACTGACCTGATTGGCTCGGTCGGCTACCACGCTCGACAACGCCAGGTCGCGATCGTGCGCCGTGGACTTCTGGATGACCAACACGACGGCGATGATGACAACGAGCGCGGTCAGTCCCGCGACGAGTTGCCGCATGCGGCGGGTGCGGCGCCGTTCGGCCCGCTGTTCGCGGTGCTGCTGGTCGATACTGGCGCCAAGGAAGGCATCCTCCAGGGTGCTGAGCCGGTCTTTGCGTCCGTGGCCGGCAACCCAGTCGCGGGTCAGGGCTAACCGGGTACCGCGGTAAAGCTCCGAGGGGTCCCGACCGGCTTGCTCCCAGGCATTGGCGGCCTCAGAAAGCTGCTGGTGGGTACGCAACCCGGCGCGATCGGCACTGATCCACGTGGCCAGCCGTGGCCACGCACTCAGCAGCGCCTCATGGGTGATCTCCACACTGTCCGTGTCGAGAGTGACCAACCGGGCCCGGCTGAAGACTTCCAACACCGCCTCGACCGCGTCGGCAGACATCGGCCCGGCCTGGGCCAGGTGGGTCCGGGGTAACCGGCGGCGGGTGTCTGTGCCCTGCTCGCGCACGTTGATCAGGCGGAGCAGGACCTGCTGGGCGATCTGCTGCTCGGACTGGTTCAGTCGGGTGTAGGCACGCTCGGCGGTGCTGGCCAATGCCCGGCGGATGCCACCGGTGCGCCGGTAGCCGGCCACGGTCAGGGTATGGCCCTCGCGTTGTTGCCAAGTCACCCGGAGGGCATGCGCCAAAAGCGGCAGCGCCCCCGGGTCGTAGCCGGCCGCACCGGTGTCGTCATTGTCGGCCCCGCCCAGATCCCGCAACAGGAGCTCGACCAGCCCCGGCTCCAGACCCAGGCCCTCGACCTGAGCCGGGCGGGTGATGACCTCACGGAGTTGGTCTGCGCTCATCGGCTCTAGCGGCAGGTGCCCCTCCAGCGCGGCCGACACGGCGCGGGAAGCCAGGCACTGGGCGTAGAAATCCGCCCGCACCCCGAGGACGACCACCACCGCCGGGCTGGCGGCGGCGGCGCGCAACGCGGTGATGAACGCCTGGCGTTGGGTCTCCTCCCGGCATTCGGTGAAGATCTCCTCGAACTGGTCAATGATCAGCATGAGCTGCGCTGAGCTGGATGTTTCCTGCGGTTTCCCGGCGTTTACCACCTCCGTGAGGAACGTGGCGAACCGGTCCGGATCACCGGCGACCGCCGCCGCAGCAGCCGGGTCGGCTCCGGTCTCGGCGGCTACCCGATCCGCCAGGGTGTCCAGCGGATGCGCGCCCGGAGTGGCGGTCACCACCGACCAGCCACGCGAGCCGGGCAGTGCCCCGCCGGCCAAGGCCGGGATCAGCCCGGCAGCCAGTAGCGAGGATTTGCCCGCCCCGGAGGGGGCTACCACCGCCAGTGGCCCACCCTCGCCGAGGCGTTCATCGAGCCGGTGGACCAGATCGGCGGTGATCTGCGCCCGGCCGAAAAACCAGCGGGCCTCATCCGGGCCGAACGCGGCCAGACCGGGATACGGGCACGGGCCGGTGGCTGGGGGCGCGAGGTCGCCCTGGACCGGAGTGCGGTCCTCGGAGGTGGGCAGTAGCGCGGCCAAGACGCCGCCGGTGGCCAATACCTCGTCGAAACTGCCCGCCATCTCCGGGGTGATTCGCTTCTTCCCGTTCTCCATCTTGCTGAGGTAGCCAACGCTGTAGTGGACCAGCTTCGCCAGTTCAGCCTGAGACCAGCCCCGATCGATCCGAAACCGGCGCAGCTCAGCGCCCACCTTGCGGCCAGCCTCGTGATCGGACCGTTCTCGTGTGCCATCCATGGCAGTGCCGTTCCCCGAAACGCCGTCCCCCGAAAACGACTACCTCCAGCGATCTTGCAGCATACGGGAGGTGACCAGCCCTGGCGAGAGCCTGGCTCCGGTCAGGGCCGTCGCCTCGCCCTGCGGCTCGACAACCACCTGCCACAGATCGACCACCTGCAACAGATCACCGTGGCAACCAACCGGACCGACGACGTCGCATAAGGGACAATTCGCTCAGCGAGGTATGGCGCGTCACCACATCCCGGGGTTTCCCGTTTTTCCCACAGGGAGGCGAGCGGGAAACCCTCGATCCCGGCGCCATGAACACCGAGGGTGAAACCATGGCCTGCACTGAGTACGGGGCGCGGGCTGGGCACGGTAAGGAGGAGGGGCATGAAAGTCACGGAAGTCTTCAGGCTCGGTCGTGATGTGAAGGCCGGCCACGGTCGCTGGGGTGGCTGGGGCCACGGCTGGGGTGGTTGGTGCCACGGCGGCTGGGGCGGTGGGGGTCACCGCTGGGGTGGCTGGGGTCACCACTGGGGCGGTTGGGGCCACCACGGGGGTCGCTGGGGCCGGTAAGTAGTCGTCCGGTAATCGTGGGCGGCGGCTGTCACGTCGTTGAATGCGGGTGAGGGTCACCGCCCACTTCCAGACCCCAGTCAGATAACCGGAATCGGGAGTGGAGGCGCCGGAGCTCACACCGGAGGTGTCCGCGCTATGGAAGAACCTCGCTCAGCCCTTGCGTTTGGTGACGGCGTCGGTTAGTTGCGGGGCGATGGTGAACAGGTCGCCCACGACACCGAAGTCGGCGATCTCGAAGATCGGCGCCTCTGGGTCTCTGTTGACCGCGACGATGGTTTTGGATGTCTGCATCCCGGCACGGTGCTGGATAGCGCCGGAGATGCCGAGCGCGACGTACAGCTGCGGAGAGACGGTCTTGCCGGTCTGCCCGACCTGGAACTGATGCGGGTAGTAGCCGGAGTCGACCGCCGCCCGGGATGCGCCGACTGCAGCGCCGAGCGAGTCGGCGAGCTTCTCGACCACCCCGAAGTTGTCCGCCGAGCCGACGCCGCGACCACCGGAGACCACCACGTTGGCCTCGGTGAGTTCGGGGCGGTCACTGCCCTCAATGGGCCGGCGCTCAATGATTGTCGCTGCCCTCGCTGCGCTCACCGCAGGGATCTCGACGGTCTGCTCGGCGGCCGCACCCGGCGACTCACGTGGTTCGATCGCGCCGGCTCGGACGGTGATCACCGCGACCGGCGTGGTGGCCCGGGACTTGGCGAGGTAGGAGCCGCCGAACACCGAGTGCGTGGCGGTGCCGTCCGCTGCCAGTTCGACGACGTCGGAAAGCAGACCGGATCCGGTGCGGACGGCAAGCTTACCGGCGATTTCCTTGCCGTCCGGCGAGGCGGCAAGGAGAACCGCGCTCGGCCGGACCGACGCCACCAGTGCCGCCAGCACGCCGACAGCAGGAGCGGTGAGGTACTGATCCACCTCCTCGGACTCAGCGACGTAGATCTTGGCTGCACCGTAGGCCGCCAGCCGATCCCTGAGCTTGCCGGCGGTGCCGGACGTGGCCACCACCACAGCGGCCGGCTCGCCCAGCCTCGCTGCCGCCGTGAGCAGTTCGTTGGTGACCTTCTTGACCTCACCACCAGCGTGCTCGACGAGGACCAGGACCTCTGCCATGACGGTTCTCCTCTGCGACTCTGCTCTAGTGGTTGGGGCGGGGCTCTAGTGGTTGGGGCGGGGCTGAGGGACGCGACGGGATCAGATCAGCTTTTGGCCGATGAGATAGTCGGCGAGCTTGGCCGCACCGTCACCCTCATCGGTGACGATCTGTCCAGCCACCCGCGGCGGGCGCGGCGTGGACTCGATCACTGTCGAGGTGGCGTTGGCCAGTCCGACATCGCTGCGCTCGATGCCCGCATCGGCCAGTGACAACCTGCTGACCGGCTTCTTCTTCGCGGCCATAATGCCCTTGAACGACGGATAACGTGGCTCGTTGATCTTCTCGTTCACGCTGATCACGGCAGGCAGCTCAGCCTGCAGGATGGTGATCGCGTCGTCGGTCTCCCGCTCGACGGTCACGGTGCGTCCCTCGACGATGACTTTGCGGGCGTGGGTCAGCTCCGGCAGGCCGAGCACGTCAGCAACCATCGCCGGAATGGCACCCACGGTGCCGTCGGTGGCTTCATTGCCGGCAATGATGAGGTCGACGTCGCCGAGGGTGCCGATGACCTTGGCCAGCGCCTTGGCGGTGGCAACCGCGCAGGACCCGTGCAGGCCCTCGTCGGACAGGTGCACCGCCTTGTCCGCACCCATCGACAGCGCCTTGCGGATGGCGTCGGTGGCTCGCGGCGGACCCATCGTGACGACGGTGACCTCACCATCGGCCGCCTCTTTGATCTTGAGCGCCTCCTCGACCGCACGCTCGTTGATCTCATCCAGGACGACGTCCGCCGAAGCACGATCAAGAGTGTGGTCGGAATTGGCCAGCGTGCGCGCGGACCAGGTGTCCGGCACTTGCTTGATCAGAACCACGATGTTCATGGCGACAATGTTACCGATCGGTAGCTCTGCGGCCTACCGCGAGTGACTGCTCTCACTGCGGCGCAGCGGTGGCCGCACCGGCCGCAGAGAGCTTGGTTTGTAAGCCGGCAAGCAGAAGGTCGAGGCCATAGTCGAATCGCCCCGGTCGGTGCACGCCGTCCAGATGCGGGCTCACCGCGGTAATGGCGGGAATCTGCTCTGGCGGAAGCGGCGGATAGTAACCGGCCTTGTCCTGGGCTGCGCTGTCACGCAGCGGGACGACGTGCCCCATCAGTTGAAAACCAGCAGTGTAGGTGAAGAGGGCGAAGAAGGCGTCGGACGCTTCAGGAGGGGAGAATCCCCCCTCGAGCAGGAGCCCGATGGCCCGCTCCATGATCGACAGGCCGTGCGGGCCGATTCTGACCCGGCCGCTGTAGGCCCGGGCTAGTTGCTGGTGGGCGGCCAAGGCCCGGTGGTAGCTGCGCACCACCGCGCGGAGCCGAGTCAGCCAGTCACCCTCGGTGACCGAGATGTCCACTTCGCCGAGCATCAGGTCAAACATGAGGTCCACCAGCTCGTCCTTGTCTCGCACATGGTTGTACAGGGCCATGGGCGAGACTTCGAGTTCGGTAGCCAGCGCCCGCATCGTCATGGCGGGCAGGCCTTTCTCGTCGACCAGGCGCAGCGCGGCCCGCACGATCCGGGGCCGGGACAGCGGTGGGGGCCGCGTGTAGTCCTGACTGGGGTCGACACCAACCCAGGTCGTCGGGTTGGAACGGTCACGAGAGGCATTGGGCTGCTCGTTCAACAGTGATCCCTCCTTGCCTACCACTACCACGAGACGTACAACGTACACCCGGTTGGGCGATAGCGACTTTTGCACCTCAGTATAACACTGTACTCGTCAACGTACATTGTAAGAATAGCTTACGACGTAATCCGCAGGCACCGACCTGATCACGATCCGAGCACCGACCTCGTGCCCACCCCACGTCACCGGGGGTACCCATGACCACCGTCACCAGCCCACCTGACGCCGCCCAAAGCGCCACTGATCTGCTCGCGCGCGTTTGCGATCGAGATCCCCAGGCATGGGACGAGATCATGCGCCGATACCGCGGTGTGGTGGTTGCGAAGGTGCGCACGTTCGGGCTGCAGGACGCCGACGCACTCGACGCTGTGCAGATGACGTGGTTACGGCTGGCAGAGAACTGCCACCGGATACAGTTTCCCGAGCATCTCGGCGGGTGGCTGGCGACCACCGCAAGCCGAGAGTGCTTGCGCATCCTTCGCCATCAGGCACAGCACGCCCCGACTCCACCCGACGCGGCGGCACAGCGGGCGGCTGACCCGTCTGTAAGCCCGGAGCAGCACGCCGTCGATGCAGACACCGCACAGCGACTGTGGGGTCTTGTCGCGACGTTGCCACCCCGCCGCCAGACACTCATCCGGGAACTGTTTGTCAACAACCCACGACCGTACGCCGAGGTCGCCCGCACTACTGGAATCCCGACCGGCGGCATCGGACCCACCCGGGCGCGGGCCCTGACACAGCTGCGGCGCAGGCTCGATGAGCGCGGGCTGGATCGGCGAACCTGACCACGACCCACTGGCCTCCGGAGAGGAAGATGGCCATGACCGAGCAGTCATTACAGCCCGTGCAGAATCCGCTGACGTTGGTGATGAAAGCGAAATCTCCGGACGACTACGCGGTGCTTCGACAGGTCGTCGAAGACCTCCAGTCTCTGCCACCGGATCAAAACCCGGTCACCGTCGCACTCAATAAAATCGGCACGGTGCACTTCGCCAGGTTTGCGTTCCTAGGCAACGACCAGCTCGGGGTGATCACCACCTACGACGGCGACTTCGACGTGTACATCAACGAGTTCATCGACAATATCGGCAACGTATTCAACACTCTTCTGGCGCACGTGGAGAATGCGCCTCCGTTGCCGGTCCAGACCTATCGCCAGGAGTTCCTGGAGTATATTCACACCGTCGACCGCGGCTGCGTGGGGACATTTTACAGCGCCTACCCCGAGCGCACCGTACTTGACATCCTCGACTCGGTCAGTGCGCCGAGCTGAGATGACCGCAAGGAGGATGACCGCAAAGGAGGGAATACCACTGGTGGTCGTCGAGCTAGCGGACGTGCAGGGGCTCATCCGGCGGGGCTACGCCATGCCGGTTGCCCGGTATCTCGGCCTGAGTATGCGCGAACCGACTGGTGCCCGCACCCTCCTGGCTGCAGTCATCGATAGCGATCCGGCCGTTCCCTCCATCACCACTGCACAGCCCTGGGCGGTAAAGCCGGATTGCTGTGTCAACCTGGGCATCACCTTCCCGGGCCTGGCGGCACTGGGGGTACTTCCCGAGCTCACCCGCAGGATCGCCGCCGATCCTAAACTCGGCCACGACAAGACTCCCGCTATGTCTGGACTATCGGGTTGGGACTCGCCGCGCCGCAGGCGGCCACCAAGCCCCGGGCCTCCTGCGCACATTCCTGGCTCGATGGGTGCCCTACGCTCCGCCCAGCCGGACCACCAGCCCGCGCGAGCTTATGCCGCTCCAAGAACGCCGCCGTCCGCACCACC
>JAFAXZ010000280.1 GCA_019240665.1 Pseudonocardiales bacterium | reverse complement strand
CGAACCAGCATCCCTGCACACCGGGATTGCCCGGATCGAGTCCGGCACCTCGTTCACGATCTCCCCCGGTGGTAAGCCGGTCACCGAACGCTACTTCCATCCGCGGTTCCGGCCCCGGGAGATCCGCTCCGAAGCCGGTGCACGGGTCCTGTACCACGAGATCGCTGCAGCGATGCGGGACTCGGTCGCCAAGCATATGCGGGCCGACGTCACCGTCGGCGCCTTCCTCTCCGGTGGGATCGACTCCACCGCCATCGCCGCGCTGGCCCGGGAACACAATCCAGATCTGATCACCTTCACCACCGGCTTCGAGCGGGCGGGCTACTCCGAGGTGGACGTGGCTGCGGAGTCGGCGGCCGCAATCGGCGTCCGGCACGTGGTCCGCACCGTCTCGGCCACCGAGCTGGCCGACGTGCTGCCGCTGATCGTGTGGTATCTCGATGATCCGGTGGCCGACCCCGCGCTGGTGCCACTGTGGTTCATCGCCCGGGAGGCGAGGGAACACGTCAAGGTAGTGCTGTCCGGAGAGGGTGCCGACGAGCTCTTCGGCGGCTACACCATCTACCGGGAACCGCTGTCGCTGGCCGCGTTTGAGAAGGTGCCCGGCAGGCTACGTCGCACGCTGGGCCGGATCTCCACGCGGATTCCGGACGGGGTGCGCGGCAAGGACCTGCTACGTCGCGGCTCATTGACGCTGGAGCAGCGTTACTACGGCAACGCGCGGCTCTTCCGGGATGACCAGCTGCGCGGGGTGCTGCGCGGATATGACCCGACTGTCTCACACGCCGATGTCACCACGGGCCCCTACGCCGCCTCCACCAGCTGGGATCCGGTCGCTCGCATGCAGCACGTGGATCTGTTCACCTGGCTGCGTGGCGACATCCTGGTCAAGGCCGACAAGATGACCATGGCTAACTCGCTTGAGCTACGGGTGCCCTTCCTCGACCCTGAGGTGTTCCGGGTAGCTTCCACCATCCCGCTCCAGGAGAAGATCACTCGCGAGACCACCAAGCACGCGCTGCGCCGGGCGCTGCGCGACATCGTGCCTGCGCATGTGCTGGACCGGCGCAAGCTCGGCTTCCCAGTGCCAATCCGACACTGGCTACGGAAGGACCTGCACGACTGGGCCCGCCGCATCGTCGACGACTCGGGCACCGCGGAGT
Organism: Pseudonocardiales bacterium; assembly: GCA_019240665.1. Taxonomy (GTDB): domain Bacteria; phylum Actinomycetota; class Actinomycetes; order Mycobacteriales; family Pseudonocardiaceae. The sequence goes on along the minus strand of JAFAXZ010000280.1, from coordinate 3,903 downwards.
TCCTCGACCTCACGGCGGTGCACCGGATGCTCGACGAGCACCGCGCAGGCCCGCAAGATCACAGCAGGCGAATCTGGGCGGTGCTGGTCTTCATGCTCTGGCACGGCATCTTCGTCGAGCAGCGGATCACCCCTGCGGTGCCCGAACCGTGCTACCCCGTGCAGGCGTAGCACCCCACGTTCCCGGGCACGCCGAGCGTAGGAATCTCCCTGTGTTGAATCTCTCCCTGAACCTGGGTTAAACCTCTAATTGAAACCTGGGTTAAACCCTAATTGAAGGAGTCCCCGCAGGCACAGGAACCACCCGCGTTGGGGTTGTCGATGGTGAAGCCCTGCTTCTCAATCGTGTCCACGAAATCGATCACAGCACCCTGTAGGTAGGGCGCGCTCATCCGGTCGACAACGACCGTGAGACCGTTGAAGTCCCGCTCAGCATCGCCGTCGAGCGTGCGCTCATCGAAAAAGAGCTGGTAGCGAAGCCCGGCACAACCACCCGGCTGCACGGCGATGCGTAGGTGCATGTCGGCCCGACCCTCTTGGTCAAGCAGCGCCTTCGCCTTGGCGGCAGCGGCGTCGGTAAGCTCGACACCATGAGTGGGCACCTCGGTGCCGGCGATGTTCTCGACGGTCATGACTCTCCCTGGGGATCTGCGCTCGGCACGGACGGGTCTTTCTACTCTACGCGAACGCCCGCGGCCAACGGGTGATTCCGTGCCCCCATGGTGGCACAGTGCACATCTCCACCGACGCACATCTCCACCGACGCCCACAGACGGACGGCGTGCCCAGCCAGTGCCCTAGGCTGGTCCCTGTGAGGTTCCTGCGCAGCACCGCTGGCTCCGGAGCCCCCGAGGCGGAGCTGGCGATGGAGGGTGAGCCCAATCCGGACGACGTGAGCTATCGAGCCCACAATGTTGGCAAGGGCAGGCCCACCCCAAGCCGCCGAGAGGCCGAGGGCCGCAAGCGCGGCCCGGCGCCACCCCCACCGCGTACCCAGCGGGAAGCATTACGCCGGATGCGCGGCTCCAAGGCGCAACGCCGCACCGCCGCGGCGGAGCACCGGGAACGCATGCTGGCTGGGGACGAGAAGTACCTGCTGCCTCGTGATCGCGGCCCCGTGAAGGCTTACGTGCGGGATCTGGTGGATTCTCGGCGTCACCTCGCTGGCGGGTTCATGCCGCTGGCCCTGCTGGTGATCGTGGTGGTCCTGGTGCCATCGCCGGTCGTGCAGCAATACGCGTCGCTGGTATCGATGGCGATGCTCCTTGCGATCATCACCGAGGGGGTACTGCTGGGCCGGACCGTCAAGCGTCGCGTCCGTGAACGGTTCCCTAACACATCGGAATCCGGAACGAGCCTGGGGTTCTACGCGATGATCCGGGCGACCCAGTTGCGCCGGCTGCGGGTGCCCAAGCCCCGCATCGGCCGCGGCGACCCGATCCCGTGACCGGTCCCTCTCACTGGTCCACCGCACTGCGCTGGCTACGGTCGCAGGCTCATCGGGCCGTAAACCACAGACGCCCCGTCGAGCAGGGTAACCGCCGCCACGCCGCCGTCGAGCAGTCCCGACCATTCGCGGCCGAGCCACTCTTCGGCGTCGGCCTGGTCGTCAAAGGTGATGTCTGGGCCAGGTGCCTGGCCGCCATGCAGGTCTTGGTAGTGCCACCGCAGGGCCATCACATGCTCCCGTCTGCTGTCGCCTCGACTGCCGTCCGCAGCTAGCTTCTGGAGCTCTATTCTCGATCTGCGCGCCCGACGGTAGCGTCAGGTGGGTGCGGACGCTGGTGCTCGGTGGTGCTCGCTCAGGGAAGTCCGCCCACGCCGAGGAGCTACTGAGTGACGCACAGGTGGACTACCTGGCGACCGCCCGGCGCCGGCCCGATGACGATGACTGGGAGGCGCGGATCACCGCGCACGTGGCGCGCAGACCGCCGGGCTGGCGTACCGCCACGCCAGCCGACCTTCCCGGCGCGCTGCGCGCCGCAGGCTCCGTCCCGGTGATGGTCGATGACATCGCTACCTGGCTGACTGGAGAGCTGGACGACGCGGGCGCCTGGGAGGGCAGCGTGGCAGCGGTGCGAGCCTGCCGCGCCCGGTGCGCCGAGCTGGTGTCGGCGGTGGCGGCCTGCCCGGCCCGGCTGGTGCTGGTGAGCGCAGAGGTCGGGCTTGGCGTTGTGCCACCGACTCGCGCGGGGCGGCTGTTCCGCGACGAGCTGGGTGCGCTCAACGCCGAGCTCGCCGCGGTGTGCGACGAGGTGCTGCTGGTGGTGGCGGGGCTGCCCGTCAAGCTGCGTTGAGGTGCCTCGCCCGGCATCGCCAGCAACCAGTATGGGGGAAGCAGCAGAGGGGAAGGATGGGGCAGGCAAGGGACGTTGAGGGACATTGAGCACCAGGAGAGCCGCGTGGAGTTCCCCAGGATCACGCCACCCGACCAGCAAGCCCACCGCGAAGCGGTGGCCCGCCACGAGCAGTTGACCAAACCGGCGGGTTCGTTGGGCCGCCTGGAAAAGTTAGGTGTGTGGGCGACCGCCTGCCAGGGAGTCTGCCCACCCCACCCGTTCGTCCGCCCGCAGGTCGTCGTGTTCGCCGGGGACCACGGTATCGCCGCGCACGGGGTTTCCGCCTATCCCCGCGAAGTTACCCAGCAGATGGTGGGCAACTTCCTGAGCGGAGGGGCTGCGGTAAACGTGCTTGCCGCAGCGGCCGGGGCGGCAGTGCGGGTGGTCGATGTGGCCGTGGATTGCGACCCGGCCACTGTTGCCGGACCGCCGCTGATCACCAGGCACAAGGTTCGCCGCGGCAGCGGCGCGATCCACCGGCAGGACGCGCTGACCGACGCGGAGGTGACCCAGGCACTAGGCGCTGGGGTGACGATCGCGGACGAGGAGGTCGACCGCGGCGCCGACCTGCTGGTCGCGGGCGACATGGGGATCGGCAACACCACTCCCGCTGCGGTGCTGGTGGCGGCACTCACTGGGGCGGAACCGGTGGCGGTCGTGGGGCGTGGCAGCGGGATCGACGATGCCGGCTGGATGCGCAAAACCGCGGCGATCCGCGACGCGTTGCGCCGGGCCCGCCCGGTCGTTGGTGATCCCATCGCGCTGGTACGCACCGCTGGCGGTGCCGATATCGCCGCGATGACCGGGTTCCTGGCCCAGGCCGCGGTTCGGCGCACCCCGGTGATTCTCGACGGCGTGGCCGTCGGAGCGGCAGCAATGCTCGCCGAGGAGCTCGCGCCCGGAGCGCGGCAGTGGTGGGTGGCCGGGCACCGCTCGGTGGAGCCCGCGCACACCATGGCGCTGCAGCATCTGGAGCTGGAACCCATCCTGGATCTAGGGATGCGGCTGGGCGAGGGCTCAGGAGCAGTGGCCGCGCTGCCGCTGGTGCAGATGGCGGTGCGGGTGCTCGCCGAGATGGCCACGTTCGCTGATGCCGGTGTCTCCGGGCCTGCGGGTGCCCCGTCGCCCGCCCGGTGAGTCGTGGACTACAGCTGGCGGTGTCCTGGTTGACCGTCTTGCCGGTGGGTACACCCGTCCAGACGGACCGGAACATCGCCCGTCAGGCGCTGTACTGGGCGCCTGTGGTGGGCGCCGGATTGGGTTTGCTGGCCGCCGGGCTGCTGACCGCGCTGCATGCGCTGGGCACTCCGTCACTGCTGGCCGGGCTCGCTGTGGTGGCGGCGCTGGCGGGGCTGACTCGCGGGATGCACCTGGACGGGCTAGCCGACACCGCCGACGGGCTGGGCTGCTACGGCGGGCCGCAGCGGGCGCTGGACGTGATGCGGGACGGGGCGACTGGGCCGTTCGGAGTGGTCGCTCTGGTACTGGTGCTGAGCACGCAGGCGGCCGCACTGGGGGCGCTTGTCGAGACCGGTCGGCTGATCCCCGTGGTGCTGGCGATGCTC
>JAFAXZ010000068.1 GCA_019240665.1 Pseudonocardiales bacterium | reverse complement strand
CGGCGACCAGACCGGCCAGGCAGAAACGCACACCACCCTCGGCGTGATACTCGAGCGTCAGGATCACCCCGAGAAGGCACTCCCTCACGCCCAGCAAGCACTTGCCCTGTTCCGCGCAGCCGGTTACCGCCTCGGCCAAGCCAGGGCACTCAACAACATTGGCTGGTTTCACGCGCTGCTCGGAGATCCCGAACAGGCACTCATTCTTTGTCAGCAATCTCTCGCTCTACGGCGGGAACTGGGGGACCGCAGGGGAGAGGGCAGGACACTGGACAGCCTTGGCTACGCCCACCACCTACTCGGCCATTACCAGCAGGCCATCGCCTACTACCAGCAATCCCTCACCCTGCATCGCGAAGCAGGCGAAGTCCACGGCCAAGCCCCGGTTCTCACCCACCTCGGCAACGCTCACTTCGCAGCTGGTGATCTCAACGCGGCTCGCCACGCCTGGCAACAGGCCCTAAAAATCCTCGACAAGCTCGACCCTGCTCTCAGCGCTGGCTTGGGCGCTGGCTACCCCGACACCAACCAGATCCGCGCCAAGCTCCACAACCTCGACAATGCCACCCCATCCCACGACAGCACCAACGACTGAACCAACGATAACACTCACCACAGCCCGGGAACTCGTCACGCATGGTACCGTGCCGGGATCATCCTGGACACCGCCAACCAAGCCCAAAACGCAATCTGCTGAGGACCGGGCGCTTAGTCCACGACAGTGCGCCACAGCTTCGTCATACTCGGTGTCGGTTTGAGGGACGCAGATCGAGGGTAGGGCGAGCGATTGCGCGACCGTCGGGGCTCAAGTGGCCCTAGTCTCGCATCGCGCAGGCCGCCGCCGCTGTTTTTGACCGCAGTTTTGACCGCAACGTGGAGCACTGTGCTGCCCTTGGACACCACCCGGCGAACGTCGTACGCCCACGTCGTTCGGTCCGATCAGGGGCGTGCCTGCATCTGTTAATCGCAGGGCCTCAGTGGCCTTTGCCGCGATGGCCGTCCCGATCACCTCGCGGCTCAGGCGCGACACGACCGCTCCGCGATCATTTGGATACTTTTTGGTCACTTAATGACTCCGAACAATACCAAACGACCACAAACATCAAGCGTTCGTCACCGCGAAAAACCCAGGTCACCACAGCTATCAGCAACCAACCGAAACAACGGTCCGAGAATCAGCGGGTTCGGGGTTCAATCCCCAGGCGCGACCCCGGCCAGTCACAGGTCGAGGGTCCTAACTACTCATCCGGCGCAACCTTCCACGTTGGCCATGCGGGTTCGATTCTCGTCGTCACGCAGCTGCAGGGGGAGGCTGGACAGATCAAGATCAGGCCGTCTCCAGGCCGTCAGACGTTGGGCAAGCATGAGAACCGGCGAGAACCACCGAGATGCATTTCCCCTGCTCACCTCCTGTTTCCTCGGTAGATTGCGAGGTCGGCTTCGGCTAAGTGAGAGATCACCCAGATCTACGAGGGAACCAACCAGATCCAGCGCCTCCTGAGCGCGACCACCGTGGACCCCAAGGGCAGGATGGTGAGCACTGTTGTCCGCGACGATCCTCGAGCGACCGTAGTAAAAATAGTAGTAGGGATGCTGTGAGCGGCGGTCGGGCCGGTTGGACGTGGTGGGATGCCATGGATGATCGGTGCTGGCCAGGCAGGACGCCGCAGAATTCGAGGAGAGGTATGGGCCGGGTTCCATTCGCCTCATAACCCAGAGGTCGCGGGTTCGAATCCCGCCCCCGCTACCACCATGGGCCCTGACCACGCTGGTCAGGGCCCATGGCTATTCGGTGCTGGCCGCTGGCAGGCGGCTCACGGTTGCTCGTCAACGGATCGGTACACAACTGGCCCTGCTGGGACCGCTCTTACCTTGGTTGGCATCGTCGACAGCTGGGTTGGCGCTGGAGTCGCCGGTCTCCGGCGGCGCTGGCCGGTTGGGGCGAGCTGTCCCCCGGTAGAGGGTTGACGACAGCCCACGGAAGCTCCCTTCGCCCCCCGGGCCGCGGATCGCTTCCTTGTCTGGCAGGACGTCCCCTGCCGGCCTAGCCCTGGTGCCTACAAGGGGAGCAGGACGTCCTTGGCTTCCCCGACGAGGGGCAGCACATCGTAAGTCAGCTCAACGCCAGGACCAGTCATGAAGCCACGGCTCGTCGTCTTGATCGCCACCGTGCCGAACGTGACCGGGGACTCCCGTGTGACGCCGAAGACCTTGGGCACCAGGACGGTGATGTCGATTCTTCCGACATCGGGGTTCGGCTGGAGAATGACGGTGAGCAGGGTGCCCAACGGGCTGTCCAGCCGGTTGATCTGCTTACCGAAGAACGTGAACGTTCCTTCGGGTCCCTGGTAGCGAAGCTCTCCGCCCTCGTGGCCGATGACGATCGGCCCGGGAGTGGACGGAAAGAAGGTGATGGATGTCCTATCACCGCTGAACACGAACTCGTTGGCGCCTAGGTCCTGGCTCGTCGGACTGGGACCAGTCTTGTTCTCGACCGTCATGTCTTTTCTCCTCAACTCAGAGGCGGCTGTGTCCGCCCACCTTCTCTGAGTCCTGTTCCTGAGCCTGTGATACACGCCGCTCAGGCCAATGTCCCGAGCAATGATGCGAATCGACACGCATCCGAGCGAAAGCGGGTGCACCCGAACGTGCCCAAGCATCCATTGGACAGTGCGCGAACCGCGGTGCCTAGCGTGGGGCGTCTGGCAGGGGGGTGCGTAGCGCGGACAGACCCTGGGCCCATCGGCGCAACAGCAGGTCGGAAAACCGATTGGCCAGCAGCGTGCTGGCCTGGATGCCGAACACTACGTCGCCAGCGAGCTCAGGTTCGGCCGTGAGCAGGGGCGCGATCACGCTATGCCGGACGAGTTGCTCATGCACCGCGTCGGTCTCGATGTGCTCGGCGAAGAACTCAATGGCGGCGGGCCCGCAGCCCAACCGGCGCATGGCCCGGACCAGTCGATCTGAGCTGGGGGAGGAGGTTAGTTCCGCGGTGACCAACTGGCCGATCATCGCCCCGCGCATGCGGCGGTGCAACCCGCACAGCGACATGAAGTTGACCTCGGCCAGGATGGCGGCCGGTGCGGCGCCGAGGTAGGTGCCGTACTCGGCGCAGAGCCCGAGCTCGGTCATCATGTCGGCGAACAGCTGGGCATGCATGCGGCCTGGATTGCCCGAACCGTACTCGTCGTGCTCGACGGTGACCAATGCCACCTTGGCTGGTCCGGTCAGCCGGGGGATGACCCACGCGTGCGGGTCGGCCTCCTTGAGGTGGTAAAGCGAACGCTGCGCGACGTACTCGCGCAGCTGCCAGAGTTGCCCGGCATAGCGCAGGTGGTGCGAAACGCTCCAGGCATCCACCGGCTCCACCAGCAGCGAGTCGAGCACGGCGGCAACGTCGGTCCCACCCGGGACCTCGGCCCGCAGCGCGGTAAGGAAGAGCCGTTCCAGGCGCCGACGCAGTCCGAGCAGTCCCGGGTCCCACTCCAGATCATCGGAGACTCCGGTGAAACCTCGATAGTGCAGCTCGTAGCAGCAGTACAGCGCCAGTTGCAGGTCCGCGCCATAAGGGTCGGCCTGCTGGAGCACTGCCGCTCCGACCTGCGCCGCGGACGAGACCGCGGTGGTATCGCCCAGCGTGTCGAGCACGGCGGCGGAGAGCAGGCCGCGTGGCGCCGGAAGTGCGGGCGCCGCAGCGGTCTGTGGTGCGGTGGTGTTCAGCATCCTTGCCTCCGAGAACCCATCTCATGATCGCTGCCGTGGGTAGGGCTGTTGCGTACTCGTCGCCGGTGGCTGGTGTCACGGAACGGATATCGGTTGCTGCGGCGGCACGTGCCCAGCGCGGTGACTGCCCGGTCGGAGGTCACCTTCTGGCCGTCGGCGAGGCTGACCTCAACGGACCCGTGCATCAGCACGGGTCCGTCATCGGTCAGGGTGACTTGGCGCCGGACGGGCTCAGCGGGCACGTCGGGCTCCGATGACCACGAGTTCCTCGTCGCGTTGCCCGGGTCTGACGAGTCCGCGGGTTTCGAGCATGGCGGCGCGCAGGCGCATGACGGGGCCGAAGGGCACCGTGCAGCGGGCGAGGATCTCAGCATGCAGGCCCGCGTCGGCGAGGCGACTGAGGGTGGCGTCGTCATCGCACACGGCGGAATGGACGAGCAGCATCATGCCCGCCGGCGCCAGCAGGGCAGGTCCCTCGGTGCAGATCCGGTCCAGCACGGCCCGTCCGTCGAGGCCTCCATCCCAGCAGCGGGTGATCCGGTGCCGAGGCAGTATGTTCGTGGCCGCGGGAACGTAGGGCGGGTTGGCCAGGATGAGGTCGAAGTACTGGCCTGCTACAGGTCCACACAGATCGCCGTGGTGCACGGTGCACGGAACACGGTGCAGACGGCTGTTGAGCCAGGTGGCGGCCACCGAACGCAGCGACAAGTCCACCGCGGTGACCGAGGCGGCGCCAGCCCGGGCAGCGGCCAGCGCCAGTGCACCGGTGCCGGTCCCGATGTCCAGGACACGGCAGCCAGCCGCGTAACCTCCTTCACGCAGGACGTCGATCAACAAAGAAGTATCGCTATCGGCTCGATACACCCCCGGGGGCCGTAGCAGCAACATGCTCTTCTTATAGCCGGAACACGACGGGAACAAACCTCGTCTTCCTCTCCGGCGGAACGTCAGTCCGAGCGGACGAACAGGAAGATGCCGTACTGCCACACCGCGTCGATCCACTGCGCGCTGAGCTCGAAGCCACGCGCGGAGACGTCGGCCACGAACTGGGGGCGGTGAAACTTGTAGGCCAAGCCGACGTTCAGCGAGTCACCGCGCCGCAGAACCAGCTCGAGGTCCAGCTCGCGCAGCGCGACGGTCTGGTCTTCGGTCGCGTGGAGGTGTGCCTGGACCGTGGTGGTCGCGGAGTCGTAGTGCGCCCGCGGGTAGAAGTACTCCAGGGCGAAGTTGGCGCCGAAGCGCCGGTTGAGGTGGGTCAGGTGGTTGAGCCGGAACCGCGCGAAGGCCGACCGGTCGAGCGGGTCGTTGTAACAGGCTTCGAACACCTCGGCTGGCTTCTGCAAGTCGGCCGACACCAGGAAGCCGTCGCCGGGCCGGAGCGTATCCGCGATCTTGGAGAGCAAGGCATCGCGCTCCTCGAACGTGGTGTTGCCCAGGTTGCTCCCGAGGATGGCCACCACCACCGGCTCGGGTTCGTCGTCCGGCAGGTGGGCCAGCCCTGCCTCGTACCGGCCCCACAGTCCCTGCACCCGCAGGCCGGGTAGTTCGGTGGTCAACTCGCGCGCGCTGGTCGCCAACATCTCGCGGCTGACATCGATCGGAAGGTAGGTAGTCGCACGGCGTTGGACACAGGCCGCCAACAACACGCGGGTCTTCTTCGCGCTCCCACTGCCTAACTCCGCGATCCGCCCGCACCCGATCAGGCCAGCGATTTCCTCGGCGTGGCGCTGCAGTAGCCCGTGCTCGACGCGGGTGAGGTAGTAGCTAGGCAGTTCGGTGATCGATTCGAACAGGTGTGATCCAACCGCGTCGTACCCGAGGTAGGCCGGCACCCGCGGCGGGGTTCCCCGCAGACCAGCTAAGAGATCAGGCCGGTCGTCCCAGAAGGCCTCCTCGCCCTCCACGGCCAGGATCTCGATCTGGTTCTGTTCCACGATGTGGTCTCCCGTTGCCCTGCGCCAGGCCCCTGGTCGGCGGCCAGCGTCTCACGTTCCCGGCTTCCGCGCGGAAGGTGCACAAGCATCCATGTGCCGGTTTGAGGTGCTCGACGCCCGGAGACTAGCCTCCGGGCGCCTGGAGCGTGGGTCACGCAACGTGGGCCGACTCCCAGCACCCATCCTCCCCAAAGCAGGTTGCAATGCTGATCGGCCAGACGCCTGACGACGGGTATCTGCAGCCCTGTCCGCGCCATGGCCACGCCCTTAGCCACCCCCGATGAAGAGGAGATCAGACTCATGACTGCTCGTTGTGCACAGCGCTGCATTCTGCCGCCCGGCCTGCTGCACCGCCTTGCTCGCTCTGAAGAGGCCGCGCTGCGGGAGGCCGCGCTGAACGCGCTGGCCCTCGACGGCCGCTTCCGACTGGCCCGCGCCGAGTCCGCGGCAAGTTCGCTCCGGCTGTCAAGACCGGTCACTTTCGCCCGGGCCGGCGGCCAGCCACAGCGGACCATCTATGATCAGCAGGGCAGCGAGTCCCAGACCCCCGGTGCCGTCGTACGAGTGGAGGGCCAAGCGCCTTGCGGGGACCAGGCGGTCAATCAGGCCTATGACGGCCTAGGTGCCACGTACTCGTTCTATTGGACGGTGTTCGAGCGTGACTCCATCGACGGCGCCGGTATGCCCTTGCTCGGCCTGATGCACTACGGGCGGCGCTACCCCAACGCGTTCTGGGACGGCGCCGGTCACATGTTCTTCGGCGACGGCGACGGGCGGATCCTCACCCAGACCGCGGCGGGAATCGACGTCATCGGCCACGAGCTCACCCACGGTGTCACCCAACACGAGGCGAACCTGACCTACTCGGGGCAGTCCGGGGCGCTCAACGAGTCGGTGTCTGACGTGTTTGGAATTCAGGTCAAACAGCATGCTCTCGGCCAAGACGTGCACAGCTCCGACTGGCTTATCGGGGCGGACATCGCCGGCCCGGTCTTGCGCCCGGCGTTGCGGTCGATGAAGCAGCCCGGCACTGCCAACCCACATGACGATCAACCCGCGGACATGAACGATTACGTACCCGGCGGCGATGTGCACATCAACTCGGGCATCCCCAACCGGGCCTTTTACGTTGTGGCCACCACCCTCGGCGGGCATGCCTGGGACGCCGCCGGACCGATCTGGTACGCCGCGCTGGCAGACTCTCAGCTGCGACCCAACGCGACGTTCCGCGACTTCGCGCGGATCACCCTGCGCCACGCCCAACAGACTTACGGCGCGGCCAGCGACCAAGCCCATGCGGTGCAGCAGGGGTGGGAAGCGGTCAAGGTTGCGCTGTGACGATCTTAGGCGCTGTGACGATCTTAGGCCGGAAGAGGATCCTCGGCGGGGGATGAGCGGAGCTGGACACTGGACGATATGCGCGTATATGTGACTCGTCGTGGTGGCCTCGCCGGGGTTGCCTTGCACGCCGCCCTCGACACCGCCCAACTCTCCGCTGTGGATGCCACCCGCGCCGAGGCGGCGCTGCGGGACCTCCCCTGGGGCAGGCTTCCCACCCAGCCCACCGGGGCGGATCGCTTCCGCTACGAGGTGGTCACCGCGGAGGGCGGCCACGAGCGGCACGTAGAGCTGGGTGAAACCGAGATCCCGGACACCCTGCGCCCGCTCCTGGAGTTGCTGCATGACTATGGACAGATCCGCCCCGCGTCGGGCTGAGAGAGAACCGCCGTGATGATCCCAAGACCGGGTGCGTACTTTCCGCAACGTGCACAACGCGGTAGCGTCTAAAGTGGACCGCGTACGGTGGGTGACGTCCCCTCCCGCCCCGAGGTTCAGTCCGGAAGGTTGGTGCGCTGTCCGTCCACCGACCACCGGCACCCGAGCGCGATCGGTATCCAGATGGGGCTAAACCAGGTGATGGTGATGGATGGGGGGAGTGGAAATGATCCAGCTTGAGGACGTCACCAAAGTCTACCGGATGGGTAAAGTCGAGGTGCGGGCACTCTACGGTGTCGATCTGACTATCGATGACGGTGAACTGGTCGCCATCATGGGCCCCTCCGGATCAGGCAAGACCACGCTCATGAACATCCTGGGCTGTCTCGATATCCCGACCAGCGGCCGCTACCTGCTTGACGGCACGGACGTCAGCAGGCTGTCCGACAACCGGCTGGCCAAGATCCGCAGCCGCAAGATCGGTTTCGTGTTCCAGTCGTTCAATCTGGTTCCCCGCACCAGCGCGGTCCGCAACGTCGAGCTTCCTTTGGTCTACGCCGGGGTGCGGGCTCGGCGCAATGCGGCCCGGCTCGCGCTGGAACAGGTGGGGCTGGGCGACCGTCAGAAGCACATGCCCAATGAGTTATCCGGCGGTCAGCAGCAGCGGGTGGCGATCGCGCGGGCGCTGATCAACGATCCCGCGCTGCTGCTTGCCGATGAGCCCACGGGCAACCTTGACACCGCCTCCAGCGGCGAGATTTTGACGTTGCTCGGTGGGCTGAACGACGCCGGCCGCACGGTTGTGATCATCACTCACGAAGAGGAGGTCGCCCTGCTCGCCAAGCGGGTCGTGCGGATGCGCGATGGGCGCATCGTGAGTGACCAGGTGCAGCGGAACCGGATGGAGGTCACCGCGTGAACCTGCGGGAGGCGTTGCGCATCGCGCTGCGCGGATTGCGCGCCAACCGGCTGCGCTCCGTGTTGACCATGCTCGGTATCATTATCGGGGTCTCTTCGGTGATCCTGCTGGTCGCCATCGGCAACGGGGTGCAGTCCTCGGTCAATGAGAAAATCCAACCGCTGGCCAACCTGATCACTATCGTGCCGTCGGTCGGCAACGTCCCCGGCGGCGCCGCCCCGAAGGATCTGATCGATGCCGATGTCGCGGCGCTGCAGGACCTGGGGCTGTCTCACCACATCACTGCCGTGATACCTGCCACCACAGGCAAAGCGTTGACCGAGACCGACGCCTTCAGGTTCCGGGCGACCGTCGTCGGCTCCACCGACCGCTGGCTCGAGGTGAACAACCAGGATATGGCGGCGGGGTCGTTCTTCGATGAGGCCCAGTTCCGCTCCACGGCCAGAGTGGTGGTGCTGGGTCCCAGCGTGGCGAGCTACCTCTTCGGCACTGACCCCGTGGCCGCGCTGAGTCACACCGTCCGGATCAACCGCCAGACCTTCCGGGTTATCGGCGTGCTGCAGTCCGTCGGTGAGCCGGGCGACAGTGTCGCGGTCATGCCGCTGAACACCGCGCGCCGCTACATCTTCGGCGGCGGGGACAAGGTCAACCAGATCATCGTGCAAGCCACCGAGGCGGCAGCCGTACCCACCGCCGAGGATGAGGTGATCCGCACCCTCAGCGAACGGCACCGGATCAAGGACTCCGCGAACAGGGATTTCGAGGTCCAGTCACTGCGCAGCCGGCTCGACACCTTTAACCAGATTCTCCGCATCCTCACCCTGTTCACCGCCGCCGTCGCGGCGATCTCGCTGTTCGTCGGTGCTATCGGAGTCCTGAACATCATGCTGGTCTCGGTCACCGAACGAACTCGCGAGATCGGCATCCGAAAGGCGATCGGTGCCACCCGCCGCGCGATTCTCGAACAGTTCCTCATAGAGTCCCTCGTGCTGGCCGGACTAGGCGGGCTTGTCGGCATCCTGGTCGGGATCGGGTTGTCCGTCCTCGGCGCTGCTGTCGCGCCCGCCTTTGGCCCCACCTTCGCCACCTTCGCGCCCGTCGTGACCATTCCCTCTGTGGTGATCTCGTTCGGGATCAGCCTCGCGATTGGACTCATCGCCGGCGGCTACCCGGCCAACCGCGCCGCCCGGCTACGACCCATCGAAGCCCTCCGATTCCAATAATCCATCACGGGTGACCTCACCAACGCGCGACACCCCGTAACTCCCTGCCGACTGAGGCGTTGCACAGCGTGAAGCCGAAGATACGCAGGGGGACATCACTGTGACCATGATTCTCACCAGCTCATCGATGCTGTCTCCAGTTCGGCGCTCCGGTGCCCGGGTCTTGGTGGCGCTCGGGCTGGTCACCGTGCTGGGTGCGGCGACTGGGTGTGGCGGTGAGCCACCACCGCCACCGACCGGGCGGGTGGAGCGTGGCACGGTGGTGACGAAGGTGTCAGCCTCGGGTTCGTTGTCCGCCATCAGGGAGCAGAATCTGGGCTTCCCGAAGGAAGGCCAGCTCAAAGATGTGATGGTCAAGGTCGGGGATCGGGTGCAGCCCGGCCAGGTGTTGGCGCGGACCGATGATTTCTTTCTTCGGCAGACGTTGAACCAGCTGCAGGGGCAGTTGAATTCCCAGCAGGCGTTGTTCGGCAAGTTCGTGAACGACACGACGGTGCAGGGTGCTGAGGCTACCCTGGACCAGGCGCGTCGGATCCTGTCTGCGACGCAGAGGTCGGTCGAGGCGCAGCTTGTCGCGGATGCGTCGGCGACTGACAGCGCCCACAAGCAATTGGACTTTGATAGCTATTCGCTGGACAAGGTTCAGGAACAGCTACGTGCCGATCAGGTCTCCTGCGCTGCCTCCGGGGGGATTCCCTACACCCCGCCCCCGCCTGGTAACGGCTCAGCCGGCACCGGCGGGCCTAACTCGTCGGTCGGGGTGGGGCCGGCTCAGGCGGGCGTGGACAATCCGGTGAAGGCAGGCCCCGTGAGCGCGGGTACCACTGGGTCAGGTCCGGTCGGTACCGGCAACCCGGCGTGTAACCGTATCCCGAGGGATCAGGAGAATGTCGGCAAGGCCCGCAGCACGGTGCTGTCGGACAAGGCCGCGCTGGTCGCCGCTCAGCAGAAGGAGAATGTCGACCGCACCCAAGGGCAGGTCACCATCGAGAATGCCCGCCAGAATGTGGTCACCGCGCAGAACAGCCTCGAATCCGCGGCCAGTGACCGGCCGTTCAACATTGATCAGCAGGCCGCGCTGGTGGCCGACTATGCGGCTCAGGTTGTTGCGGCCCAGAGAGACGTGGACAACACTGTGCTGCGCGCTCCGGTCGGTGGCACCGTCGCGGTCATCAATGGCACGGTAGGGGAGTACGTCCAGTCCAGCACGGGCACCAGCCCCTTGGCGCCGGGCGTCAACGCTGCTATCCCGGGGCTCAACGGTGTCACGTCGAGCACCAGCAGCTCCTTGGGCAACCCCGCAACCGGCGCCCAGCGTCCAGGCGGCACGCAGTTCATCGTTCTCGATGACGTCAACAGCTTCCAGGTCGTCGTCCCGTTCGAGGAATCCGATGCCTCGAAGGTCGCTCCGAATCAAAGGGTCAACGTCACCTTCGACGCCATCCCCGATCTCACCCGCGCTGGCACCGTGGTTTCCGTGGCTCCTGCCGGTAGCAACATCTCCAGCGTCATCAACTACTACGTCACCGTTGTGCTCAACGAGACTGACCCGCGACTCAAAGACGGCCAAACCGCGCAGGCGCGCGTGATAACCAACCAGGTTGAGGATGTCCTCACTGTCCCCAACTCGGCTGTCCGTAAGCGTGGCGATCAAAGCACCGTAACCGTTATCGATGCCAACGGTACACAGCAGCAAGTCAGGTTCCAACCCGGTCTTATCGGAGACGACCGTACCCAGGTTATCTCTGGTCTCAGAGAAGGCCAGCAAGTTATTCTCCGTGAGGGAGTGTGATCCGTCGCCTCACCGGTTAAGGTCAGCCGACGCAGATCGGTGAGGCCCAGCCGCTATAGGAGTGGTTCGCCCAACCAGCGGTAAGGCTCATGGTGTGGCGAAAGTTGCTCCAACTCAGTGCCGGTAGGCGCCACGGGGCCGGGCGATCCCGGATGATCACCTCGTAGCCCGATATCCAGGTGTAGGGGACATCCTTGCCGTCCATGGCCCAGATCCACCGCGGAAAGTGGGCGGCTGCGGCGAGAACCTCGGCGTGTGCCGAGTCCAAGTCGCGTAAGGTGCAGGGCCGAACGTAGCGCCCTGGTTCAAAGTGGGCGCCGAGGTCGACGGTCACTCGTCGGATACCGGGCCGATGAACGAGGCCATGGACCAGCTGCACCGGCTTGGGCCGCTGTTCCCAGTTGTCCCGGTACCAGTCCCAGGACCAGCTGTGTGGCTGCTGCTGAGCGGCTACCGTCCACAGCTCATGACAGGTGCGCTGGACACCGTTCATCTCTGCGCTATCACGCAGATAGACCGCTATGAGATCAATGACGAGTGGATCGTTCCCCGCCCGGGGCGTGAGGTCGACCGAGTGGAGATCGCTGGCGTTGAAGCCCCACCGTCGTTCCTCGTTCCAGCGCCGGACGTTGCCCAGTTGCTCGGGTAGGGATGCAAACATGATCTCTGGTGGTCTGACCGCAAGTTTCGCTTCGCGCGCCGCTACCCGGCCGTTACCCAAGGTGGCCATATACCCGCTCGCCTTTCACATCGACGTATTGACACATCGATCTGAGCGTGAGCGTACGGTTTCTCCCGCTGTGTCGCAGCGCGGAGCTCATCGACCGCGTGGGGTCGCCAGCGCCTCCAAGGTCCACGAACCGGAGCCGGCCTGTTCCCAGCCACCCGGTGTCGTGATGACGGCGATGGCAGACGTCTTGAGTGGCTTGACAACGCCGGTCAATAGCGTCAGAAAGTCCTCGAGGCCTGGATTGTGACCCACCAGGGCCGCTGTCGATGCTGTGTGCGGGAGCTCCTGGGTGGCCGTCAGCAGGTCCTCAGCCGAGGCGCCGTAAAGCCGTTCTTCGTGGCGGACTCGGGGTATCGCATCCAACTGGGCGGCCGCGAGGTCCCAGGTCTGCACAGCTCGAACCGCGGTGGAGCACATCACAAGGTCGATCCTGGGGGCCTGTTCACGCAGCCAGCAACCGACGGCCGGGGCATCGCGGCGCCCACGTGCGGCCAGTGGGCGGGCGACATCGGGAGTCTCCTGCGGCCATGCCGACTTAGCATGCCTGAGCAGGATGAGCGTACGTGTCATGGTCATTCTTAGGGTTACTCTCGGGGTTACTCTAGCGCGAGGGTGCGCAGCACCAACCGCGCCGCGTCACCACCGGAATCCTCGCCGATCGCGAGGGCGGCTGGAATGTCGAGGTCATCCACCAGGGCGGCGGTGACAGCGTCCGACGCGGCTTGCGACGTCAGCGCTCTCCCGGCCGCCGAATACAGCCTGTCGAGCTGCTGTGCTTGGGCAGCGATGTCCTCGGAGCGGAAGTCCCAGCTCTGCTGCCACGGCCGGTTGAGCAGCAGCAGCCGCACCGCCGCAGCGGGATGGTGATCGAGCAGGTCTGAGACCAGCACCAGGTTGCCCACTGACTTAGCCATCTTCGCACCGTCGACGGTGACCGTCCCGACCGGAAACTCGGCCCGCGCGAAATGACCGACACCGGTTGCTGCCTCAACCATGGCGGCCTGGTAGGCATGGTGTGGGAAGTTGAGGTCGGCACCGCCGGCCAGGATATCCACTGCGGGGCCGAGCACGCCCAGCGCGA
Source organism: Pseudonocardiales bacterium (assembly GCA_019240665.1). Lineage (GTDB taxonomy): Bacteria > Actinomycetota > Actinomycetes > Mycobacteriales > Pseudonocardiaceae. Next base: position 4,624 of record JAFAXZ010000068.1, on the reverse strand, counting down.
TGGCGGCGCACTCCGCATGCCAGCCGGGCCGTCCGCGACCCCAGGGACTAGGCCAGCCGGGCTGGTCGTTGGCGGAGGGTCGCCATACTGGGACGTCGAAGGGGTCGTCGCGGGCCGGATCGTCGGGCTGATCACCGAACTCGGCCGCGAGCTCCGTGGCGCCTTGGAGCGTCAGTCCGGTCTTGGTTGGCACATCGGCGCCACGGAAGTACACCGCACCGTCGCGCTGGTAGGCGTGGCCCGTGGCAAGCAGCGCCAAGGCCAGCTGTACGGTTCGTCCGACGTGGTGCCGAGCCCGCGGCTCGTATTCGGGTCGGCGCACCCGCAGCGCAGCCATGTCCCGTCCGAACAGGTATTCCTGCTCCAGCGCAAACTCGTCGAAGTGCCGACCGCGCCGCATGGCGGCGCGTGTCAGCACGTCATCGACGTCGGTGACGTTGCGGCAGGTCAGGGTCTCCGCCCCGGCCAGTCGAAGCACCGCTGCGGCCGCATCCGCCCACACGAAAGTGCTGGCATGCCCCAGATGGGTCACGTCGTAGGGGGTGATGCCGCAGACGTAGAGCCGAGCCGGGCTGACGACCGGCAGTGCGGAACCGCCCAGCCGGATCCGGTCGGTGTGCTCGCGGCGGCCGTGGTGGTCCACATATCTATCCTGCCTGCATCTGGTAGGGGTTCTTATCCCAGGGCCGAGCTCGACGTTCGGGCAGTCGGCCATGATGCAGGGATGGACAGCCGTGACCGGGACTCCACCGGACGGGCCCGCAACGCCCGTCCCCGAGACGCTCAGGGCCGGCCGCTGCCGCATGGTGCACGCGGGGTTGACCGGGTTCCCGAAGACGCCGTGCTCAGCCCGGATGACGCGGTGCGGCAAGCGCAGCGGCTCATCGACGACGGTTACCCCTTTCATGCCCACGAGGTGTTCGAGGGGGTGTGGAAAGCGACGTCGGGAGAACACCGCGAGTTGTGGCAGGGTCTGGCTCAGCTCGCGGTCGGCCTCACTCACGTGCAGCGGGGCAATCTGAGGGGTGCGGTGACGCTGCTGCGCCGTGGTGCAGACCGGATGGACCCGTACACCGCCGAGCCGCCGCACGGACTGGACGTCGCGGGCCTGATCGGTCACGCTCGTTCGCTTGCCACCCGCATTGAGCGTGACGGGCTGGATGCTGCAGCCGGCGGCCTTCGGCTGCGGCTGCGGTCGTGAGTGGGTAACAGTGTTATAGCACTTAATGCCATTCACGAGCGCGACGGAAGGAGCGCAATGCGCATCGGGATGCTCTTGAATTACAGCGGTGGTTTCACCGAGACCGTCGCGGAGCTGGTCGACTACGAGAAGGCCGGGCTCGACATCGTGTTCGTCCCCGAGGCCTACAGCTTCGATGCGGTTAGCCAACTGGGATTCATCGCTGCCCGCACCGAGCGGCTAGAGATCGCTTCGGGGATCCTGCAGATCTACACCCGCACCCCGGCCCTGACGGCGATGACGGCGGCCGGGTTGGACTACGTCTCCGGCGGTCGGTTCACCCTGGGTATCGGAGCTTCGGGGCCACAGGTGATCGAGGGCTTCCACGGGATGCCCTACACCGCGCCGCTGGGTCGGACCCGGGAACTGGTGGAGATTTGCCGTAAGGTGTGGCGTCGGGAGCGGCTGGAATACCAGGGCAGGCACTACCAGATTCCGCTGCCCGCGGACTGCGGCTCGGGGTTGGGCAAGCCGCTGAGACTGATCAACCATCCGGTACGGGGGCGGATCCCGATCATTATCGCGGCGATCGGACCGAAGAACGTGGCGATGGTCGCGGAGATTGCCGAGGGCTGGCAGCCGATCTTCTACCTGCCCGAGCGGGCCGCCGAGGTATGGGGTGATTCGCTGGCCGCGGGGAGGGCCAAACGGGACCCGTTACTGGGCACCCTCGATGTCGTGGCCAGCGCCCCGCTGGCTATCACCGACGACGAACACGCTGCTGCCGGGCTGCTCGACGCCATCCGCCCGATGCTGGCGCTCTACATCGGAGGCATGGGCGCGAAGGGTCGCAACTTCTACCACGACTTGGCCTGCCGCTACGGATTCGAGGCGCAGGCTGAGGTGATGCAGAATCACTACTTGGCGGGCAACAAAGACGCCGCCGCGGCGGCGGTGCCCGATGAGCTGGTTCGCCGGAGTTCGCTGATCGGTCCCGCCGGCTACATTCGTGAGCGGCTGGAGGTGCTGCGCGCCTGCGGCGTCACCACGCTGAACGTGACCCCGATGGCTGGGTCTGCTGCCGAGCGGGTCCGGCTCATCGAGCGGATCCGGGACCTCGCCGGTTGAGCGACCCAATACCTTGTCACTGTCGATGCCTTGTCACTGTCGATGCGCGGCGCACCACATGATGGAAAGGGGGGCAGGCGTGGACCTGCTGGCGATCTTGAATAACCTCACCACCAAGGCCCTGAGCGGTCAGAAACCTACCTACGACGAGGCACTGACTGTGCTGCGAAGTAAGGACGACGACCTCATGGACGTGATTGCCGCCGCGTTCCGGGTTCGACGGTGCTACTTCGGGAAGCGTGTGAAACTGAATTTCCTTGTAAACTTGAAGAGCGGGCTGTGCCCGGAGGACTGCTTTTATTGCTCGCAACGGCGCGGTTCGGACACCGAAATCCTGAAGTACACCTGGCTCAAGCCCGACGAAGCGGTTGCGTTGGCCGGGGCGGGTATCTCGGGCGGTGCTCGGCGGGTGTGCCTGGTAGCAAGCGGGCGCGGACCCACGGACCGGGACATCGATCGCGTCGCTCACGTCATCGGCGCGATCAAGACAGCGCACCCGAAGGTAGAGGTATGCGCGTGCCTGGGCCTGCTGTCTGACGGCCAGGCGGCGCGACTGCGAGCGGCGGGTGCAGACGCCTATAACCACAACCTGAACACCGCCGGTGAGAGATACCCCAGCATCTGCACCACCCATACATACGACGACCGGGTCGATACCGTACGACGTGCCCAGCGCGCGGGCCTGTCACCCTGTTCGGGAATCATTGCGGGCATGGGAGAACGCGATGAGGACTTGGTCGACGTGGCACTTGCCCTGCGCGAGCTCACGCCGGACTCCGTCCCGGTGAACTTCCTGATTCCGTTTGCGGGCACGCCGCTGGGCACGGAGTGGAACCTCACACCGCAATATTGCCTGCGTATTCTGGCAATGGTGCGGTTCGTGTGCCCGGATGCGGAGGTTCGTCTCGCGGGCGGACGGGAGATCCACCTCGGCTCGATGCAGCCCCTCGCGTTGTATCTGGCTAACTCGATCTTCTTAGGTGACTATCTGACCAGTGAAGGCCAGGAGAGTCACCGGGATCTGAAAATGATCGCGGAGGCGGGTTTCACGGTCGAGGGCCTCGATAGCACGAAGCCCGTGGCGGTTGGTGGGCCGGAACGGGTTGCGCTGCGGCAGCGTGGCGCGGGGACGGACTTGCCCCCCAATGCTTGAGTTTTCCGCCCTGTCGACCCAGCAGTTGCTCGCGCTCGATCAGGCGCACGTCTGGCACCCCTACGGCCCGACGCCGGCCACCGAGGAGCCCTTCCTGGTCGAGTCCGCTCGTGGGACACGCCTGCGGTTCGCTGAACCGGTCGAGGGAACCCACGAAGTCATCGACGGGATGTCGTCCTGGTGGGCGGCTATTCACGGGTACGCGCACCCGGCGCTGGATGCGGCCGTGCACGAGCAGGTGGCACGGGTCAGCCATGTCATGTTCGGCGGCCTCACGAACGTGCCGGCGATCCGCCTGGCTACTCGGCTGGTGGAGTTGACTCCCGACCCCTTGCGTCACGTGTTCCTCTGCGATTCGGGGTCCGTCTCCGTCGAGGTGGCCGCCAAGATGGCCATTCAGTACTGGCAGTCCCTCGGACACCGGCGCAAGCACCGTTTGATGACCTGGCGCGGTGGCTATCACGGCGACACCTTCCACCCCATGTCGGTGTGCGACCCGGACGGCGGCATGCACCACCTGTGGAATGGGCTCCTGCCACGGCAGGTTTTCGCCGACATCCCGCCGTCCGGGTTCGCCACGTCCGTCGACCCGACGTACGTGGCGCATCTCGAGGCGCTCATCGCGCACCATGCTGAGGAAATCGCTGCGGTCATCGTCGAGCCGGTGGTCCAAGGCGCGGGCGGCATGCGGTTCCACAACCCCGGCTACCTTCAGATACTGCGGGACCTGACCCGAGAGCATGACATCCTGCTGATCTTCGACGAGATCGCCACCGGGTTCGGACGCACCGGAGCGCTGTTCGCAGCCGAACACGCCGAGGTGAGTCCGGATATCATGTGCGTCGGTAAGGCACTGACCGGCGGCTACCTCTCGCTGGCCGCGGCGCTGTGTACGAGTGACATAGCGGAGGGAATATCTCAGGGTGAGATGCCGGTGCTCGCGCATGGGCCCACGTTCATGGGGAATCCCCTCGGCTGCGCGATCGCGAATGCGTCTCTCGACCTGCTGTGCGGACGCGACTGGGCGGCAGAGGTGGCTCGCATCGAGAAGCGACTGCTGGCCGGATTGTCGCCCGCGGCGCAACTGCCGGGGGTCGCGGACGTGCGGGTGCTCGGTGCGATCGGGGTCGTGCAGCTCGACCATCCGGTTGACATTGCCGTCG
>JAFAXZ010000059.1 GCA_019240665.1 Pseudonocardiales bacterium | reverse complement strand
AGGAAATGTTGGCGCGGAACTCCCGGGGCTGGCCGGTGGGCAAGTACGTCGGGGTGAAGGCGTTGACTTGCACACAGAACGGTTCCAGCGCGGTGCCGTCGACGGACCGGCCGGGGGTGAACGAGTCGTAGGCCAGCGGGCCGGAGTTGCAGAACTGCGAGCCATCGGCAAGCACGATCACCTGACCCTGATAGCCGACCACCTTGCCGATGGCGAAGGACACCAGCAGCCCGAGCAGGGCGACGTGGAAGAGGAGGTTGCCAGCCTCTCGCAAGTAGCCCCGCTCCGCGGACAGCGTCCGGGCACCGCCGGGTTCCTCCCGCTCGGCGATCCGCCAGCCACGCAGCCGTCGCCGTGCCGCACCGAGGATCTCCTCGGGGGCGGTATCAGACTCAGCGCGAGCGTGGTGTGGCAGCCGGCCCAGGTTCCGGGGGGTGGCCACCGGGGCCCGGCGCAGCTGCCGGGCGTATTCGACACTGCGCGGCACCACGCAGCCCACCAGGGACACAAACAGCAGCAGGTAGATCGCCGCGAACCAGGGGCTGGCGAATACCTCGAAGAAGCCCAACCGGTCCAGCACCGGCGCCAGACGCGGATGCTGCGCCTGGTAGGTCTGGACCCGCTGGGGGTTCAGCGAGTACTGCGGCAGCAGGGCTCCCGGTAGCGCGGCCAGCGCCAGCAGGAACAGCAGCATCAGGGCCGTGCGCATGCTGGTCAGCCCGCGCCAGGTGTTACGCAACACGGCCGTGACAGGATGCGTCCGGATCATCTAAATCGACATCATCTAAAAATCGACATCATCTAAATCGGCGTCTCGAAGCCGGTGACCGGCCCGCGCAGTACCGCGATGAGCTCCCCCCACAGCCCAGTGACCAGCGTCACGCCGACCACGATGAGCAAGACTCCACCGGCCAGCTGGACCCCGCGGACGTGCTGGCGCAGCCAGGACACCGCACGCACGGCGCGCCGGGCGCCTAGCGCGAGGAGCAGGAAGGGCATGCCTAGCCCGAGGCAGTAGGCGGTCACCAGCAGCACTCCGCGAGCCAGGACGGGGCCGGGGGTGCCGACGGCCAACGCGGTCACCCCGGCGAGGGTGGGCCCGAGGCACGGCGTCCAGCCGAGCCCGAACACCGCGCCCAGCAGCGGAGCACCCAGCACGTGGCGGGGCCTCAGTCCGGTTCGTGGGGGCGGGGGCAACCCCGGACGGGGATGGATCCGCAGATCCCGCTGCAGCGCCGGCACCAGTCCGATGAATACCAATCCCATCGCGATGGTGACCACCCCGCCCACGCGTTGCAGGATGATCTCGTTGACGACGAGCCGGTCCGCGACGCCGAGCACGGTCATCACGCTGGCGGCGAACACCACCGAGAAACCGAGCACGAACAGCGCCACCGCGCCCAGCATTCGACCTCGCCCGCGCGAGGTGTCACCGTCGGCGCCGACCAGCCCGGTAAGGTAGGCGAGGTACCCGGGCACCAGCGGGACCACGCACGGCGAGGCGAAACTCACCGCGCCCGCAACCACCGCCACCCCGGCCGCCAGCAGCAGCGGCCCGGAGATGGCCAGTTCGGTGAACCCCACAGCGGTCAGCCTAGGTCGAGGTGGTCCGGCAAGGACCAACCACCCCACACCCGGGCGTGGTTCATCCCGCCCGGACATTGTCGCTTTAATGCTTGATGCTGGCAGGGTTGAACCCGGCTGCGCGTGTTGGAGATCGGCACCGGGACGGGCTACACCGCCGCGCTGCTGGCCCACCAGCTCGGCCCCGAGAACGTCACTACCATCGAAATCGACCCAGAGCTAGCGGCGCGCGCTCGGGCCGCGCTCGCTACCGCTGGCTATGAGAAGGTCACCGTGACCACCGGCGACGGCGCTTTGGCTACGAGCCCGAGGTAGAGCGCTGGCCCGTCCACCAGTTCGGACCACGCCGACTCTGGGACGAGACCAGCGCCGCCTACCACTGGTGGAACAAAGTCGGCCGCCCCCCCGCCACACAGTGGCGCTTCACCGTCACCGCGGATAGGCAAGACGTGGAATTGATCAGCACCGCCCATCAAAGACCAGTCCAGCACGCTGGTACATCCGTAACTTAATCGCCTCATAACGAACACCCGGCAACACGTTCTTCCTGTTATATGCCGATACGGAAACACGCGACAAAGTGGCCTAGAGGTTATGGTTCTAGTGATCTCTGTTGGCGGCTTATCCAGATTCAGTGGTCCGCGAACGCGTATACCACATGAGAGACAAATATAAACACGATCTCAGTACCGTGGATCGCTGGTTGAAACAGTTTGCAGTCGACGTCCCAAACTTGATGTCGTCAAAGGTGGCAGATAATAAATTGGCCCCAGTGGTGCTGGAGATATTCGACGACGAGACGACGATGGCAATGGTAAGGCTTGTCCTCACTGCACAGCAGACAGCCGTCTTCGATCACCTCAGGAGGGATGTTTTTTTCGATGGCGCGACGCGTCATCAAGTTTAGGAACTCCGCCTCGTAGGACGCCCACCCGGACCCACGCTTCTTGTATTCGTCCAGCAGCTCTTGTGTCGGCGCCAGAACGGGTAAATGGATATAGTCCATGTCGCAAATCTCTTTCAGAAAATAATCAAGATCATCTTTCTTGGCAAATCCCGAGAGTTGTGAGACGTTGTTTAGTCGAACATCGACGACCCGCCGCGCCCCCACCTCTCGAAGCCTTTCAAAGAACCACTTCGCGGGTTTCTTTGTGAACCGATGGTGTAAACCTTCACGGCGCTATCCAGCTCTCCTGCTCGAGCGACTTGTCAGTGTACGCGATGCGCGCCTCTTGGCGGGTCATTGCCTCATCAATCAGATCCTCGGTGTTGTAAAACAAACCGGCCTGCGACGGCCCGCTCATATCAAGGAGCCTCAGCATAGCGCTGTGGTGCGACTCCAGACTACCATCAGAACTGATATGCTGGACATCGACACCTCGTTCGATGAGAGAAGGAGCCACCAGCAGCGTACGGTGACAGTTCAAGGGGTCTTTCTCGGCGCACATGAGCGCGATCCTTTCGGACACCGCTCCCTTGACTACGCGTCCGATCCCACAGCAAAATGACATTGTCTGCGCGAGACGCGCATACTGAACTCGACCATGGTCATAGCAGCTAGGGTCATCCGAGCGGCCCCCCAGCTCATTGCCCAGAAACACATACTTGACCTCGTATCGCCTTAATTCTTGGACTAGCCGCGTCCTGTTAAAGTGTGGCGCGTAACGACTATACGGAGCTGACCGAACATCGGCCAACGCTGTGATCTGATGCCGTTTCAGTAGCGACAGGAAATCGGCCATCGAATGATTCGAGTGACCTATAGTTAGGACCACACGCGAGGGCATCACACTTCACCCCGCCGATCAGTCCCCTCATGTTCAATGATCGCCGCTACCAGCTTGTACGCGTACCCCTTGTAGGCTTCACCGAGGCTGATTGTCAAACAGCAGCGACGAATGTGGTGCCGACCGTCAGGCTGTTGTAAGTGTCGGCATTCGTATCGAGGGTCGGTTACCCACATGCGGTATTCTTTCTCCGCGAAGCCGAACTGCGCCTGAACTCGCCTCTTGGAATCACCAAAAGCCTCACCTGACGAGAAAACACTCAGCGCCAGGGCGTCGACGCTGATGGGCTTGAGTGAAGTGGTCAGTCCTGCGGCGATATGTATAGGGACCCTGTCGTTCAACACATTACGGGTATGTTCCCCATCTATCCAGAGACCGTCTGTTTGATCGACCAACTCTGGCAGCTTGTCGAATTGGAAGCGCCCAACCTTTGACCAAAATTGGCTGGGGTCGAGGAGCCAGTTTTCCTGCTGATACCCCTGCGGATGGGCGCCGAGAAGGGGTATATCGATGATGTCAAGATTTTCTGGGTCGGTGCCGTCCTTATACTGTCGCTCGTGCTCGGAGACTTCCTGACGATCCCGGTTGCGTACCAGCCTAATCCACTGCGCTGGCCGGCCTTCCACGAGTTCCTTACCCGCGATGCACCTACCGCTTAGCTTCCGGGAGTTGGCAAGGCAGACTATGCGCTTGACGGTTGACATCCTGTTGGGGCACCTCCTTCTGACGCTACCGGGTGCGGCACTCTGAGCCTGCCGCCGCACGATCCGGTGGCTGCTCATCCGCGCCGCCACTCCCGCACTGGCAAGCTGGCCTACCACCTGTACTGAGCACCTACTCCAGTCCCGCTGCACCGCTTGATCCGCATCGCCAGCACCCGATGGGCGGT
>JAFAXZ010000036.1 GCA_019240665.1 Pseudonocardiales bacterium | reverse complement strand
CGCCAGGTCTTGAGATGTGCGATGACCTGCTCGATAATCCATCGGATCTTGTTGATCTGGGTGTTGAATTCCTTCTCTCAGTCCAGCAGATCGCGATGGAGTGGTTTCTTGATGGGTGTGATCATATTATTGTAGCCGTAATGGAATAAGTTACTCGATCGAGTGAATTCTCGTGTGTTCCGCGTGTCATTTCAACCGACGCGATCATCCCGTGAAAAAATCGGCGCCGTGACCACTGATGGCGACGAGAAGTTCCGGGCGATGCGCGAGCGTTTGGCAGATTTGTTGCCCCGGTTGAACGAACGCGATCGCCGTCTGGCGCTGGCGACCGAGGCAAAATCGTGGGGCCGCGGTGGGATCACGGCCGTGCATGATGCTACCGGTGCGTCGAGGAAAACGATTCAGCGTGGCTTGGCCGAGCTGTCCGATGATTCTGCGGGAGAACGCTCCGATCGAGTCCGGGCACCGGGAGGCGGTCGCAAGAAAGCCGAAGATACCAATCCGGAACTGACGGACGCGCTGGAGAGCTTGATCGAGCCCGACACGCGAGGAGACCCCGAATCGCCCTTGCGGTGGACCACGAAATCAACGCGCCACCTCGCTGCCGCACTGACGGAGATGGGCCATTCCATCAGTCACAGTGTTGTCGCGAAGATCCTCCGTTCCCGTGGCTACAGCCTCCAAGGAACCCGCAAGACGATGGAGGGACACCAACACCCGGACCGAGACGAGCAGTTCCGGTACATCAACAAGCTGGCGAGCGAGTTCCTCGCCGCCGGCGACCCTGTGATCAGCGTCGACACAAAGAAAAAGGAGCTTGTCGGGCGGTTTTCCCAAGCCGGCAAAGAATGGCATCCACAGGGCGAACCGGTCGAGGTTTCCACCTATAATTTCCCCAACCAAGCTGACGGTAAAGCCATTCCCTACGGGGTCTACGACCTGGCCGACAACAGCGCCTGGGTATCCGTAGGCATCGACCATGACACCTCAGTTTTCGCCGCCGCCACCATCGAAAAATGGTGGCAAAACATGGGCAAGGAAAAATATCCCAACGCCCGCAGGATCTTCATCACAGCCGACGGTGGCGGCTCCAACGGGCACCGACCCTGGCTATGGAAACACGAACTCGCGCGACTCGCCACCACAACCGGACTGGAGATCGTCGTTTCTCACTACCCACCCGGCACCAGCAAATGGAACAAAATCGAACACCGACTCTTCTCCAGAATCACCCACAACTGGCGCGGACGCCCCCTCGAAACCTACCAAACTATCGTCAACCTCATTACCAACACCACAACCACCACAGGACTGACCGTCCGCTGCGAACTCGACCCCAACCTCTACCCCACAAAAATCAAACTCACCGACCAGCAAAAGGAAGCGATACCCCTCACTCGACACGAGTTCCATGGCGATTGGAACTACACCATTGTATCGAAGATCGAATAGGTTGATTCATTACGGCTACATTACCGGCGTAGCCCTTGTCACCCATCCAGTTTCCGGAATCCACACCGGTTAGTACGGCTGCCTCGGCCAGGCAGTGGCTGTCGTGCCTGCTGCCATCAATGGGATCGGAAATCCACGCCAGTCGCCCGCTGAGGGTGGCCGCGACTTGAACGTTCATTCCGGTAGTTTTGTGTTTGCCCGAGTACAGCTGCGGGTGGGAAGCCCATGACCAGCACGGCAGCAGTGTCCCGTCGACCACGTACTGTGTTTTATCGTCCAGTTCGTCGGCCGTGGGGACGAACAGCCGAAGCGCTTTTCCTAGCAGCATCGTAATCGCCGCGATCGCGCGGCTGATCGTGGACTGGGACACGCCGAACGTCTCCCCGATCTCTGCCTGAACCCGGTTACGGCGCAAGTATGTCAACGTGACCACCACCGACTTGAACAATCCCAGAATCGGTGGCCAGGTAACCTTCTCAGGCTCAGCGGCGACTTCGTAGGCAGCTTGCACCTGAGCGCACAACTCGGCTACTTGGTCTCTCGTGAGACCTGTTGTATGATACATCCTGGACGGCTCGTTTCTGAGGATTGAGTATGGTGACCCAATTCTTTCGAGAAACGAGCCGTCCGTCATGGAGGCGCGCCGAGAGAGAAACAATTAACTACCGCGGTCGGGTCGCCCGGGGGAATTGCACCCCCGGGCTCCCACAGATCGATTTATGTCGAACTCGACATAAATCGACGAGGTCGGCTACATCCCGTTCGAGCCCGAAGCCGCCAACCTGTTTTTCCAACTGGTCTCCTCCCGCTACGAACGCGCCAGCCTCATCGTCACCAGCAACAAACCCTTCGCCCCGCTGGGGCGAAGTCTTCGGCGACGACGTCGTGGCCGCCGCCATGATCGACCGACTGGTCCACCACGCCGAAGTCATCGCCCTCAAAGGCGACAGCTACCGACTCAAAAACCGAGACCTCGGCCGCGTCCCCACCGCCGCGACCGACGAACCCTAAACCCGGAAGGTGGTCAATTTTCACTCGCCACCAGCTGGTCAGTTTTCGGCTGCCGTTGACACCTGCGCCGCCTGTCCGTCCTGTTCGTCATCGAGATACCCCCGCCGGGTCCACATCCTCGGGGTGAGCGCCCATCCGATTGGGCCGTGGGTCACCCAGGCCGCCCGCAATCTGACCATGGATCTCAGCGAACGGATCAGGACCGTCCAGCACGTATGTCTGCTCCCCATTTGCTCCCCGCGCTGCTCCCCGACTGAGGGGAAGCCGCTCCCGGCCGGCGCTGATCTGTGCACCGGAGCTTGCCGACACACGGCACACCGACAGGCCTCAAGGAAGCCGTCCAATGCGTAGTGACACCCCGCGTTTGATCCGCATGGATGAGGTTTTCGGCAGGGACAGGGTACGCGATTCGCGTTGTCTGATGGAAGGACGCGTGATCGCTCGGCGCGTCGTAGCGCCCGCGTGAGGTGCCAGCAGTCCTGGCACGGAACCTGGTCTCGGTCCAGTGGTGTCGCTGCGGCCACGAGGAAGTGTTCGATTCTGCAGCGGATGTGGCGGGTGTAGATCCCGCCGAAGAGCGTGTGCGGTGTGCCGGAGCACGAGGCGTGGGCAGGTGAGCGCGTCGGTTCCGTGGGGAACCCAGATGTCGTCCGGACGTAACGGTCGTAGCGGTTCTTCTCGAACTCGTGTGAGGTGGTGGTATCCAGACGGACCCGGGTCCTTGGGGGAGTCATCAACGAGTGCCGTTACGCTTCCTGAGCTATAGCGACGAGTTTTCGAGCCCCACAGGACCCCAGGTCCTGCCAACTCGGTGTCCACCACCCGGGGGGAACCTCAGTCACCGCTGGCTCAGGGTCCTGAGCCAGCGGTGAATCGCGGCCGTGACCTCGTCGGCGTGGGCGGTCATCATCGTGAAGTGGTCGCCGTCGACCGTCACGTGCTCGCATGGCTGCGGCCAGCGCGCGCGGATCCGGCCGCCGTCCAGGCCCTTTCTGGCCTGCACGAACAACATCGGCCCGTCGAGCGCGCCGGGCTGCCAGCCAGCGATGATCTCCCGGTAGGCGGTTGCGGCGGCGACCTTGACCGCCCGGGGACCGGCTGGCAGGCCGGCTTCCGCGTCGTGGGCGAGCGTGGACCACACCCACGGCAACACGTCGTGGTGGAACCGCTCGT
>JAFAXZ010000009.1 GCA_019240665.1 Pseudonocardiales bacterium | reverse complement strand
GGCTGGTCTGTATCAGATGGATATTGCCCGGGCTGTGCCCTGTCACCGCACGACTGTGACTCACGCTGAGGCCGGTTCCCAGCTCCCAGCCAGTGACTTCTGGGAGAGAGCGGATCGAGCCGTTGGCGCGGACGGTGCGCTGATTGCCCGTTACGATGAGTTGATCCAGGCTAAGGCGGCTCACCTCGCCGAGCGGCAAGCCCAGCGACGAGCACGGGCCCAGGCCATTGCCCAACAGCTCACAGCGGCTCCCCCGCTGAAGTCCGAACTGACGTTGTACGCGCTTCATGCGAGAGGACACACAGCTGAAGAGCACCATCAAGACCTGGAGTCGATTCTTATGGATGCGGCCGACCAGTCAACAAACTTCTTGACGTGGGTCGAAACGAGCAATGTTGGTGAGTTAACTGTCGAGCAGCTGCATAGCGATATTCGTCGTATTGCGTTGAGCTATCTGAAGGCTCCAACTCTCCCGCTGTTCGAGCGGACGCGGGGATTGCGGGATCGTGCCTTTTCGTTACTCAGAGGTCACCAGAAGCCGGCGCACAGTCGAGATCTCTATAGTGCCGCCGGTTGGTCGCTGACGATCTTGGCGTGGATGTCGACAGATCTCAACCATCCACATGCCGCAGAAGAACACCTTCGAACGGCTTGGGTGTGTGCTGAGAACGCTGATCAAAATAACTTGCGCGCCTGGATCCGGGCGACGCAGCACACCGCCGCGTTCTGGCAAAACGATTTTGTTCGGGCTGGCAACTATGCGAGAGATGGCTTGCGGTACGCAACCAATGGAAGCGCGGAGTTATTTCTTGCAAGCGCCTGGGGCATGGATATGGCTCGGTATGGTGACCGTGAAGGCGCCCAAAGAGCTCTTGTCCACGCTCAACATGTAGCCGAGCGGCTACACAGGGACGAAGACGAGGTGGGTGGTCCATTGACGTGTTCTGTAGGTCGCGCCGGAGGTTTATGGTCTGACACGCAACTCGCACTCGGTGAAGCCGGAGATGCTCTGTCCCACGCGAACGAAGCAATCTCTATTTTCGAAAAAACTTCAAGTCTCCTGCGCAATCTAGGATCGGAGCGCATGGTGCGGTGCCAACAAGTGAAGGCCCACTTATTGCTCGGCGAGTTGGATGGCGCGTGGGAATCACTTGTTCCCGTCCTTGACACTGCACCTCAACACCGAGTGCGGCCCCTGATGCAGCGGGTCAGCGAGATATCGCAGATGGTCACAAGCTCCCACCGAGAGCACGCTCCGATACTGACGCAAATACAGGATTCCATTGCCGATTTTACGGAAGCGGACTATCGGGATCACCAACCTCTTAACGACAGAAGTATAGGAAGTATAGAGAGCCCAGATGAGTGATTCGACCGACATGATGCGTAATCATTGGTGGTGGCGACCGGGCTGGCGTCTGGGACGCTCGTTCTACACCTGGCACATTACTTTCTTGCAAAACTCTCAGCTCGTTGACTTTTCTGCTCGGCATAAACAGATTATCGACAAGTTTGAGACGCTTGATCAAGTACCCGTTAGTGGCTTGCACATCACATTGCAAGGGATTGGCTTCGTCGATGAGGTCGCCCGCGCCGATATCGACCACATTGTCGCCGTCACTCGGGCACGCTGCTCTCGGTTACGGGATTTCGAAATTGAGATCGGGCCCACTGTCGTTGATGCTGAAGGGGTGTACGCGCCAGTCCACCCGATTGAGACTGTCACGGAGCTGCGGAAGGCGTTACGGGGAGGAATTGGTGATACATGGGGCGAGGAAAATGTTCCAGAAAGTATAGAAGGATTCCGTCCGCACCTCACGCTTGCCTACTCTAATGGTGTTGGTTCCATCCGGGATGTCGAGGCGGCGCTTAAGGCCAGCGACCCTGGAACTGTACGAACGGAAATCTCGACCGTGTCGTTAATTAACCTCAATCGTGATCGACGACTTTACGAATGGTCGCAGGTCGCGACAGTGCGAGTCGGACAATGAAGGTTCTCTCAGCAAAGCTGCGCGGGGTCCGCGGAGGGTTGCCAGCATCCATCCTGAAGCCGGGACGACTGGGTGGGGAGGGATCCGGTCTGGTGGGAGATTACCAACGGCCAGTTCACCTCCACGCCCCGAAGCGCCCCGGCGACGGTTCGTGACAAGCGGGAACGACCTCCACAGGCGCCGTGCCGGCGGTTCGGCCCGGGAGGCTGCACCAGCTGCTCTGGGGTGCGGGGAGTACCGTCCTGCCGTCATGAACATGCCGCGCCGTCTCCGTCTCGCCGTTGCGTTGGTCCAAGCTTGCGCGGCGCTCAGCGTGGTCGGCTGCGGCCGTTCAGATGTCGATCCACCCGCAGCCCGGAAGGCCCTGACACAGCCGGTCGTCAGGGGCTCGTCCGTCGGCAGTGACGGGGCACCGCCGTCGCCGCCAGCAGCCGAGTGCCGTGGTGGCACGGGGTGGAGCTGCACCCAGCAGCAGCGGTTCGCCGCCGCTGGCGGCTACATCAGCCGCAACGTCAGCGGCAAGGGCTACCTGAGTGTGGTGTTCACCGATCGGCAGACCGGGCACGCCTGGCGATTCGGCCCGACGCAGCACGAGGGTTGGACGGCGTCCACCATCAAGCTCGCGATTGCCACCGATCTGCTGGGCCGGCAACGCGCCGGCCAGATCACCCTGACCGCCGCGGACCGGCACGACATGGCCACCATGCTTAACTTCTCCGACGAGCGTGCCTCCGACCGGCTATGGGCGAAATTCGGTGGCGAGAACATGCTGGCCCGGTTCCGCAACCAGTACGGCATGACCGGCCTGCACTTCGTGCCCGGCTTCACGGCCAAGACGTACTGGGGCTTCGTCAAGTGCACGGCCGATGACTTGGCCGCCCTGATGAACTACGTCTTCGCCCGAGTCAACCCGGCGGACCGGGCCTACCTGGTCGGCGCGCTGCGCGGAGTCGCGCCCAACCAGCAGTGGGGGGTCTGGGCGGCCGGCCACGACCAACGGCCCGGAAACAAGGACGGCTGGTCCTACGAGACCGATCCTTACGGCAAGCACTGGGTCACGAACACGGTCGGCTTCGCCGGACCGGACGAGCGTTACCTGGTCGCCGTCATGTACCAGGTGGATCCGAGCGGCACCCTGGCCGGCGGCGTCCACGCCGTCAGCGATGTGGTAGCCCTCCTCTTCGGCGTACCCATCCCTGCTCATATCACGGTACCGGCGCCCGACGGATAAGGAGCGGGACCGGTCCGCAGGCTCGCCGGGTGAATACGTTCCGAAAGCCGTTGGCCGGTGCACCCGGCGATGTGATCTGCTGCGTGGGTGACTCGCTGGTACTTCGGAGGAACCTGCCGTGCTCGAAGGCGAACTCTCCCGTGCTGCCGCTTCTGCCGTGCCCGACAGCGGCATCGGTACGGTGCTGATCAGCGCGCGCTCCCTAGCCGAGTACCGGGCCATGTTCGCGCTCTCCGACGCCGCGCTGCGTCGCCGACTGCTGGACTGCCCAGGCGGGGCGGCCAGCCTGACTGCGGAGGTCAACGCTGCTGGGGGTGACGCGACGGCCTGCGACCCGGTCTATGCCCACACCAGCGCCGACGAGCTTGCCGCTCACGCCCACGCCGACACTGACCGCGGCAACCGCTACATCCGTGCCCACCCTGAGCAGTACCGGTGGAGCTTCTTCACCGACCCCGACGACCATTACCGTCGTCGCAGGGCCGCCCTCACCCGCTTCACCGCTGATCGGCAAGCCCACCCCGAGCGCTATGTCCCCGGCGAGCTACCCCGCCTGCCCTTCACTGACAATGCGTTCGACCTGGTCTTGAGCTCACACCTGCTGTTCAGCTACGCCGACCGCCTCGACCTGGCATTCCATCGAGACGGCATCGGCGAACTCATGCGTGTCACCCGCGACGAGCTACGGATCTTTCCGCTCGTGGCCATGGGCGCCGTCAGCTATCCCTACCTCGATCAGTTGCTCGCCCAACTCGCCGACCACGGCATCACCACCCAGGTGGCCGACGTCGACTACGAGTTCCAAGCTGGCGGCAACCAGATGCTCATCTGCACCCACCGACTCGACTGAGGCAGCATCGGGGCCATCACGAGGACGCCCGGCTGCCCTGGCTGCCGCTGGAGGCGCGGGTGCAGGCGCTTGAGGAGATGGTGCTCATCGTCACCCCACACGAGCAGTTCATCGAGCTGGGGGAGCTGTCGATCGGTGCGGAGCCGGGTGCGATCAGTCGGGACGGACGCGCCAGAACGGGGAGACTGGACCCACCCCAGCGCCGAGGGGATACGCGTGGGCGAGGGCCTGCGCGATGTAGCGCTTGCCGTACGTGACCGCTTCGGGCACCGCAGCGCCGCGGGCCAGTGCTGAGGTGATCGCCGCGGCCAGGGTGTCCCCGCTACCGTGGGTGTGCGGGGTGGCTAGCCGGGGACCGGTGAACGCGGTGAACTCGCGGCCGTCGTAGAGCACGTCCAGGCACTGTGAGTTCTTCTTTGGGGGGTTCTTCTTTGGGGGGTTCTTCCTTTGCGCGCCGTCTCGCAGATGCCCGCCCTTGACGAGGACCCACCGGGGTCCCAGCGCATGCAGCGCGCGGGCCGCCTCGTACTGCTCTGCGGGGGAGCCGATGTCCATGCCAACGAGCAGTCGCACCTCGTCCAGGTTGGGGGTGATGAGGGTGGCGCGGGGGAGCAGCTCCGAGCGCAGCACGGTCAGCGCATCGTCGGCGAGCAGCGGGTCGCCGTGCATGGAGGCGGCCACCGGGTCGACCACCAACGGCACCACGCGGCAACGACCGATGCTGATCTCGTCACACACCCCGGCCACCGCACAAATGATCGCCGCACTGGCCAGCATGCCGGTTTTGGCGGCGGCCACCCCGAGGTCGGTCACCACCGCCCGGATCTGGTTGGCCACCGTGGACGGGGGGATCTCTACGATGCCCATGACGCCCATCGAGTTCTGTACCGTCACCGCAGTAACCGCGACGCAACCGTGCACGCCGCAGGCGGTGAATGTGCGCAGATCAGCCTGCAGACCTGCCCCACCTCCGGAGTCCGACCCTGCAATGGTCAGTGCGACAGGGGGACCAGTGGACGATACAGGGGGCGCGGCGGTCACGACCCGGTCACTGGCAGGTACACGTGCCCGCCGGCCGCAGTGAACTCGGCCGACTTTTCCTGCATGCCTTTCTCAATGGCCTCCACGGTGGACAGCCCGTGCTTCTCCGCGTAAGCCCGGACGTCGGCGGAGATGCGCATCGAGCAGAATTTGGGCCCGCACATCGAACAGAAATGCGCGGTCTTCGCCGCCCGGGCGGGCAGCGTCTCGTCGTGGTAGGACCGCGCGGTGTCCGGATCGAGCGCCAGGGCGAACTGGTCGTGCCAGCGGAACTCGAACCGGGCCGCCGACAGCGCGTCGTCCCAGGCTTGAGCACCTGGATGACCCTTGGCCAGGTCGGCGCTGTGCGCGGCAATCTTGTAGGTGATCACGCCGGTCTTCACGTCGTCGCGGTCGGGCAGGCCGAGGTGCTCTTTGGGTGTGACGTAGCAGAGCATCGCGGTGCCCGCCTGCGCGATCATCGCCGCGCCGATCGCTGAGGTGATGTGGTCATAGGCCGGCGCGATGTCCGTCGCCAATGGGCCCAGGGTGTAAAATGGTGCTTCGTCGCACCATTCCTCCTCCAGGCGCACATTTTCAACGATCTTGTGCATGGGCACGTGCCCAGGACCCTCGATCATCACCTGCACGTCGTGGCGCCGGGCGATCTGGGTCAGCTCCCCGAGCGTCTTGAGCTCGGCGAGCTGGGCGGAGTCGTTAGCGTCGGCGATACAGCCAGGGCGCAAGCCATCACCGAGGGAGAACGTCACGTCGTAGCGGCGCAGGATCTCGCACAGCTCAGCGAAGTTCTCATACAGGAACGACTCGCGGTGGTGCGCCAGGCACCAGGCCGCCATGATCGACCCGCCACGGGAGACGATGCCGGTCACCCGGCCGGCGGCCAACGGCACGTAGCGCAGCAACACGCCAGCGTGCACGGTCATGTAGTCGACGCCCTGCTCGCACTGCTCGATCACGGTATCCCGATAGACCTCCCAGGTCAGCGCCGCCGGGTCCCCGTCGCACTTTTCCATCGCCTGGTAGATCGGCACGGTGCCGACCGGGACGGGACAGTTGCGCAGCAGCCATTCCCGGGTCTCGGAGATCCGCTTGCCGGTGGACAGGTCCATGATCGTGTCCGCGCCCCACCGGGCGGCCCACACCATCTTGTCCACCTCCTCCTCGATCGAGGAGGTGACCGCCGAGTTGCCGATATTGGCGTTGACCTTCACCAGGAACTTCTTCCCAATGATCATCGGTTCGGATTCGGGATGCCGGTGGTTGGCCGGGATCACCGCGCGGCCGCGCGCTACCTCGGTGCGCACCAGCTCGACATCGACGCTCTCGCGGGCCGCGATGAATTCCATTTCCTGCGTGACGATGCCGGCCCGGGCCCAGGCGAGCTGGGTGGCTGCGCCACGGACCGGCTCGCGACGGGCGATCCATCCCTGCCGCAACCGGGGAAGTCCCTTGCGGACGTCGATGGTGGCTTCCGGGTCGGTGTAGAGACCCGAGGTGTCGTAAAGGTCCAGGTGTGTCCCGTTGGTCAGGTCCACTCGGCGGGCAGGCACCCGCAGCCCGTCACCCACCTCGCGATAGACCTTCCGCGACCCGTTGATCGGGCCAGTAGTCACCGCAGGTGCGACGGTGCGGTCTCGCAGCCGGTTGTCCAACGCTGTCATGATCAGCCTCCCTACGCCGACATTACCCGGACAGGTTCTGCGGTCGACAGCCCCGGGCGGTGCCCAGCTGCCCTCTCAGCCCGCTTCGGTGCGAGCTCCCGCGCATTCAATTGACCCGCCCGACCGTAGCGCTATCGAGAGCGAGCCTGCAAAAGGTGCGTAGATGACGGTTGATCGCGGGCACCGTGAGTATTCGGGTAGTCGCCTACGGTGACAACTCTCCTGGGGACTCATCCTGGTCAACGAGCTCGCGGGGCTACGCAACGAGGATCTTGCCACCGAGTTCACGCTGAGCCCGGCCACCGTGTCGAGGATGGAATCCGGCGATCGTCTCATCCGGCTCAGTGAGATCGATGTCTGGGTGCGTGTCACCGGAGCATCGGCGTCCGCCCGTGATGAGTTGGCGTCCCTCGCCGAGGCGGCTGCCAACCAGATCAGCTCCTGGCGGGCCAAGCTGCATGCTGGCGTCGACCAGACTCAGCGGGAGACTGCCGAGCTGGAGGCCTCTGCAACAACGATCCTCGTCTACGATCACGCTGTCGTCCCCGGCCTACTTCAGGTCCGCGACTACGCTCTGCTCGTATTCGAGACGGCCGACGTTGGCAACAAGGAAGACATCACAGGCAAGATCGAAGGCCGGATGCACCGCCAGGCCATGCTGCTCGACCAGTCTAAACAGTTCACCATCCTCATGACTGAGGTCGCGCTGCGCTGGCGGCCGGGTCCGTCGCGCTGCAGATTGAGCATTGATCGACCGCATCATTGCCGACCTACGAACGGAAAGGACGTGACCGCCGTCGACAGGAGCGCCACGGCCCGAGAATCTACTGCGTGGCGTGTGCGCACAGTAGTCAGAACAGCACGATCCCCGTGGTGAGCAGGACCGCGGCCAAGGCCAGGGTGATCCGAATCGACCGTTCGTGGCGCTGCCATTGCCGGTCCCACCACGGGGCGTCCCGGCTGTGATGGCGGCCCAGCGCCATCGCGGCCCGTCCCAGGCCGAAACCGAGCCCGGCCGCCACCGCCGCTGCCCAGCTGCCCACCAGAAGTACCGCCATCAGCGGCAGGTAGGGCAGGTTGCTCGGCATATGGGTGCGTACCCCGCAGCCCATCTCGAAGCCGAACTGCAGCGCGCCCGCATCTCCACCCGCTGCGATCACCGCCGAAGGCACCTGCGCGCGCCGGTGCGGCAGTGTCACGCGGTGCAGCCCGCACTCGCCGGCGAATACGAACAGCGCCACCGCGACAATCAGACCTACTCGCACAGCAGGCGGTACTACCGGCCGCATCAGGCTACCCAGTGCCACTGCCACGGTGCCGACGGTGAGACCTCCGGCAAGCAGGCCGACGGTGAAGTAGGCCCGTGACGAATCCCGCCAGACCGGCGAGCTCAGCAGGTACGCCGAGTTGGCGCTTCATGCCGAGCCGGACAGGGCGTAGCCCGCGGTCAGCCCGAGTAGCAGCCAGGCCAGCAACCAGCCCTCGCGGATCACCGGCGGAGCCCCAGCGGCCACGGCGAACACCGCCAGTGCACTGGTCACCAGCACGGGACCGAAGACCGCACGCCGCAGGCGCGGAATCATCAACCTGGGGGTCATCAAGGCAACGGTGACGGACTCGTCGCCCGCTGGGGCAGCGTCGCGCTGCAGATCACCTGCTCCAGATTCGGTGCCCCGTGGTAGTGGATCTCGCCGTCCGCGCAGCGGTAGACGACATCGTCAGCCTTCCAGAGCCAGGCGTCGCGCGGTTCCTCTCCGGCGCGGCAGATCGTGCGCGGCTGGTAGCAGTCGAGCCCGTCCCTCCAGTTCCCGAAGCAGCCGTTCTTGAACCAATTGTCGGAGTCGCAGTACGAAGGGGAGTAAGGCGCGCCGGTGCAGGTCGGTCCGTGCGGCCCGTAGTGGTACCGACCGCAAGTGGGATACTCGCTGCCTGGCTCGGCCCTGGCTGGACGAGCCAGCGGAATCCACCCCAGCACAGTGAGTCCCAACGTCATGGCTGCGGTACCGATGACGGCCAGGAACCCCCGCCGGCGCACCGCCAGCGCGGTGTCACGGAACTGCACGGTGTCACGGAACTGCACGGTGCGTGGCTGCAGGTCAGAACCGGGCTGGTCGATCCGTGGGATGTCATCGGGGGTCATGACGCTCCTTGCTGGTGCATCGTGGCATTCAGCAGGCCTGCTATTTGCTCGTCCAGCCGTTCGGGGGCCACCACCGGCTGCCCGGCCAGCACCGTGCCGTCGGCACCGACGTGCAGCAGGGCCGGCGCCCACGGCAGGTCGAGTTCCGTGACGAGTCCGGGATCCACCCGGCACCGAATGTTCGGGGTGTCAGCCCACCGGGCCCGCGGGGACAGCACCTCGAACCGAGCCCCCGGATGTTCACCGGCCAGCCGGGTGAACGGCTCGTGCACCGCGTCGCAGAAGCTGCATCCGGGGTCGAGCACGAGCAGCATCAGCGGCTCCGTGCCGGCCAGCTTCAGCACCCGGCGACCCGTGGCTGCACGCCATGGTGGCGCGCCGAGCTGGGCCACTTCGGCCTGCAGCTCTCGCAGCTGCCGCAGGATCCCGGCCATCGCCAGTGTCAGCACCGCCAGGCAGCCCCAGCCCAGCACCACCGCTGCGGGAAGTACGCTCACGCGGCCCGCCCGTCGACCGCCGCCGGCAGGGTGTAGAGCAGCACCGCCAGCACGGCAGCGCAGGCAACTAGCAGGATCGCGACCCCTCCGCCAGGCAGGGTGGCCGCCGGATATCGGGCCGTCGCCGCGAGCGTGGCGATCGCCAGCAGCACGGCCCGGGCGATCCCACCGGGGCCGACCTGTGTTCCCATCCGATTACAGCCGCAGTCCGACTCGTCGCCCCGGTAACGTCGCCACGACAGATGGGCAGCGAAGGCCACGTACATCACGGTCTGGCCGGCCAGCGCCCAGCGCAGCTCAGCGGTGCCGAAGACCACTGCGGCTACCGACGGCACCCCGATCACGAATTCGACGGCCGCGATGGCCCGGGCCGCCACCACGCCGGTAACGGCTGCGCGAGCGAGGAACGTGGGTGCCCGCATGTGCTCAAGCCCGGCTTCAACCAGCAGGAATGCACCCGCGAGCACGGGTACCCCCAGCAGGATCATGTGGGCTCCCAGATCACGCTCAAGCTGTCCAGGAAGGCTAGCGCTTCGTTCGGGTCCGCGGTGTCGGCCGGTCCGGGAACCAACCGGGTGATTGCTGTGGGAGTGGCCAGGACCAGGGCGTCCGGCCGAGACCGACCCTGCGCGCCGAGCCCGAGCGGCTCGCGCCACAGCTCGCCATGCTGGGTCGGATGGCCCCGGTGCTCGGGGATCGCGAGCTGGCTGGGCCCAGGGCGTTCGATCGTCAGATAGCCGATCCGGGGAATCTGCTTGGCCACCCGTACCGGCTCCAGCTGGGCAGCTCCCGCGCTGCGCGGACGGGCCAGCAGCCCCAGCGGAGTGTCGGTCAGCCGGAACGCGTCGAAGATCCTCGTGATCCCGTCGGGAGCGCCGCAGGCCCGGGTGTGCAGCTCAAACCACTGCCCACGCCAGGCGGCCCGGTACTCGGCGGGATCGTGGCGTGCCGGTTCGTCGCGCCGGTGCTCGCGCCGGACGGCGATGATCAGTTCCCCGCCCCGGTAGGGCTGCCGCACGAACTGATCGGGAATCGTGGTGTAGGTGCTGTGCCAGTCGAAGGCGCCCGCCTCGGCGACGGTGAACGTTCGGGGAGCACCCCGCACCAGGGCGATGAACCCACACGACCACGGCCTCGATACGTCCAGTGCCGTGCCGCGCAGGACCACCTGGGAGCTGTCCGGGGTGACGAACAAGGGCCCGCCCCGCCACGGCCAGTCATATCGCCCGCGCACAGCGCGATATTCGCACAGCCGCCGGCACTGCGCGCATGGGGTCGCCTCAGGTCGCCACCAGCTCGGTGGGCACGGTGATCACGTCCACCATCGCGCCGTTGCGCAGCACGGTGACCGGCAATCTGGTGCCGATGGCTTCGGAGAACAGCTGGCGCTGGATGCCCTGGGCATCGGTGACGGGTTTGCGCCCCGCGCTGAGCACGAGATCCCCAGCGCGCAGTCCGGCCCGGTCGGCCGGGCTGCCCGGGATGACCTCCACCAGGCGCAGCCCCGATGCCTGCCCGGTCCGTTGCGCCACCGGCGCGGGCAGCGGGGCGGGCACCCCGACCAGCCCGAGGTAACCCCGACGCACCCGGCCGTCGGCGAGCAGCGCGCCGATGATCCGGCGGGTCGTCGCGTTGACCGGCACGGCCATTCCGAGTCCGACACCGGCGACAGCGGTGTTGATCCCGACCACCTTGGCGCTGGCGTCGGCCAGCGCGCCACCGGAGTTGCCAGGGTTGAGCGCGGCGTCGGTCTGGATCACGTCCTCGATCACCCGCACGGCCCGGCCCGCGCGTACCGGCAGCGAGCGGCCCAGGGCGCTGACCACTCCGGCGGTCACCGATCCGGCGAGCCCGAGGGGATTGCCCACGGCGACCACCAATTGCCCGACGACCAGCTCGTCGGCATCGCCCAGGACGGCCGCCGCTGGCGTGGCGCCCCGGGACCGAAGCACTGCGAGGTCGGATAGTGGGTCGACGCCCACCACGTCGAAGCGGCTCTCGGTGCCGTCGGTGAACGCCGCGACGCCATCGTGGGCGCCACCGACGACGTGCGCGTTGGTCAGCATCAGCCCATCGTCGGCGAAAACGACGGCCGACCCGGCGCCAGGCCCGATCCGTAGGCTGGCGACGTGCGGAGTCACCGCCGCAGCGACCGAGCTGACCGTTCGCGAGTAGGAGTCCAAAGGATCCACCGGACCACCGCCTCAGGACCGAAGAGGATTACACCGTTGCTCCGCCAACAACGCCAACAACGCTGCCACCCCCCTCGGTGTTCCGGTAGCCGCCGACGGTCATCCCGGCAAGACGGTCATCCCTGCGATTCGGAGCCGAATGGCGGTCTCCGGCTCTCGCCAGGCGTCACTCGGAGCCGAAGGGCCGTTGCCCTCACCTGCTTGCCGGGGGAGGGGGACGGTCAGGCGGATCCTCGGGGCGGTCTGCGGCGGGGTCCCAGGCCAAGCCGGGTACGCCCCAGCCCTGGGCCTTGAGCATCTTCTTCGCCTCGCGGGCGTACCGGCCGACCAGTCGGTTGAGGTAGAGAGTCCCGTCGAGGTGGTCGGTCTCGTGCTGCAGGCACCGGGCCAGCAAGCCGATGCCCCCGACGGTGACCGGTGCACCACCGGCATCGACTCCGGTGACCTGCGCCCAGCTGGCCCGCCCGGTGGGGAAGGATTCACCGGGTACTGAGAGGCAGCCTTCCCAGTCATCGTCGGGGTCGGGCATGGTCTTGGGCCGCTCACTGGTCTCCAGCGCCGGGTTGACCACCACACCCCGGTGCCGGCCGCCCTGCTCATCCGTGCAGTCGTAGACGAACAAGCGCAGATCCACGCCGATCTGGTTGGCGGCAAGTCCGACGCCCTGGGCCGCCGCCATCGTGTCGAACATGTCCTCAACCAGCGCGTGCAGCTTCCCGCCGAACTCCGTGACGAGCCTGGTCGGGGTGTTCAGCACAGGGTCGCCGACGATCCGGATCGGACGGACAGCCATGATGAGGAACAGTAATCGCGGCCTGCTCGCCCCGCGCCCTGGGGACGGGTCAGGGGGGCGTCGCCAGTCCGTCTCGGTCCCCCGCATGGTTCAATGCCGATAGAATCACACGACTGTCATTCTCCAGGTACGGGGATTCTCCGGGCGCGGGGATTCTGCATCGTGCGGGATGGTGAACCGAGGAGCGCAATGGACACTGCACAGGCGCTGCACCCGATCGACGACCAGTCCGAGGGTCTGAGCTGTCAAGAGCGCGAGATGTTGGCCTTCGAGCGGCAGTGGTGGAAGTACGCAGGCGCCAAGGAGCAGGCTATCCGGGAGCTGTTCGACATGTCCGCCACCCGCTACTACCAGGCCCTGAATAGCTTGATCGACCGGCCAGAGGCGCTCGCCGCTGACCCGATGCTGGTCAAGCGACTGCGTCGGCTGCGGTCTGGCCGCCAGCGAGCACGGGCCGCTCGCCGGCTCGACGTCGACCCGCGGTAGCGCTATGGGCACCCCGAACGGGACCGGAGCGAGTAGGCGCTTGCGAACCGCCGGGTTGGCGCTGTTACTGCTAGCGGTGCTCGCCCTCCTGATTGGGTTAGTGGTGGCCGTCACCCGTGGAGAGCGGAGCACGGCCACCGGGGAATCCCCGATCACCCCGCCGCGCGCTCCCGCCAGCGTGCCGGCGAGTCCTTCGGTCATTCCCTATCCGCCGCCAGCACTCTCGCGCCCCGTCGTACCCCCGCCCGCCGCCAAGGGCACGCCCACCGGTGACAAGGGCCCCAGTCACGGTGAGGTGCGGGTCTACAACAACAGCACCATTCGCGGCCTGGCCGCCCGGGCCGCGCGTGATCTCACTGCCGCGGGTTGGACGGTGGTCGAGGTGGGCAACTACGCACGCGGGACGATCCCGACGACCACAGCGTACTACCAGGAGGGCACCGAGCAGCGCGCTGCCGCTGCGGCCCTCGGTGCCCAGTTCAGGATGCGTGTCGAGCCTCGGTTCCCGGGCATTGTGAACGCCGGTCCTGGTCTGATCGTGATCGTCACGAGCGATTACGCGTCCTCGTGAGTGGCGAAAATCCTCTGCATGTCCGGCCTGTCCGCCGTAGCCGCACCAGAGTGGTACGGGCCGCCCTCGACCGGCTCACGGTATTGATCGTGATCATGAATGGTGCCACGCCTACCATCCTTCCGCACGCCGGTATTCCGATCCTGTGGCCGAGCGGAGAGAACGAGACGCCATGACGGATACACCGCGACTGTGGATGCGTCACGAGATGCGGCCGACCGAACGTCGGGCGCCGATCGTTCCTGCCGACACCCGGTTTCTGATCGAGAACGGGATCGCCGTCATCGTCGAGGACTCCCCGCAGCGGGTCTTCCCGATCTCCGACTACGCCGCAGCCGGCTGCCGGATCGCTGAGCCAGGCAGAGCTGGGTCGGTGCGCCCGACGAC
>JAFAXZ010000310.1 GCA_019240665.1 Pseudonocardiales bacterium | reverse complement strand
GGACCATCACCACCGCCATTCTCAAAATCAAAGTCAACGCCCGCAGCTGATCGAGACCGTTACACGAAACTAAAGGAGAGTATCACATGAAAACGGACAACGGCGACTCTGGGGCGAGGATTCGGCGCGATGCCACCGCCGGGGGCGGTCTTCCGGTCACCGGGGATCGCTTCGCTGGTGATTTGGAGGGAACGATCGAGAGGGCGTTTCTGCGGGCCGGTGGTTTGAGCAGGGACGAAGTGCGGCGGCGCCCGATCATTGGGATCTGTTCGAGCTGGAGTGAGCTCAATCCCTGCAATATGGGATTGCGTGACCTGGCCGAGTCGGTGAGAAGTGGAGTGGCCGCGGCCGGCGGGACTGCTGTGGTGTTCCCGACGATCTCGCTGAACGAGAACATGATCGTGCCGACTTCGATGCTGCTGCGCAACCTGATGGCTATGGATGTCGAGGAGATGATCCGGTGCAGTCCCATCGACGGGGTGGTGCTGCTGGCCGGCTGTGACAAGACGGTGCCGGCGCAGCTGATGGGCGCTGCCAGTGCCGGCAAGCCGGCCATCATGCTGACCGCGGGCCCGCGCGGCTGCGGTCAGTTTCAGGGGCGTTCCATCGTCACCTCGGACGTGTGGGACTTGGTGCCCGACCGGCTCGAAGGCCGCATCAGCGATGCGGAGTGGGACGAGCTCGAGGGGGTCTTCGCTCCCACCGTCGGGGTCTGCAACGTGATGGGCACCGCCACCACGATGGCCATCGCCGCGGAGGTGCTCGGGATGGCGTTGCCGGGCTCGGCCGCCGTACCGGCGGTCGAATCCCGGCGGCGCGACCTGGCCGAGCGCACCGGCGTGCGGGCGGTGGAGCTGGCCCGCGCCGGCACCCGACCGGAGGACGTCATGACCCCGCCCGCGTTCGATAACGCCATCCGCGTGTTATCGGCCACCGGCGGTTCGACCAACGAGTTCATTCACCTCGTGGCGATCGCCGGGCGGCTGGGGATCTCGTTGGGACTCGATCGATTCGCCGACATCGGCGAGCGAACTCCCCAGGTGCTCGGTGTCCGCCCCTCCGGTCCGTTCTCGCTGGAGGATTTCGACCATGCCGGCGGTGTCCCCGCCCTGTTGGCGGTGTTGGAGCCCGTGCTGGACAGCGGCTGCGTTTTGGGTGACGGGAGGAAGCTGGCCAACGTCTGTGCCGCTGTGCGCGCCGCGCCGCCGCGGCCCCATCCCTGCCTGCGTTCCCTCGATGATCCTTTCGAGCACAAAAGTGGACTCGTCGTGTTGCGTGGTTCGCTTGCTCCGCGGGGCGCGATATTTAAGCGGTCGGCGGCACCGCGCATGTTGTGGACCCACCGCGGTCCCGCGGTCGTCTTCGACTACCACACCGCCCGCAAGCGGGCCGACGATCCCGGCCTGCACGCGGCGCCGGACAGCGTGATCGTGTTGCGCAATGCCGGACCCGTGGGGGCACCGGGCATGCCCGAGATCGACTTCGTGCCGATACCGGCGGTCCTTCGCGCCGCGGGCATCACCGAGGTGGTGTGCGTGACCGACGGACGGATGAGCGGAACCGAAGGCGGGGCCACCGCATTGCACGTCACCCCCGAGGCGGCCGTCGGTGGCCCCATCGGACTCGTCCGCGACGGCGATGAGATCGTGCTCGACGCCACCACCGGCACACTCGATCTGCTCGTCGACGGCCACGAGCTCGCCCGCCGGGCCGCCGAAACACCGCCCCACGCCTCCACGGCACGGCGCGGCTGGGAACGGCTCTACGTCGAGCACGTCTTGCAACCCGACCAGGGCTGCGACCTGGACTTCCTGGTCGATCATGGCTGATCAACAAGGGAGAATAGAGCGATGAGCAACGTTCGGGCGTTGTTGTTCGATACTTTCGGAACCCTGGTGGATTGGCGGACCGGCGTGATCACCCAGCTAGAGCAGTGGGGTACGGCCCGCGATATCGCCGCCGACTGGCCCGGCCTGGCCCTCGCCTGGCGGCGCGACCACGTCCCAGCATTAGCCAAAGTACGCACCGGCCAACGCGAATGGGCCAACCTCGATGAGCTCCAAGCCGAAACCATGCGCCAGTTGGCCCCCCAGTTCGGGCTGCCCACACTCAGCAACGACACCCTCGACCACCTGGCCAGAATGTGGCACGAGCTCCCCGCCTGGCCCGACACCGTCGAAGGCATGGCACGGCTGCGAGCGAAATACCTTCTCGCACCGCTGTCCAACGGCCATGTCGCCCTACTGATGGACCTGGCCCGAGCAGCAAGCATCACCTTCGACGCCGTGTTCGGCGCCGACGTCTTCCGGCAATACAAACCCGACCCGCAAACCTATCTCGGTGCGATCACCCTGCTCGGATGCGCACCGGGCGAGGTCATGTTTGTGGCGTCTCACCCCTCGGATCTTGAGGCGGCTGCGGCATGCGGACTGCGCACCTGCTTTGTCTCCCGGCCTCTGGAGTACGGCGCCGGTGTAGTGGTGGAGCAGCCGCCCGCCCAGGGAGACGTCGATTTCATGGTGGGCGATCTCCTGGAGTTAGCGACTGCCATGGGGTGCGAAGCGCCACAACATCACTGACAACTACCGCACGGCAATCGATTGGAGGCTCACCAACCAGCGCGACGACTAACCCAAATCCGCCGCTAGCGTCTGGGTCGTCACCAGCAGGTCATAACAACTTGGGCTCAAACGGTCGTAGCGACAGGTCTTTATTCTAGCAGATTTTGATCTGCTAAGGTGTCCCCCTTTCTGGGGGATATTCTGGGGGGATGGTTGATGAGTGGGGGCACGCCGTTGTGCGTCGAGGAACGGGAGACAATCTCCC
>JAFAXZ010000273.1 GCA_019240665.1 Pseudonocardiales bacterium | reverse complement strand
GCGGCCGACGCGCGCAACCGGCGGGAGAACCGGCCAGCCATCCTCATCAGATGCGTGTTGTCCAGCTGCTCATCGGACTCGCCATGCAGTCGCCGCCACCACACTCGAAACCCACCCGGGTTGTGACCCAACGAAAAGTAGGCGTTGAGCACGATGCGATCCACACAGTCATAGCTGCCCGCCAGCAGATCCCCGTAACGTCCACCGAACTCATCAACCACCGCGGCACACTATGGGTGCCGACTGCACCGCAATCACACCGACGGCCGACGCTGCCCCGTCAGGGGCCATCCCTTCCGAGCGTGGTCTCGGACGGGACGTAGCTCGCTTGGGGCGAGGGGCGGCCCGATCCTGGGTGCTCTCAGTGCGCCGAGTTCGACAGGAGAGTTGCTCGGGCAGTTTCCGACAACTCTCCTGTCGAACTCGGCAACGGTAGAGCTGATCACAAACCGGCCCGGCGCGTGGACCGAACGCACGCGGTCGGATAGCAACCGCCCTGCGCTTGCAGTAGACCAGCGGCCTGAAACTGCTTGCCACGGCGATGTTCGGGCTGTCTGGCAGCAGGAGGCAGAGCGCAAGTGGATCGCCTAGCGCCTAGGGTTAGGGTTAGGCGGCGTGGACCCGGACGTGGTGCTGGTG
The DNA here is from genome assembly GCA_019240665.1 of Pseudonocardiales bacterium. Taxonomy (GTDB): domain Bacteria; phylum Actinomycetota; class Actinomycetes; order Mycobacteriales; family Pseudonocardiaceae. Next base: position 19,896 of record JAFAXZ010000273.1, on the reverse strand, counting down.
CTGAAGGCCTATGCGGCTTATGCCCGCGGTGACATCGACCAGGCTGTGGCCGCGTTGCACCCGGAAGTCGAGTGGGTCGAGCCGGACGAGTTCCCTTACGGCGGCCGGCGCCAGGGGCCGGACGCCGTGGCCGACTACCTCCGGAGCTCCCGCGCGCTGTGGGCCGAGTTTGTCTCGGAGCCGACTCCCCACCGCCGAGGTGACGACATTGTGATCGTCCATCACGTCTGCGGCCGGTTGGTCGATGGCAGTCCGCACGACGTGACGGTCGCAGATGTGTTCACCGTGAGAGAGGGCCTGGTCGTGCGGATGCAGGCGTACGCCGATCCCGCTGAGGCTCTGGCCACCGACTCCTGATGGGGTGCGAGGCGCGGGGCCCTCGCCCGGGCACCACGCATCCCCCAGCGCGGCGTGGCGCCACGCCCGTCAGCGGGGAAGGGTGGTGAGGAAGGCTCGCCAAGCGGCGGTAGGGACGGTGAGGGCGGGGCCGGTGCGGTGCTTGGAGTCGCGGACCAGCACGGCGTCCGGGGCGGGCGCGAACTCGACGCAAGCACCGTTGGTGCCGCTGTAGCTGCTGGTGCGCCAACCGACTTCGACGCAGCCTCCGCTGTAGCTGCTCGTGTGCCAGACGATGTGATCCGGCTCAGGCGCGGTCATCATGATCCTCTCGATCCGCGTAGAGCTCGGTTGCCAGGGTGGCAATCAGCTCCCTCGATTCTCCCTCGCCCAGCGCACTTTCCGCCAGCCTCGCCAGGATGTACTGGTAGGCGTCGATCTCCACCGGCTTTTCCAGGAACAGGCTGGAGATCTCGCTTTCCAGGTAGGCCACCGGCTTGAACTCGGTGAACTCCATGAGCCTGAAGGTTCCGTTGATCGCGGCATGCCCACCGCGCGACGCCGGCACCACCCGCAGCGTGAGGTAGGGGCGTATCGACATGCGCAGCAGGTGGTGCAGCTGGTCGGACATCACGGCGGGCCCACCTATCGGCAGCCGCAGCACGAACTCGTGGATGAAGAAGGTGAACCGGGGCGGGCGGTCCCGGCTGAACAGGCTGTGGCGGGCCAGCCGCGCAGCCACCCGGTCGTCGATCTCGTCCGCCGGAATCGTGCCCGCCTCCCGGATCAGCGCGCGGGTGTAGTCGCCGGTCTGTAGCAGGCCGGGCACGAGGGTTGCCTCGAACTCGCTGATCGTGACCGCTTTGTTCTCGTGGTCGATCAATGTGACGAGTTGCTGGGGCAGCCGGGAGCCGTGCTGCTGGAACCAGCCCGGCGTGTGCTGGTCCTCGCAGAGCGCGAGCAGCCGGTCGCGCTCCGCGCCGGTCACCCGGCAGACCGCCAGGAATGCCGACACCTGCACCGCGGTAGCGTTACGCTTGCCGGACAGCAGCCGGGACACCCAGCTCGATGACAGGTCAAGTTGACGGGCGACCTGCTTGCCGTTGAGTCCGGCGTACTGCATCGCCCGGCGCAGGCCCTCGCCGAGTTCGCGGCTGCGGATCGTCGGCTCGTGATCATCCATGGTGACCTCCCACCGCGCACCATAGATCCATTCTTCGGCAGGATTCCGCACCAACACGCATTTTGCCACCCAGTTGGGTATTGTGATGTCCGCCGGACAAACGGTTGCCTGATCATGAGCGGGAATCGGATCCCGCGGGACTCTTCAGGAGGTAGCCGATGGACACGATCTCCCCGGTGGTCGCTGACGCATTTCACCTGCTGTGCTCCGATCTCTACGAGCACCTGGACGAGGCGGAATCGCTGGCGGACAAGACCCAGGGGTGGTACCGCGAGGACGTGGACACCGCGCGCAAGCTGATCCCCGATCTGGTGCTCGTCATCCGCGGGCTGCTGCTCGAGCATCAGGTGGCGCCCAGCGGCGACTGCCGGATCTGCACCTCGGCGTGGCCCTGCCCGGTGGTGACGACGATCCACGGGCTGATCAAGGACCCGGACCGCGAGTTCGTCGCGCTCGTTAACCGGGCGCACAACGGGGGGTGAACAGCAGGTTCCGCCCTGTCGCCAGACGGCAGTAACGGTAGCCCCGGATTGACGATGATACTACCGTCATAAACCTGACCGTGACGAATGCGACGCAGGAGGTCCCCGCGATGGGTGACTCGAGCCGGCGACTCGACAATCTGCTCACCGAGAGCCGCGTGTTTCCCCCCAGTGAGGTCTTCGCCGCGCAGGCGAACGCCCCCAGCACGCTCTACGATCAGGCGGACGCCGATCGGGAGGCTTTCTGGGCGCAGCAGGCGCGCCGGCTGCACTGGCATACCGACTTCGAGCAGGTTCTCGACTGGTCCAACCCGCCGTTCGCGCGATGGTTCGTCGGAGGTCGGCTCAACGTCGCCTACAACTGTGTGGACCGGCACGTCGAGGACGGTCACGGTGATCAGGTCGCCTTCCACTGGGAGGGCGAGCCGGGCGACACCCGCACCATCACCTACGCTGATCTGCAGCGCGAGGTCGCCAAGACGGCCAACGCCTTGCTCTCGTTGGGCCTGCGGCCCGGGGACCGGGTGGCCATCCAGCTGCCGATGATCCCCGAGGCGGTCTTCGCCATGCTCGCCTGTGCCCGGTTGGGCATGCCGCACAGCGTGGTGTTCGGTGGCTTCTCCGCCGAGTCGCTGCGCCAGCGGGTCATCGACGCGCAGGCCAAGCTGGTGATCACCGCCGACGGGCAGTACCGGCGGGGTGCGGTGGGGCCCATGAAGGTCAACGCCGACGAGGCGCTCACTGGCGTCTCGACAGTGCGCCACGTCGTGGTGGTCAAGCGCACCGACACCGACGTCGACTGGACCAAGGGCCGCGACCTGTGGTGGCACGAGCTGGTGGATTCCCAGTCCGACCAGCACACCTGCGAGGCGTTCGACAGCGAGCACCCGCTGTTCATCCTCTACACCTCGGGCACCACCGGAAAACCCAAGGGCATCCTGCACACCTCCGGCGGCTATCTCACCCAGTGCGCCTACACCCACCACGTCGTCTTCGATCACAAGGCCGGTCAGGACGTCTACTGGTGCACCGCCGATATCGGTTGGGTCACCGGGCACAGCTACATCGTCTATGGGCCGCTGGCCAACCGCGCCACCTCGATCCTGTATGAGGGCACCCCGGACACCCCGCATGAGGGCCGGCACTGGGATATCGTGCAGCGCTACGGCGTCACGACCTACTACACCGCACCGACTCTGATCCGCACCTTCATGAAGTGGGGCAAGCAGATCCCGGAGAAGTACGACCTGTCCTCACTGCGGTTGCTGGGCAGCGTCGGAGAGCCGATCAACCCCGAGGCCTGGATGTGGTACCGGGAGAACATCGGCAACGATCGCTGCCCGATCGCGGATACCTGGTGGCAAACCGAGACCGGTGCGATCATGATCTCGCCGCTGCCCGGCGTCACCGCGACCAAACCCGGCTCGGCGATGCGCCCACTGCCGGGCATCAGTGCCACCGTGGTCGACGAATCCGGCACCCCGGTCGGCCACGGCCAGGGTGGCTACCTGGTGCTGGATGCGCCCTGGCCCGGGATGTTGCGCACCATCTGGGGTGACGACGAGCGATACCAACAGACCTACTGGTCCCGCTTCGCCGAGCAGGGCTACTACTTCGCTGGGGACGGCGCCAAGTACGACGACGACGGCGCGATCTGGCTACTGGGCCGGGTGGACGACGTGATGAACATTTCCGGGCACCGGATCTCTACCACCGAGGTGGAGTCCGCGCTGGTATCACATCCCACGGTGGCCGAAGCTGCCGTGGTCGGCGCTCCCGACCCGATCACGGGACAGGGCATCGTCGCGTTCGTGATCCTGCGTGGCCACGTCGCCCAGGACGAGGCACGGGGTCAACAGGCGATCAAGGCGCTGCGCAACCACGTGGCCACCCAGATCGGCGCGATCGCCAAACCGAGGCAGATCATGGTCGTCGCGGACCTGCCGAAAACCCGATCCGGCAAGATCATGCGCCGTCTCCTGCGTGACGTCGCGGAACACCGAGAAATCGGCGACGTCACCACCCTGGCCGACTCCTCAGTCATGGAGCTGATCTCCGTCGGCATGCGCTCCGGCATCCACGACTGACGCCCGGCATGCTGGACACATGCCCGACGCGCTGCCGGTGCGCGGCTCGGTCTCGATCCCGGAGGCCGAGCTGCGGTGGCGCTTTTCTCGCGCAAGTGGGCCGGGCGGGCAGGGTGTCAACACCACCGATTCGCGGGTCGAACTGATCTTTGACGTGGCGGCCAGCGCGGCGTTCACGCCAGCCCAACGGGACCGGATACTCCAGCGGCTGTCCGGGCGGCTGGTGGACGGTGTCCTCACGGTCGTGGCCGCCGAGCACCGCTCCCAGGTGCGCAACCGGGACGTGGCGCGAGTCCGGCTCGCCGCGATGCTTCGCCAGGTACTGACCCCGGACCCACCGACGCGCCACCCCACCCGCCCCTCCCGGGCCGCGCGGGAGCGCCGCCTGGCCGACAAGCGTCGCCGCAGTGCGGTGAAGCGATTCCGCGGCTCCCCCGACGAGTGAGATGGCCACCCGATCACGATTCGCCGCCGACCACAGGCGCACTGGCTGTTGGAGGCGGCCAGTCTCCTCGGGTGGGTGGGAAGATCGCCAGGGGGCGACAGTAGGATCGCGCCCGTGCCGAACGATGATCTCGAATCGCGGTTCACCAAGCTTGAGCACGAGGTGGACCGGCTGCGCGAGGAGGTCGCCTCCGCCCGTGCGCTCGCTGCGCTGGCCGATCGTGACGTAGCCGAGCTCCGCGCCGAGATGCGGGGCTATCGTCAGGTCCTGAATGCGCTGCGCGAAACCCAGCTGGAGCAGGGCCAGCAGATCGACGGACTGCGCCAGGAGATGCGCCAGCAGATCGACGGACTGCGCCAGGAGATGCGCCAGGAGATCGACGGACTGCGCCAGGAGATGCGCCAGGAGATCGACGGACTGCGCCAGGAGATGCGCCAGGAGATCGACGGACTGCGCCAGCAGATCGACGGACTGCGCCAGGAGATGCGTGAGGGCTTCGCCATGCAGGCCACCGGCATGGCACAGATCACCGCGCTGCTCACGAAGGTCGCCGGGTCGGAGCACGGCGATAGCTGAGCGACACCGCCCGCCACGGAGCACTCGTTACGGGAGTTGGCTGAGGGGAAGATCGGGGGCCCAACCCCGTCAGTGCGCGGTGCGGAGTTCGGCGGCCTGCTCGGTGAACTGGCGGACGGCTGGCCGTCGCCGGTAGGGGGCGAAGTCACCGACAAGCTGGGCCAGGTGGCCGACGCAGCGGGCGGAGTCGACCTCCCCGGTCAGGGCCTCCACCGCCCGGGTCGCCAGGGAGACGGCGTGGTCGACCTCGGGCTGGTCCTGACGCAGGCCTGCGGATGCTGCCCGCTATCGAACGACAGCCCGCCCGCCAGCCGCATCAACTCACCCGCAGTCGCATGCAACCGCCACCCCACGCTATCGGTGTAGCGGCGCTGATCGAGTAGGCCCATCACGTACCGCAGATTGGCGCGGACCAGCGGCAACAGCGTCCCGCTGCCAACCTAGTCATCCATTCGGCGCAACGCCCAACGATGCCGTCAAGGTCATCGATGACTCCGCTCAGCAGCGGCAAGCCGGATGAGCGAGCCACACCTGCGTCAGGGTGGGCGATCAGCCACTCGTGAGCGGGCGCGCACGCCGCGGCATCCAGCAACGTGAGCAGAATCCGCCGGTCCATGCTCCCAGCGTCGGTCACCACCCGCACTGCGTGCAAGCTCCCGGCTGCGGTCCAGGGCAGGTGAGCACGGCAGCGAGCGTGCAGGTTGAGTCCGTCATCCCCGTATCCATGATCTCAACCGGATGGTGGTACCGCACCGTAGCCTCCTAGTCGGCAGGAGGAACCGCGACGCGGTTGGTCCACACCACGGGCACCGAAACACAACTCAGGCACCAATTCCGGCGTAGCATCCTTCGCGGTTGTCTTCGATTAGCCGTGAGCGACAGCCTGGGGGATGTACGATGAGTACTCCGGATGAGACATTCCGCGCGACGATGCGGGGCCAGACCCCAGAGGGTGAGCCCACCACCCTGATCGTCACGCGGCAGGGTCTGGGCCATGCCGGGCGCGCGTGGCTCACCTTCAACGGCGCGATCAGGACCACGGTCGTGCTGACCGAGCAGGAGGCGGAGCAGCTGGCGGGGCTGCTCGGAGGCGCATCCCGCGCCCGGCGATCCCGGTGAACGATGTCCGTCTTGGGCTGGCGGATCAGCCTGCGATGGGTGGTCACTCTCGGCCAGATGCCGACCACGATGGGTGATCGAGAAGAGTCATGGCACCATATCGCAGGTGACGAGCATGCAGCCCCGCAACGGCCGGCACGCCAAACTGGAACCACCGCCTGCGGTTCCTTCTGTCCCGCTGTCACCGGAAGAGCTCCCGCCGCTTGCGGATGCGTCCCTGGGTGAACTGGTCCGGGAAGCCGCCGCACATTTCTCTACCTTGTTCCGCTCGGAGGTGGAGCTGGCCAAGGCGGAGGTGACCGCCGAGGTCCGCAAGGGTGTCAAGGGCAGCGTCTTTTTCATCCTCGCGCTGACGATCCTGCTCTTCAGCCTGTTCTTCCTGTTCATCACGGTGGCCGAGGCCCTGGCCATCTGGTTGCCGCAGTGGGCCGGGTTCGGCATTGTGTTCGGACTGATGCTGGTCGCCGCGGCAGGGTGTGCGCTGCTGGGCTGGCGCCGGATGCGCAGCATCCGGAAACCAGAACGCACGATCAGCACCGTCCGCGACACCGGGGCGGTGTTGACCCGTCGGCGCGTCGGCCGGCGCAGTCTCGGCGAACCCAGCGCTGCCCCGTACCCGGAGTGAGCCGCCCACCGGATCCCAGCTCGGTCCGGATTCCTGGACCGTGGACGCACCGCGACGTATCGGCCAATGGGATCCGGCTGCATGTGGCGGAGCTCGGGACGGGCCCGCTGGTGCTCCTGCTGCACGGCTTCCCCGAGTTCTGGTGGTCCTGGCGTTACCACCTCCCGGCGCTTGCCGCGACGGGGATGCGCGCCGTTGCGGTGGACCTGCGCGGCTACGGCGACTCGGACAAGCCCCCCCGGGGATATGACCTGTGGACGCTGTCGGGTGACGTGGCGGGCCTGGTGCGGGCGCTCGGGGAACGCCAAGCCGACCTGGTCGGGCACGACTGGGGCGGGATCCTCAGCTGGTGCACGGCCGCGCTGCACCCCCGCGTGGTGCGATCGGTGACGGTGCTGGCCGCCGCACATCCCCGCGCGATGGGCCAAGCGCTGCTGCGCGACCCGGTGCAGCGCTCGGCGGCCCATTACCTGGTCAGTGTCCAAGCCCCATGGTTGCCCGAGCGCAGCCTCACCCGGGACGGTGCGGTGCTGGTGGAGAGGATCCTGCGCAGCGGCGCAGGCCCGCAGTGGTGCGCGTCGAGCGAGTTTCCTGCGGTGGCCCGACGTTACCGTGAGGCCATGTTGATCCCCGGCGCGGCGCACTGCGCTCTGGAGTACTACCGGTGGGTCGGCCGCTCGCAGTTCCGCTTCGATGGGCGCCGGCTGTCCCACGCGGTGGACCGGACGGTCCGCGTGCCGGTGCTCCAGCTGCACGGCGCCGATGACCCGTACGTGCTGGAGCGCACCGCACGCCGCTCGGCCCGCTGGGCCGGCGACGGCTACCGCTACGAGGTACTACCCGGCGTCGGGCACTTCGTGCCACAAGAAGCACCAGAGCACACCACGGCCCTGCTCACCGAGTTCCTGGGCACTCTGTAAGCGGCGACGCGAACCACCCGACGCCTCCAGCCGGGCGAGCGGGTCCAGACAATGATGATCAGCCGCTGACCACAGGCTTGAGCTGCGGGGAGCTCTCGTCTTCGTCGTAGTCCGGTGGGTTGGTCTCGTCGGTACCGTTGAACACCCGCACCTGCCGCAGCACGATGGTGACCACTGTGGCTATCAGGAGGTTGCCAAGAAGTGCGACGAACCCAGGGTAGATTTGGACCGTCGAACCCGCGAAGGGCTTCCAGCCCAGGATCGACAGCGCGCCCAGCTCGATCCCCGTGACGATGGTGGGCTTAGGAAACCCGCCTTCCACCGGGCGGCGTAGAAACCGAGCCCGGTGACCACAGCGAACAGCAGCGTGAAGATGGCCAGTTCGGTCCAGTGCACGGTCATCGCCGGTCACCCTCCGGTGTCCCGGCCCACTGGAGGGCTGACGTTCTTCGTCTTGTGGTACACCACTGCCACGCAGATCACGCCGAGCGGGATGAAGAGGAACTGCAGCCAATAGAAGAACGGGAAACCGAACAGGCGCGGCTTATCGCTGTTGTACAGCGGTGTGACCAGCACGAGCAGCGGCACCAGGAGCAGCAGATTCCAGCTACTCCAGCGCCGCGCGGGGTGGGTAGGCGAACCGGATGGCATCTTTGCGACCTCATACATAATGTCAGACCCCACACATGTCAGAAGAGTCCGATGAACCTTGCAGGATCCTGCGCGGGCCGCTCAGTAGGCCCTGCCCGGGTCCGACGTCCAGCACGAACGTGAGCGCGCCGGCGGCGCGCCGCCGATAGTCGGTGTCCGAGGCCCTCGAACAGCGCGACCTCCAACTGCTCGGCGACCCACAGGGGTCGTTGGATGCGGGGCACGGCGTACAGCTCCGCGATCAGCTCGGCCCGGCGAGGGTCGCCGCGGGGGTAGGCGAGAACGATCAGGCGCAGGCAGAGTCCCGGGGTGAGCCCGAAGACGACGACCCCCAAGAGCAGGCTCGGCCAGGACGTGACAGCTTCCAGCAGCTCGGCCATCAGGCGAACCCTCCCACCAGGCCGGCGAACCGTGGGTCGCGGCGGGCCGCCTGAAGGACCCCGGCGAACCGCACGTCGTGGCTGGCATCCCGGAGAACCGCGCCGAGCGCCAGCCTGCCTTCGTTGGTGAGCTCGTAGTACCGCCGGGGCGGGCGCTTGTCGCGGATGGTGGTCGGGTCTTCCCACCCGTCCTCGACCCAGCCCTCGTCGAGCATTCGCGTCAGCATCGGGTAGAGCACGCCGGACCGGACGCCGGTCTTCTTGGACAGCTCGTAACCCCAGTGGCGACCCGTGGGATCGTTGACGAGGGCCATCGCCACCTGGACCAGAGCGTGCGTCTTCCGCATGGGAATTATCCTACATAGGTATTTTAAGATGTACCAGTCCCTCGTGTTGCTGACGGATGAGCAGGTTGGGGTACTCAGGTTGGGCCGACGTGACAGTGCAACCCGTCCCCGCCCAGTGGTGTTCTGCTCAGGCAGGCGCGGGCGCCCCGATCCCCGACGAGGAGGGCCGTGATGAGTAAGGCCGGCAAGGTCGTGACCCGTGCCGCGGAGGCCGAGCTGCCCGCGCTGGCCGATCTCGACTGGCCGGCGGTGGAAAACCAGCTCGACGGTTCGGGCTTCGCCATGACCCCGCGGCTGCTCTCGCCCGAGCAGTGCGCCGAGATGGTCGACATGTTCGACGACGACGCCCGGTTCCGCGCCACCATCGCCATGGCGCGGTATGCGTTCGGCGAGGGCAGCTACCGCTATTTCGCCGATCCGCTACCCCCGCTGGTGCAGAGCTTGCGGGAGAACCTCTACCCACCGTTGGCGGCGATCGCCAACCGCTGGGCCGACCGGCTCGGCGAGCGCCGGTTCCCCGAGACCCTCGACGCCCTGCTCGACGAGTGTGCCCAGCTGGGCCAGCGCAAGCCCACGCCGCTGGTGCTGCGCTACGGCTCGGGCGGCTACAACTGCCTGCACCAGGACATCTACGGCGATCTCACGTTCCCGCTGCAGTTCCTCATCATGCTCAACCGCCCCGATGAGGACTTCACCGGTGGGGAGAGCGTGTTCGTCGAGCAGCGGCCGCGCCAGCAGTCCCGGCCGATGGTGGCCCGCCCCGTCCAGGGCCAGGCGGTGATCTTCCCCGTCCGGCACCGGCCCAGGCAGGGCACCCGCGGCTACCACCGGGTGCAGATGCGCCATGGCGTCAGCGCGGTGCACACCGGCGACCGCAACGTGCTGGGCATCATCTTTCACAACGCCCGGTGAGGCCTGCTTGCCAGGGCCGAACCATCGATCTTGCCAGGGCCGAACCATCGGTGCTGGCGAGAGGATCCCTGACGATGGCCCTCTGCCAGCGATGCGGAAGGGCACCGTCGACGGAGCAGAAGCCGACCGAGGACCTGGTACCCCGTTGTGCCGTGAGACACGTCTGGAGCTGAGCAGGGGAGCGCTAGCGTGGATTCACGAGCGCTCGCTCCAACGTGGGAAGGGAGCGACGATGGACGCCGTGACCAGCGCGGCGAACGACCTGGCTAGCGCTGCTGCGGATAACGTGGACCACGTCCAGGCGCACGCGACGCTGGTGGCTGAGTTGCGCACGCGGCTCGCGAGGGCCCGGCTCGGCGGACCACCGAGAGCTCGGCAACGCCATATCGAGCGCGGCAAGCTGTTGCCGCGCGATCGGGTCGAGCAGCTGGTGGACCCGTCGAGCCCGTTTTTGGAGCTGTCCCCGCTCGCGGCCACCGGCATGTACGGCGACGAGGCACCGGCCGCCGGGATCATCACCGGGATCGGGCGGGTGGCCGGCCGGGAATGCATGATCGTCGCCAATGATGCCACCGTCAAGGGCGGCACCTACTACCCGATGACCGTCAAGAAGCATCTGCGCGCCCAGGAGGTGGCATTAGACAACTGCCTGCCGTGCCTGTACCTCGTCGACTCCGGCGGGGCCTACCTCCCTGAGCAGGATCAGGTGTTCCCTGATCGGGAGCACTTCGGTCGGATTTTCTACAATCAGGCCACGATGTCTGCGCGGGGCATTCCGCAGATCGCGGCAGTGCTCGGATCCTGCACCGCGGGGGGTGCCTACCTGCCGGCGATGAGCGACGAGGCGGTCATCGTCCGCAATCAGGGCACGATCTTCCTCGGCGGCCCGCCGCTGGTGCAGGCCGCCACTGGCGAGGTGGTGACCGCTGAGGAGCTTGGCGGCGCCGAGCTGCATTCCCGCGTTTCCGGGGTCACCGACCACCTCGCCGACGACGACGCCCACGCGCTGCGAATCGTCCGCACCATCGTCAGCACCCTGGGGCCGCGCCCGCCCCGGCCGTGGGAGGTGATCGCCACCGAAGAGCCCACCATGGAAGGGATTTACGGTGTGGTGCCGGTGGACCCGCGCACCCCCTACGACGTCCGTGAGGTGATCGCACGGATTGTCGACGGCAGCCGTTTGGCGGAATTCAAAGCCGAGTACGGCACCACGCTGGTCACCGGTTTCGCCCGGCTGCACGGTCACCCGGTGGGCATAGTGGCCAACAACGGCATCCTGTTCAGCGAATCAGCACTGAAGGGCGCGCATTTCATCGAACTGTGCGACCAGCGCGGCATCCCGCTGGTGTTCCTGCAGAATATCTCCGGTTTCATGGTGGGTCGGGAATACGAGGCCGGCGGGATCGCCAAGCACGGCGCTAAAATGGTCACCGCGGTCGCGACCACCCGGGTGCCCAAGTTAACCGTCATCATCGGCGGTTCATTCGGCGCGGGGAATTACTCGATGTGCGGCCGGGCGTACTCGCCCCGGTTCCTGTTCATGTGGCCCAATGCGCGGATCTCGGTGATGGGCGGGGAGCAGGCCGCCATGGTGCTCGCCACCGTCCGCCGTCCCGACGATCCTGAGCCCGAGGTGGCCTTCACCGACCGCATACGTGCCCAGTACGAACACCAAGGTCACCCTTACTACTCGACGGCCCGGTTGTGGGACGACGGGGTGATTGACCCGGCAGACACCCGCATGGTGCTCGGGCTGGCGCTGTCCGTCTGCGCCAACGCGCCGCTTTCACCGAGCCGCTTCGGCGTCTTCCGGATGTGAGGCAGTGCCCAATGACTCAGCCCTGCAAGCAGGCTTCGCATGTTTGACTCCGTCCTGGTAGCCAACCGCGGCGAGATCGCGGTGCGGGTGATCCGCACCTTGCGCGCGATGGGTGTGCGCTCAGTGGCCGTCTACAGCGACGCCGACGCTGACGCTCGGCACGTCCGCGACGCTGACGTCGCCGTCCGGCTCGGTCCCGCGTCGGCGGCTGCGAGCTACCTGTCCATTCAGCGGATACTGGATGCCGCCGCGCGCACCGGTGCGCAGGCCGTGCACCCCGGCTACGGGTTCCTCTCGGAGAACGCTGCCTTCGCCCGGGCCTGCGCTGGCACCGGTCTGGTCTTCGTCGGTCCACCTGCTGGTGCAATTGAGGCGATGGGTGACAAGATCCGGGCCAAGGCCACTGTTGCGGCTGCGGGTGTCCCGGTGGTGCCGGGCAGCGGCGGTGGGAGCTGTGATGACGACGCGTTGGCCGCAGCAGCCGCCGCGATTGGCTACCCGGTGCTCCTCAAGCCGTCCGCCGGTGGTGGGGGCAAGGGCATGCGGGTCGTGCATCACGCGCCGGACCTGCCCGAGGCCATCGCCAGCGCCCGCCGGGAGGTCCGGGGCGCGTTCAGCGACGACACCCTGCTCGTCGAACGGCACCTCGCCACCCCGCGGCACATCGAGATCCAGGTGCTGGCCGACGCGTACGGCGCGGTGGTGCACCTCGGCGAGCGCGAGTGCAGCCTGCAGCGGCGGCACCAGAAGATCGTCGAGGAGGCGCCTTCGGTGCTGCTGGACGCCGCGACCCGGGCCCGGATGGGGACGTGCGCGGTGGCGGTCGCGCGGGCCGTGGGGTACACCGGGGCGGGGACGGTCGAGTTCCTCGTGCCGGCGCAGACGCCTGATCAGTTCTTCTTCCTGGAGATGAACACCCGACTGCAAGTTGAGCACCCGGTCACCGAGCTGGTCACCGGGCTGGACCTGGTCGAGTTGCAGCTGCGGGTGGCCGCTGGGGAACCGCTGGCGTTCAGCCAGGACGACGTCCGCTGTGACGGCCATGCCGTCGAGGCGCGGATCTACGCCGAGGACCCAGCGGACGGTTTTTTGCCCACCGGAGGGCGGGTCCTGCACCTGCGCGAGCCCGCCGGGCCAGGTGTTCGGGTGGACTCCGGGCTGGTAGCGGGCGACATCGTGGGCAGCGACTACGACCCGCTGCTGGCCAAGGTCATCGCGCACGGCGGCGACCGGGCCACCGCGCTGCGCCGGTTGGACTCCGCGTTGGCCCAGACCAGCATCCTGGGCCTGGGTACCAACGTGGCGTTCCTGCGCGCGCTGCTCGCCGATGCTGGCGTGCAGGCCGGAAAGCTGGACACCGGGTTGGTGCAGCGCCGGTTCTCGCACTGGGTCAAGGAGGGCCTGCCCAACCACGTGCTTGCCGCAGCGGGGTTGCGCGCGCTGCTGGCCCGAGAACCCAGCGGGCCGGTGGTGGATCCGTTTGCCCTACCCGGCGGCTGGCGCCTCGGTGAGTCTGCCTGGACCCGCTGGCGGGTGCAGGCCAGCGGGCACGACCCGATCGAGGTCCGAACCCGGGGTCGGACCGCCGCCGCCGAACTCGTCGTCGGCGAGGGTGCTCCGACCCGCGCGTCGGCCTGGTGGCAGGACGGGGACCTGGTCGTCACCTGTGATCGGATCACCCGCCGCTACACCTGCGCGGCGGACGGCGCTGCGGTGTGGCTGGGCCGCGACGGGCACAGCTGGGAGTTGCGCGAGCAGCAGCACCTCGATGCCGCGTGGCGCACCGAGCAGGGCGCCGGCGGGGCGGTGCGCGCTCCGATGCCCGGCACTATCACCGTTGTCGACGTCGCCGAGGGTCAGCAGGTCACCGCGGGTGCCCGACTGCTCGTGCTCGAGGCGATGAAGATGGAGCATGTGCTCACCGCGCCGGTCAACGGGGTGGTTCGCGAGCTGCGCGCCCGCACTGGTGGCACCGTCGAGCGGGGCAGCGTGCTGCTAGTCGTTGACCCGTGAGTGGCGATGCGAGCCATGGCCCTTATTGCCACTCACGGGTTATCCACAGGGAGGGCGCGGTGGAGCTAAGCGAGGAGCATGCGGCGTTGCGCGCCACCGTCGAGGAGTTCGCCCGCAAGGAGGTCGCCCCGGTCATCGCCGACCTCTACGAGCACGGGACGTTCCCCTACGGCCTGGTCGCGAAGATGGGCGCGATGGGATTGTTCGGGCTGCCCTTCCCCGAGGAGTACGGCGGGATGGGCGGCGATTACTTCGCCCTGTGCCTAGCGCTGGAGGAACTGGCGCGGGTGGACTCCTCGCTGGCCATCACGCTGGAGGACAGCGTGTCGCTGGGTGCGATGCCGATCTTCCGGTTCGGCACCGAGGAGCAGAAGTGGTGCTGGCTGCCGGAGCTGTGCACCGGCCAACGGCTCGGGGCCTTCGGCCTCACCGAGCCCGGCGGTGGGTCCGACGCGGGCGCCACCCGCACCACCGCACGCTGCGACGGCGACGATTGGGTGATCAATGGGTCCAAGGCTTTCATCACGAATTCGGGCACCGACATCACGTCTGTGGTCACCGTCACCGCGATCACCGGCGTCAGTGGGGGCCGCAAGGAGATCTCCACCATCATGGTTCCGGCCCAGCACCCGGGTTTCACGGTCTCGGCGAACTACTCCAAGGTCGGCTGGCGCTGCTCGGACACCCGCGGGCTGTTCTTCGACGACTGTCGGGTGCCGATGGGCAATCTGCTGGGTGAGCGCGGCCGGGGCTATGCGCAGTTCCTCTCCATTCTCGACGAGGGTCGCATCGCGATCGCCGCGCTGGGTGTAGGTCTGGCCCAGGGCTGTATTGACGAATGTGTGTCCTACGCTCGGCAGCGGCACGCTTTCGGTCACGCCATCGGCAGCTATCAGGCGATCCAGTTCAAGATTGCTGATATGGAGGCGCGGGCGCACACCGCCCGGCTGACCTACTACCATGCCGCGGCAAGGATGCTGCGCGGCGAACCATTCAAGAAAGAGGCCGCGATTGCGAAGCTGGTCTCCTCGAACGCGGCCATGGACAATGCTCGGGATGCGACACAGGTCTTCGGAGGGTACGGGTTCATGAATGAGTACTCGGTGGCCCGCTTCTACCGGGACGCCAAGGTCCTGGAGATCGGCGAAGGCACCAGCGAGGTGCAGCGCATGCTCATCGCCCGCCACCTCGGCGTCGGCTGATGGGCAAGCGGAGAAGCAGAAGCTGCAGTACTTTTCGGGCGTCAGCGTGGCGCTCTCGATCGGCGGAGATCAGCGCGACCAGAACGGCGGCGAGAACGCCGCTCACCCGCTTCCCAGCGCGCCACGGTCGATCGATCCACTCCGAGCGCTCCCGCATCTCCGCACAGTGTTTGCGCGGGCTGGTCAGCGTTCGGGGGTAGCCAGGATCTTGAACAGCATGGTGTTGACGTCGGTTAACGTCTGGACATCGACGGTGCGTAGTCGCTCGGTGAGGTCCGTTTTCAGAAGGTGCGTCACGAGTCCCGTGACCGCGAACAGCCCACCATCGAGGTCCACGCAGAACCCGGTGTCGGTGCTACCGTGCATGACCGGCACCGCGATCACCGTCGGCTCGTCCGGAATCTCGTTGTACACAGTTGAGGAGATCACCAGCACGGTGACGGGATTATCAGTTCCAGCAGTCCATAGTTCCCCACGCCGGGGTACCGTCACCGCTCACTACCAGTGACGTGAGGCAGCACATCGCTCAAGTTCGCCAGGTTGCGCCGAGCGGACTGTTCGGCCCACATCGCCATGCCCGGGTTGTTGCGCAGCCATTCCCCGTGCGCGGCACACCGGCGGCGCATGTCCTCGGCGTCCAGCACGCCCTCGATCCAGGAGTTCATCGACGTGTGTTCAGTCTCGGCGTAGCGCTTGACTGCTTCGTACGCCTGCTGCGATAAGCGGAGTGTGACGGTCCGTGCCATGCCGCCAGACGCTATCAGGATGTGCTGTCACAGTCTGCAATCAGCCCGGTGAGTCGGCGGGGTCGAAGGCGCGCACGCCGGGGAAGCGGGCGAAGCCGCGATCGGCGGTGGCAACGTAGATGTCTGCACTGGCATGCAACGCGCCGGGCCAGGGTAGGCTCAGGATTCCCTGGCGGGTGGCAGGAGGTGGCCGTGAGTGTGAACTATGTGGCCAGACCGTGGGAGAGCAGACTGTTCCGGCGGTGTCGGCGGGCCTGGGACCTCGCCGCCCGGGAGCGGCAGGACTACGAGCCAAGCGAGCCGGCGCAGGTCTTCGACTTCGGTGAAGCAATCCACGACGCGCTTGACGTCTACTACTTCCCTGGCATGTGGGACTGGAACCGGGCGATCGTGCGACCGCTTGCCGTCGCCGGCTTCGAGAAGTCGATGCGTCGGCAACGCGACGCCTACACGCAGACTCGTGAGCTGTCCGCGGAGCAGGTCCAGGACTGGGAGCAGCACCGAGAGCTGGGCACGGGAATTCTGGAGCGTTATTTCGAATGGGCGAGTGATATCGACCGCTTCACCCCGATTCAGGTGGCCTCGCAGTTCGACATCGCCCTGCCTGACCCAGCCAATCCGGACAGTGGGCTCACCACCCCGGAAGGCCGGCCGTTGCAGTACCGGGTCCGGATCGATCTGGTGGTGATCGATGACCACGAGCTGTATTGGCTCGTCGAGCACCGGATCATCAGTGACCCGCACTGGTCGGACCTCGAGGCGCTGCGGCTCGACGAGCAGGCCCTCACCCGGGGCTGGGCGTGGCAGCTGGGCTTCCTCGCGAAACTCGAAGGCACCATTCACAACGAGCTGCGTGCTGCCACGCCCGCCGCTGGCAAGTCAGAGGTGGCCCTCCGGGCGGTGCCGGGGGTGGGTGGCATCACGACGCAGCGCAGTACGGAATCCTTCCGTCGCACCCACATCCCCAGAACCGAGCTCGAAATCGAACGGCATGGCATCGCCGTGGCGTTGGAAATGCAGGACATGACCGATCCGTCGCTGCGGATCTACCCGAATCCTTCCTGGGAGCACTGTTCGGCCTGCGCCTACCGGCCGCCGTGCCTGGCGATGACCCAGGGGATCGATGAGCGCCCGATCCTCGAAGCGTCCTACCGCAGGCGGGTCGGTGGGGACTTTCCGCTCGGGCGGCTGGGGTCGGTGTGGGGTTTCGTTCCCGAGATCCACCGAGTCGCGGAGCACCGGGCTCCTGGTGCGGAGCAGTAGCGTCGGTGCGTATCCGGGTGGTGAGCTGGAACGTCGATTCCCGGCCGACTGGACTACTGGACGCCAAGGTCGAGCTGCTCCGCCGACTGCAGCCGGATCTCACGCTGCTCCAGGAGATCGGTCGACCGGTTTACCGCGCGCTGCTGCCGCACCCCTCAGCGCATGAGCGGATGCATCGAAAGCCCAGGCTGTTTTCCTGGGGTGCCCTGTCCACCGACCTGTGTAATCCGCGGGGCAGCGAATACCGGCTGGGATGTGCCGTGCTGGGTGTCGCTAGCACCGCCCTGCTGGATGCCCAGGTACTGGACCGGGCACCGTTCGACGTGCGTGATCCCGTGCGGCCCGGTTTTCTCTGGCGGACGGTGGCGACCCACGCGGCATTGTCCACCGGTGACCTGCTGACCGTGTGCAGCTTCCACGGTCGGCAGCCATCTGGCCAGCCCGCCGCCGCGCTGCAGCGAGCGTTTCACGCCGGGATCGCCAGCTGGCTCACCAGTGTGCCCGGCCCGATCATCTTCGGCATCGACGCCGGCCCACCGGCACCCGACGGCGCGGACCCGCTGCTCGGTCCGGGACCGGTCCATCACCTGAACCAGGTGCTCAGCGCGGACGATGACCACCTGTGGGCCACTCCCGGACTCGAGGTACTCGCGGTCGAATGCCTGTCCGACGAGGCTGCGGCCGCGGGCAGCGACCACGCCCTGCTGCTCGCCGATCTGGAGCTGCGTGGCTTGTGAATGGCGTTCGGTGCCGCTGCAGCCTGCGAAGGGCGGCCCATCCGATGGTGATGCCGAGTAGCGCCCCGGAGTCGTCGGTCAGTACGTCGTTGGTGGAGCAACTGCGCCCTGGCAGCTGAGACTGGACCAACTCGATGGCCGGCGACAGCAGCACGGCGACGGTGACCGTGGGCAGTATCCGATGACTGGTCAGGACGAGACTGGTGGTCAACGGGAGTAGCAGGAACACGTTGAGGACGTCATCACGGATCCCGCCGCCGTTGTGCACCGCGTTGAACAGGAAGTCGTTCCAGCCGTAGGGGATGCAAGCGTCCAGCCCCATCGCGGAGTGGTCGCCATATGGTGTCAGCGTCAGGGCGACAACGACGGTGCACGACAGACGGTGCACGACAGCAGGACAGTCAGCGTCGCACCTGGCTGCCAGCGCTTCCAGCGCGCCAGTGGCCGCCACACCAGCAGGCTGAGCGCCACGCCGGCCGCCACCGCGACCAGCGTCCACCGCAGATGGCCGTGCTGTTCACCCTGGGTCGGACCGGTGATCAGCCCGCCTAGGTTGTGGTCAGTGCCTCGCTGGACCGCACAAACCCCATGAGCTTGTGGTAGCCGCGCACGGCGGTGCGCTGGTGACGGCGCAGGTACAGCCGGCGGACTGCGGCGCGCGCCGCTCGCTCCTCCGCCGGGGTGAGGGGGACCTGGCGCAGGTAGCTCAGCAGTTCCCGGCACTGCAGGAGGTTCGCGGCCCAGGCCTGCCAGGCCGGCACATCCAACCGGCGGGCCAGCTGCGTCCCTCGTGCGGGCATCTTCCAGCCACGATGTGCGAGCACTTCGGGCACGTGGCCCCACGGTCCAGCCAGGGCAAGCTTCGCGGCGAACACTTCGTCTTCGCGGAGCATGTTGCGCCGCGGAATGGCCGCGACTACTTCCCGGCGCATCAGCCCGTAGATCGGATCCAGCAGCAGGTATCCCTCGGTCAGCATCCGCAGCATCTCGGTGAAGCGCTCGACCGGTCGGTCAGAGGCGAGATCCTGTCCCGGATAGGCGGCGGTCTGCGCCTGGCCGTCCTCGCCGAGGAAAACCTGCTGTGTGGTGACGAGGATGAGCCGATCGTCCGCGGCGAAACGCTCGAGGCACCGGGAGAGGTAACTCGGCGCCACCCAGTCGTCATCGCCGATCCACTTGAGGAACGTGCCGCGGGCAAGGTGCATCACCTGCATGAAGTTGGCCAGCAGACCGATGTTCTCGCTCTGGCGGTGATACCGCACCCGGGAGTCGCTTCGCGCGTAGGAGCGGCAGATCTCCTCGGTGCCATCGGTGGACGCGTTGTCCGAGATCACCAGCTCGAGATCATCATGTTCCTGGGCTAGGACGCTCCGGAGGGCGCCTTCGATCACCTCGTCGCCGTTGCGTACCGGCAGTCCGACGGAGACGAGCGGAGGGGGGACGAGCGGAGGTGGGATTGACATGGAGCCTCCTGGGGGGAGTGGACGCATCAGCGCGCTCGAGCGGGAATCAGGGCGCCGGCACGGCCGCCGACCTGGCGCAGCACCGCTCGGGGCAGCGCAACCGCGGCGTAAACGAGCAGGCTGGCGAGGCCGGCAGTAGCGAGCTTGACGAAGGGCGAGGTACCGGCCATCCCCGCAACGGCAAGACAGGTCGCCGCCGCGAGGCCGCCGGCGAGCAGCGGACGGAGGAGCGCAGGGCCGATCGGAGCGAGCCGCACTCGCGAGCGGTGCAGTGCCCACATGGCCAGCGGGATGGCAACCAGCACCGCGACGCCTGCATGCGCTATCGCCGTGCCGCGCATGCCGTCCAGCCGGGTGCCGACGATCAACGCGGGGACAACCGCCAGCGCCCAGCCCAGGTTGAGCCAGAAGGCCGGCCAGGTCGCCCCTGCGCTGGCCACGATGTCGACCGCGAACGAAGGTGAGCAGGCGCACCACCGTGAGGACCACCAGGAAGCGCAGCACCGGCGCTGCCGGGAGCCACTGGTCGCCGTAGAGGGACACCACCAACGCGGGAGCCAGCACCGCCATCAGCACAGCGATCGGCATGA
>JAFAXZ010000171.1 GCA_019240665.1 Pseudonocardiales bacterium | reverse complement strand
ACACTCCAAGATCGTGCTGTCGGGCATCTTCGGCATGGCGGTCCGCCACGATGCACTCGACGCCAACCCGGTGCGCGAGCTAAGTCGGTCCCGGAAGAAAAAGCAGCCACGGGCCATCGAGCTGACCGAGGGCAGCCTGGTCGCCCTGCGCCAGCATCTGTACGCGTCGCCGGACGCGCACAAGCACGACCTCATCGACCTCGTGGACGCGCTCTCTGGGCTCGGGTGCCGCATCGGTGAGCTGCTCGCGCTCGACTGGACGAAGGTTGACGCAGAGGCCGGAACCCTGAGCATTGAGGGAACCGTGATTCGCGTGCCGGGGGAGGGATTGATCGTCCAGCCGCACACGAAGTCGAAGGCTGGCATGCGCACGATCCATCCACCAGGCTGGGTGCTGGACTCGTTCCAGCGCAGGCACGCTGATGCTCTCGGTGAGTGGATCTTCCCTTCGACCCGGCTCACCTTGCGCGATCCGGACAACACTCGGGCAAGGTTGCGCGAGGTCGTGCGGGGGACGCCGTGGGAAGGCCTGCACCCTCATGCCTTCCGGCACCTGGTCGCCACTCGGCTCGATCAAGCCGGGCTTTCAGCGCGTGAGATCGCCGACTACCTGGGGCACGAGCGGATCTCCATGACGCAGGACGTTTACATGTCACGGCAGACGACGGGAGTCGCAGCAGCGGCCGCGTTGGACCGGCTCGGGCCGAACGAAAGCGCGGGGTAAACGTGGAGTCGATCTTGAGCGGTGCTTTCCACAGGCCTCTGACCAGTGCCGATGCGCCCCCGGCAGGACTCGAACCTGCGGCCTAGCGATTAGAAGTCGCTTGCTCTATCCGGCTGAGCTACGGGGGCGGGTAGCCGCAGTGAGCAGCGTAGCGAGGACCGGCTGTGTACCTGTACCTAGCTGGTAGGCGCATTCAGCGGGGTAATGACCGCCGGATAACCTGTTGCGCCCCGCTGAATGTGTCGAGGGATGGCTCGGTGCGGCGACGGGTGCTCGCGGTGATCGCCTAGGGTGGTGCGCGTGACTGTCGAGGCCGGCCTCCGTCGCACCGGTGAGGGGCGCACCCGGTTGGGCGTGCTGGTCGCGGTCGGAGTGCTCCTGGCTATGGCTGTCGGCACCGGACTACTCGTTTTCCTGGGCAGTGACGGGCTCACTGGCGTGTGGTTGCCCGATTCTGGGCTGTTCACGCGGGCTGCACTGCCAGCAGTTCGGGTGCTGTCCGAATGCGCCGCGGTGGTCGCGGTGGGGTCGCTGCTGGCGGCCGCATTTCTGGTGCCGCCGCAAGCGTCTGGTTACCTCGACACCGGCGGCTACGCGGCCGTGCGGATGGCACGGATCGCCGCGCTGGTGTGGGCGCTGACCGCGGCGTTGATGGTGCCGCTGTTGGCTGCGGACGTATTGGGTCGTCCGGTGACCGAAGTGCTGGACCTGCGCCTGCTGACGTCCATGGCGTCCGCGCTGTCCCAGGTCGGGTCCTGGGCGCTCACCGCAGGGATAGCTCTGGTGCTGACCGGGTTCTGCTGGACCGCGCTGACTTGGGGGGCGGCGGTGTGGCTGTTCGCGCTGTCCATCGTCGGGCTGACGCCGGTGGCGCTGACTGGACACTCCTCGGCAGACGGCGCCCACGACGTCGCCACCAACAGTTTGCTGTATCACCTCATCGCTGCCGCGTTGTGGGTCGGTGGCCTGGTCGCCTTGCTGGCGCACCTGGCCCGCCGGGGTGAGCACGCCGAGCTGGCCTGCGCTCGGTTCTCCCGGTTGGCTCTGGTCTGCTGGATCGTGATGGCCGCCTCCGGGGTGATCAATGCGCTGGTCCACATCAGGCCTGACCAAGTGCTCACTACCTACGGGCTGCTGGTGCTGGGCAAGGTGGCCGCGCTGCTGGTGCTGGGCGTCATTGGCTGGTTGCACCGCCGTGGTTCGGTGGCGGCGGTGGTCGATCGGGGCGATCGCGTGGCCATCCTGCGGCTCGGGGGCGTCGAGGCGCTGATCATGTTCGCGACGATCGGCCTGGCGGTGGCGGTGAGCGGGACCGTGCCGCCCGGGGGGATCGGCGCGCAGCTCAGCCGTACCGAGGTGCTGCTGGGCTACAACCTGGCTGGCCCGCCCACTCCGGCGCGGTTGCTCCTCGATTGGCGACCAGACCTGGTCTTCGGGGTCGCCGCGCTCGTTCTCGCTGGCGTCTACCTCGCTGGGGTGCGCCGGTTGACGCGGCGTGGTGACCCCTGGCCGATGGGCCGCACAGCGGCCTGGCTGGGCGGCTGCGCGACCATCCTGTTCGCCACGTCGTCGGGTATCGGCCGCTACTCAACGGCGATGTTCAGCGTGCACATGGGTGTGCACATGCTGATGTCGATGATGGCCCCTATTTTGCTCGTGCTCGGCGCACCGGTAACGCTGGCGCTGCGGGCGTTGTCCCCTGCGGGGACGGCCAACCCGCCGGGGCTACGGGAGTGGCTGCGAGCCTTCATGCACTCCTGGGTCGTGCGATTATCCACACACCCGTTGATCGCCTTTGGCATGTACGTCGGATCGTTCTACGTCATATACTTCACCGGTCTGTACGCCGTCGCAGCGCCGTCGCATGGGGCGCACCTGGCGATGAACGCGTACTTCCTGCTGATGGGTTATGCGTACTACTGGCTCGTCATCGGCATTGACCCGCTTCCCCACGGGATGTCCTATCTAGGCAAGCTTGGCCTGCTACTGGCGGCCATGCCCTTCCACGTCTTCTTCGGGATCTCGCTGATGCACACCGCGACTGTGATCGGTGGCGACTACTACCGTTCACTTGCCCTGCCGTTTGTGCCCGATCTGCTGGCCGATCAGCGCGCGGGCGCAGCGATGGTGTGGGCCTCGGGCGAGATCCCGATGGTGATAGGGCTAGTGGCGTTGCTGGTGCAGTGGTCCCGGACCGACGCCCGTGAGGCCCACCGATTCGACCGTAAGGCCGAACCAGACGGCGACGCCGAACTCGCTGCGCACAACGCGCTCCTCGCCCGGCTGGCCCAGCGAAGCCCAGCCCGCGACTAGGCCCATGTTTCGTGGGCCTAATGTCTCGTCTCGTGGGCTTATGTCTCGTGGATCTCGGGCGGGACTCGGGTAGCTGGGTGCCGGGGGCTCTCAGCGCGCCGAGTTCGACAGGGAAGCTGTTCGCGGGCTTCGAACAGTTCTCCTGTCAAACTCGGGAACACGGGGGCTTGGTCACAGCCGGTTCTGGTGGCTCGATCTGTATTAGCGTAGCACCGGCCCCTGACAACTCTGGGTTTCGACCGGGTGCGCCAGCGCAGTTATGCACATCGATCCCCACCATCCCCATGTCGATCATGACTTAATACCGAAGATCCTCCGGGTCGCGCAGCCTGGGTGGCGTCGGCCGAGGGGCTGGCATCCCGCCGCGGAAGGCGGGACGGCTGCACAGGAGGGCATGTGGTCATGAGAGAGACACCGGTGACTGTGGTGGGAACGCTGGTCAGCGACATGCGACCGCGCCGGGTTGGTCCCGACGGGACGCTCGTGCTCAATTTCCGGGTCGCCTGCAACGAGCGTCGGTTCGATAAAATGTCCGAGTCGTGGGTGGACGGGGAAAGCTTGTATCTGTCGGTGAGCTGCTGGCGCAGGCTTGCCGAGAACGCTGCCTCCTTGGTCAAGGGAGACCCGGTGATTGTCAGAGGAAAACTGCGCACTCGGGAGTGGACCACCGAGCAGGGAGAGCGTCGTTCGGTCGTCGAACTGGAGGCCAACGCGGTCGGCCCGGACTTGGCTCGCTGCGCCGCCACCGTGCGCAAGCAGCGCCGTGAGGAGCCTCCGCGTGGCGGAGATGAGGACGTCCCGGCATCGCCCGAGGAGGATCCGTCAGACTTACTTGACAGCGCGGACCTACCGCATGGGGTGAGCCTGTCCGAGCTGGCCGAAGCGGCCCGCCCGCTGGTGCCGGTTCCCGCTTGAGCACCGCGCCGGGGCCGGGCGGCGGTCGGCCGCGCTGCCCGGCCCCGGCGGTCACCTCTACGATCGCGGGCGTGGCGGAGTTCATCTACACCATGAAGCAGGTGCGCAAGGCGCACGGCGACAAGGTCATCCTCGACGGCGTCACCCTCGCGTTCTATCCCGGCGCGAAGATCGGTGTGGTCGGGCCCAACGGAGCCGGCAAGTCCAGCGTGCTGAGGATCATGGCTGGGCTTGACCAACCGAACAATGGGGAGGCATTCCTGGCGCCGGGCGCGACGGTGGGCATTCTGCAGCAAGAGCCCACGCTCGACGAGGACAAGTCCGTACTGGGCAACGTCCAGGAGGGTTTGGGAGAGATCAAGACCAAGCTCGACCGGTTCAACCAGATCGCCGAGACGATGGCCACAGACTACTCCGACGAGCTCATGGAGGAGATGGGACGCCTGCAGGAGGAACTTGATCACGCCGACGCGTGGGATCTCGACTCACAACTTGAGCAAGCTATGGACGCCCTACGGTGCCCGCCACCCGACGAGCCGGTGAGTCACCTGTCCGGAGGAGAGCGACGCCGGGTTGCGCTGTGCAGGCTGCTGCTGTCCAAGCCTGATCTGCTGCTGCTCGACGAGCCCACCAACCACCTGGACGCGGAGAGCGTGCTGTGGTTGGAGCAGTTCCTGGCCAGCTACCCGGGTGCGGTGCTAGCTGTCACCCACGACCGGTATTTCCTGGACAACGTTGCTCAGTGGATTCTTGAGCTCGACCGCGGCCGGGCCTACCCCTACGAGGGCAACTACTCAACCTACCTGGAGAAGAAGGCCGACCGCCTCGCGGTCCAGGGCAGGAAGGACCAGAAGCTGCAGAAGCGCCTGCGCGACGAGCTCGCCTGGGTGCGATCGGGAGCAAAAGCCCGGCAAGCCAAATCCCGAGCTCGGCTGCAGCGTTATGAAGAGATGGCAGTCGAAGCAGAGCGCAGCCGCAAGCTCGACTTCGAGGAGATCCAGATTCCAACGGGCCCACGGCTGGGCAGCGTGGTGGTGGAGGTGTCGCACCTGGACAAGGGCTTCGACAACCGCCTCCTGATTAAGGACCTGTCTTTCACACTGCCCCGCAACGGCATCGTGGGGGTCATCGGTCCCAACGGAGTCGGCAAGACGACCTTGTTCAAGACCATCGTCGGTGTGGAGAGGCCCGACTCCGGCACGGTCAGAGTTGGCGAGACGGTGAAGCTGTCCTACGTCGATCAGGAGCGTGCGGGCATCGACCCCAACAAGACAGTCTTCGAGGTGGTCTCCGACGGTCTGGACTACATACAGGTCGGTAACACCGAGATGCCGTCCCGGGCGTACGTCAGCGCCTTTGGATTCAAGGGTCCCGATCAGCAGAAACCAGCTCGAGTGCTCTCCGGCGGCGAGCGCAACCGGCTTAACCTGGCGTTGACCCTCCAGCAGGGCGGCAACCTGATTCTGCTCGATGAGCCTACCAACGACCTCGACGTCGAGACGCTGAGCTCGCTGGAGAACGCGCTGGAACAATTCCCCGGCTGCGCGGTGGTGATCTCCCACGACCGATGGTTTCTGGACCGGGTGGTGACCCACATTCTCAGTTGGGAGGGCACGGAGGAGAATCCCGCT
>JAFAXZ010000134.1 GCA_019240665.1 Pseudonocardiales bacterium | reverse complement strand
GCTGCCGTGCATCCGTGACCTGCGCATTCCGGTCAGCACTATCCTGGGCCAGCTCGCGACCGGGCGTGCGGCGGGAGAGATCCTGGAGGATTTTCCTGACCTGGAGCCCGACGACATCCTGGCTGCTCTGGAGTACGCCGCCGCAGCGGTTCAGGAGCGTGAGCTGCCATTGGCAGCTCGGTGATGAAGTTCCTTCTCGACTCCAACCTCTCGCATCGTGTTGCACAGTTGCTGCGTGACGCTGGCATCGAGGCTGCTCACGTTCGTGACCACGATCTGCAGCACGCAACCGGCTCAATGATCTTGGCGTTCACGCGGCAGCACACGTTCATCCTCGTGTCCGAGGACACCGACTTTGGCGAACTGCTGGCTCGACAGTGCACGGTCGCGCCATCATTCGTGCTATTGCGCACATACGAACCCATGACGCCGGAAGAGCAGGCCGCTGTTCTGCTGGCGAACCTTCCGGCTGCACGATGATCTTGGCCAAGGAGCCATCGTGGTTATCGAGCGCAGTCGGCTTCGAGTACGGCGCCTGCCGGTGCTGCCTCCCATACCCGAACAGCGGGAGCAGTAGCGGCCGCCTGTGCGTCACGAATAGCCGTCAAAACTGGTGCGGCGCCAGGGACTCAACCCCGAACCCGCGGATTCAGGGACTGCTATTTCGGTTGGTTGCTGACAGCTGTGATGACCTCGAAATTTCTCCCACACGAAAGTTCGACATCTGCGGTCATTCCGTGTTGTCTTGGCGTCAGCAAGTGACCAAAAGATAGCAAAACGATCCTGAAAACGTACTTACGTGCAAGCGGAAGTGAACCGACATCATGAATGAGGTACAGGTTCGATTAAGCGGCCAGGATATTGCTACCAAGATGGCCAACAAAGCCCGCAACGGCGGTACCCTCGACCTTGTCAAGCTCGGCTATCTCAATACCCGGATGCTGGTGGACGGCCACAAGGTCAACTCCATCATTGTTGACGAGGAACGCGCCCCATTCGTCCGACAAGCCTTTGAGTTATTTGCAACTGGACAACAGACCATTGACAGCCTACTCGAAATCCTCACCGACGCAGGGTTTACGGCACCAGGTCGTACTAAGCCCATTGCCCGGGAAACCTTGGGTCGCCTACTGCGCACGGTTGTTTCAAGATCATGATGTGAGTTTGAGGATCTTGAAGGGGCGGTGCATGTCGCGGGCTGCCGCGCGGGTTGCTTCGGTGATGTCGCGTCGGCCGGTGAGCCGGATGGCTCCGATGGCGAGGTTGCGCAGGGCGGCCATGACGCGTGGTCCGGAACGGGTGTGGACGGTGGAGTGGTCTTCGCGGTAGAGGGTGTCGCGGAGCCAGTGCAGCGACTCGATGCCCCAGTGTCGGCGGTTGAGGGTGGCCAGGCATTCCGGGGTGCCGGGGTGGGCGGGCAGGTTGGTGATGCCCAGTGCCGCGACCGCGGAGAGTGGTTTGCCGGTGTGGTCGCGGGTGTAGCGCTCGATCAGCCAGACCTGGTTGACGTGGGGGAAGGGCAGGTCGGTGGGGGCGGGGAGGACCTGGATGGTGCGGGTGGTGATGCGGGGTGTGGCTGGTGTCGATGTCGCGGTGGGCGATCGGTACCTCCGGCCACGGCAGGGCGTCGAGCGCGGCGAAGAGCCCGGGCTGGTTTTCCTTGACGGTGAACACGAATCCCGCGCCGCGTTCGTGCAAGTATTCGGCGTGGGCGCGCTGGGTGTGGAGGGCGTCCGCTGTGATCACCGCCCGGCTCAGGTCGATACCGGCGCCGGCGAGCTGATCGAGCAGGGGTGCGAACATCGGGATCTCATTGGTCTTCACACCGACCTCGACCTGACCGAGCACGAGGCCGTCGCGGTGGGTCGCGGCGGCGAGCAGGTGCACCTGGTTGCCCTCGGTATCGGTGGCGCCGCGCACGGTCTTGCCCTCCACTGCGATACCGGCCAGCCCGAGTGACTCATCCTCAGACCCGGATGCGATGCTCTCGCCTTCGCTGGCCTGCCCGGCCAGCCCGGCACCGATAACCGCGTCCACCGCCGCGGCGTCGGCTCCGGTGAGCACCCGCCAGATCGTGGCCTTCGACGGCGGCGCGGCGGGCCGGCCATACAGCTGGGCCAGCAGCCCCGCCGGGACATCGCCGGCCCAGCCGGCGATCGCGGTGAACGAGCCCATCCCCGCCACGACCGCCGCCGCGCACAACGCCAGCACCACCGCGACCGGATGAACCCGGCCTTGGCCACGGCGGCCGTCAGAGACCTCCGCGAACCGTGCCAGCAGCTCAGGACACATGACCTCCGGCGCGCAGGGATCCCCGGACACGGCCGGGGACGGCCTCGCGGTGCCGAGCGCGCCAAAGCCCGACTCGCTAATGGCAGGATGAACCAGCAACGGAGCTCCGGTGACGAGAAGTCGGTGAGAGGACTCCTCCTGCTACCGGAGCTCCATCGCCCACCCCGGTACGACACACCGAAGATCACAAAACCGGTACCTCAGCACCCACTGCTCAACCGACCAGGCATCAACCACTTATCGATCTTGAAACGACCGTGGCCTACTGCGTGACCGTTATTACATTGGCAAACTGAACTATAAGGGCATCGAATACCAGGGTCGACACGAACCGCTCATTGATGAAGCATTGTTTGAGCGCGTGCAACGCCTGCCTGGTTCCCACGCAGGCGTTGCAGCCGGGAACGCCAGCATCCGCACTGTCTCAAGGGATTGGTGTGGTGTGACCGCTGCAAGCACCGCTTCACCATCATGCCCGGACGCGGCAACGGCGGCACGTACTTCTACTTCTATGCCGGGGACGGCAGCAAAAACGGTGCGATCACCCCTATGTACCGGTCGATGTCATGGAACGGGCGGTTGAACAACACTATGCGCACGTCATCATCCTGCCCGAAGATCTCCGGGCACAAGTCCGAGCCGGAGTAGAAAGTGCCATATCCGAACACTTTGAACTGAGCGACGAATTACGGCAGCAGTTCACCAAACAGCTTGACAAACTCGACCGCAAAGAGAATTCCTTCCTCGACCTGGCAGCCGAGGAAGGCTGGCCCAAAGACAAGCTGCGAACCAAGCTCACCGCTATCCGTGAAGAACAACAGCAGATCACCCGGCAACTGAAACAAGCCACCAGCCAGCTGGAGACCGGACGTCAGATCTTCCTGACCGCCCTTGAGCTGCTGGACAACCCGCACGAGCTGTACCGGACAGCAACGAGACCTGCGTAGCATCCTCAATCGGACTTTCTTTCCCCGGCTGTACGTAGAAGGTCACAAGGTCACCGGCTACGAGCTGCACGCACCCTTCGACGTACCGGGCGAGGCATACACCATCCTACCGGCAGCCGCAAGCCAAACGGCGAAGTGGACACGGTGGCAGCGACAGTTGGCAGGGCCAGGAGCCGCCAGGCGTGTACTACCGGTGGAGTGGTGCGGCTGACGTCTCAGGCGAGCTGGCGGTCACCGTGGGCCAACCTGAGGTACCGGAGCTACTCGCAGTACGGTCAGACAGTCCTCAGACAGCCAACAGCGCCGACCTCCTCACGGAGACCGGCGCTGCCAGCCGAGAGACCCTCATCCGCTCACTTGCTCTGTCCCTTGCGGGCCACGGTTCAAGTAGGCGGGTGATGGTCGGGACGACAGGATTTGAACCTGCGACCCCTTGCCCCCCAGGACGTAGGAGTAGGCATCTCTACTGGTCAGACTGGGTGCAGGCGCTGTGCGGGCGAGCGATCGACGTGCGGGGTGTTCGCCGCCGTGCAGGACGTGTGGTCCCCAGGTGGTCCCCAGGAGGAAGCTCCGCCTACTCCCCTGTCTCCCCCTCGTCCCGGTCGCCGATCTCGTCACGGTGCCGGAGTCAATGGTGACCGAAGGCCATCGCACAGCGACGCGAAGCGTGATTGACTCCGGCACCGCGACGTGGACAATCGCCAGGCGGGTGAGGGGAGCCGTGGGAACAGACCTCTTCGGTGTGAACGCGGATTGGGCGTGCGTCCGCGTGTCTGGGAGTGTGGTTATGTGCCGTTGAGCTGCGGCGACGTGCCGGTGTGGATCGCCTCGTACGGACTGGTCGCGTCGCTTCCGCTGACGGCTCGCTGATGATGATCACTTGAGTGCGGTTGGTCGGCTCCTGGTCTGATCGGTCAATCTTCCGTCACTTGGAAGATCAGTACTCCACCCACGGGCTGACCTGCGGATCCTCCGACCAGCGTGTTGAGTCGGTTCGTGGCCGTCATTCCCCGCTGTTCCCCGCCACCGCCTGTCCTATCTGGTATGGATCTGGCACGAGGCAGCCCGAAGGCGACGGACAACCGGGCGCACCTCGCATCACCCCAGGATTCACGCCGTTGCCACTGTGCCATATGTGCGCCGAACGGCTCCGAGTGGTCATCTCAGAGGCAAGGGTTTGCGCAGGTCATGCTGCCATGGCAGGTACCTGGTCCGTCGCCCTCACAGGGCGTTGTGCTGCGATTTTGTTCGGTGGGGCAAGGGCCTTGTGGGGGTCACGGGTAGCGAGGTGGCCGGAGAGTTTCGAAACCGCAGTCAGCTTGGGACTCTACAATGAGGCGGGGTATTCAGCGTATCGATCTGATCGCTGGAATGGGGGCTAGCACGCCCGTCGTGTCAGCCCCCGTCGTGGCTACACAGTGGGGGATGTGGATGTGGGGGTACGGCATGTGGGAGGTGCGCCCGTATTCGGAGCGTCTGCGCGGGTGGACGGTGCTGGCCGGAGCGGTCTTGCTGGGTGTGGGGGTGGGCGCGGTCTCAACGGTGTGGGTGCCGGGGCCAGCGGCGAGCGCGGTGGGATCGGTCTTGGCTGCCGCGGTGTTCGGGTTGGTCAGCTCGCGGGGCAAGACGTTGCTGGATAGGAGCTCTAAGCACCGTGACGCGTTACCCGAGCAGGTTATCGCGGCCAGTGGATCCGGTCGGCTGCGCCGGATCCGTGAGCTGGATGACCCGATCGCCTTACGAGTGCATCCAGCGACCCCTCTAGAACACGTCGTGAACGGTCATTCGGTGCTTGACCGGGTTCCGCCCTACGTGCCTCGGGATGTCCAGGACCAACTCCGGAAAGCCGTCACACGGGGCGGGTTTGTTTTACTGAGCGGGGATTCCACCGCGGGCAAAACCCGTGCCGCCTACGAGGCGATCCGCGCGCTGTTACCCGACCATATTCTGATCGCGCCCGCGGGCCGGGAATCGCTGGCCACGATCCTGCCCGCGGTGCTGGAGCACCGCCGATGCGTGGTGTGGCTGGATGACCTGGAGCGGTTTCTCGGCCACGGGGGGCTGACAGTCCCTATGGTGGGCCGGCTGCTGGGGGAGGGCGAGCGGCAGGTAATTCTGCTGGCAACCCTGCGTAGCGCGGAGTTCGATCGCTACAGCGCCCGCGAGGAACCAACACTGTCCGGACCCGATCACGAGGCATGGCGAACGGCCCGAGAGGTACTAGATCTTGCTCAGGTGGTGGAGATCCAGCGGCGGTGGAGTCCTGCGGAACTCCAGCGAGCCCGCAGCTACACCGATGATCCGCGTATCCAGTCCGCTCTCAGCCAGACAGGCCAGTTCGGATTGGCCGAGGTGCTCGCCGCAGGGCCCGAGCTGGCCAAGGACTGGCGCAATGCCTGGCGCCCGGGTGCCCACCCCCGAGGTGCCGCGCTCATCGCAGCCGCCGTGGACTGCCGCCGCAGCGGCCAGCACGACCCTATAAAAGTGGAGCTGCTCACCGAGTTGGCCGAGCACTACCTGTCGGCGCGTGGCGAAGCGCTGCTGCGCCCCGAACCACTAACCGAGGCACTGGCCTGGGCAACCACACCCAGCCACGGCACCAGCAGCCTGCTCCTCCCCTCCAGCACAGACGGGTGCTACTTAGCCTTCGACTACCTTATCGACCTTCCCGGCCTCGATAGCATTCCCTCCACCATCTGGGACACTCTGATCGAGCACGCCACACCACAGCAAGCATTCGCCATCGGTGACGCTGCCACCCAACGTTTCCAGTTCACCCCCGCGATCGCGGCTTACCGCAAAGCCGCCGACCATCACATCGCCAACGCCGACGTAGCATGGGCAAACGCCCTCGGTTACGGCGGCTCGGACGAGGCTATGGCTGTGCAGATGCTCGAAAAGATCGTGGCCGACCGGGAACGCAGACACGACCCTGACACCATCGGCACCCTGCGCGCTCGCTACTACCTCGCCGCGAGGACCGGATACTCTGGCCATCGGCTCCATGCTGTGGAGCTGTATACGCAGCTGATCGCTGACCAGCAGCATCTGCTCGGCCCCGATCACCGTCACACGCTGGACACGCGCCTCGATCGCGCGAACACCATCATGGGCTTGGGCGACTACACGACTGCCATGGCCGAGTTCACCAGGCTGCTCGCCGAACAGCTGCGCGTACTCGGGGCTGATCATCCCGACACCCTGATGACCCGCCACTGCATGGCCAACTGCGTCGGAGAAAACGGTGACCTACAAAGGGCCACCGAGCTTTTGGCCACGGTAGTGGCCGACCGGGAACGTGTCCTAGGGCCGGATCATCCGGAGGCATTCCGGAGTAGGACACTAGCTGCACAGTTCACTGGGGCTGCTGGAGACCCGGCCCGCGCCGCTGAGATGTACCACCAGCTCGCATGTGATCGAGAACGCGCCCTTGGCCCCAATCACCGTCACACCCTCTGCACCCGCTACGATTATCTTCGGTGCATCGCGCAAGCCGGCAACCCCGATTACGCAGCTGAGCTGCTTGACGCCCTACTTACCGACTGGCGCAGAGCGCTCGGTCCCAACTCGTCAACCGCCACTATCGCCTATGTAATCCTCGGCGATGCGTCCTTCCACGGACTGCCTAGTGACGAGCAGCCTGTGCGACGCGAACACATGGAGGTCTTCACGACCTTGGTGGAACTGCTCGGCCCGGAGCATGAGATGATCAAAGAAACCCAGCGGCTCCTCCACAACCGGTTGCCTACCCGTCCGGAGGAAACAGACAGCACCATCTAAACCAAACTCGGTCGGTTCCCCGGGTGCTACAGGAGCGTGCCGATAGGTGATCCAGCCAGAGCGTTCTGCCTTCCCCTGCCCGGCTACTCTTCTGGCGGTAAGCGGAGTTCCCGCCACGCGGGCGTGTGCCGAATGTTTGCCCAAACGGTCACGGACAGGGCGGAGCTCCCTTGCGAGAGGAACCCAGGCTAGGGGACCCATCCCACTGAGCAGTCCATACCTGATGGAGCGAGCGACGGGAATCGAACCCGCATAGCCAGCTTGGAAGGCTGCGGCCAATGTGCCGTCAGAGGCATCGATCGGTAGTCAGACCGGGTCACAGGGCCCCTTTATCGACCGTGGTTGACCGATCTTAACGGCACGCTAATGGCACACGGGCAGGAGCCTAGGTGGCACACGTAGCGCAATGAAGGGCGCTACCCAACAAGTAGAAGTCGTCGCCGACCTCCTGACCAACTCCATTATTCGACCGGCTGATACCGCCCTCAGCGGGAACGCTTCGCGGTACATTCAAGTCGAAAAGAAAAAGTGGTGAGGTGGGAGGCATCTAGGTTCGAAGCCGAACACGTCGAGGGGGTGCCCACTCGACTCCGTGTCGATCTTGTGAGACAATGCTTGCCAGTGGTCTGGATTCTGAGGTGTACTTGATGCCGTCGCTAACTGTTGCCGAAAGCATCCTTCGGCATCTCGCGGCGTCGAACCAGGCGACCATCGCAGCAATGGCAATGAGTCAGTCCCGCCACCCCTACCCGTTAGACGAAGCAATCCGGCAGGTGACATCCGACCGTCTTGCGCTGGCGGGTGGCCAGCTACGCGCAGGAGACTACCTTGTTCAGCATTCAGCGTTTCGTGCTTCCATCAGTCGACACTACTACGCAATGTATCACGCGGCGCGCGCCGTTGTATTCTCGGTGACGAACGGTGACGACCATCAAAGACATAATATACTGGCGCGGAATTTGCCGGCGACCCTCCCGCAACGGTCTACACGAGAGCAACAACTCACTGACGCTCGATTGCTGCGCAATGAGGCGGATTACGAGCCGTACCCAATAAACGAGATAGGCTGGGCAGCTGAAGCGCATGCACTAGCCGTTACCGCTTCGGAATTCACGCAAGCTCTGGAAGAGTATGCATTACTGAATGGATACGTGTAAAATGACGTCACAGTATGAGTCAATCGTGATCAATACTCTACGAGAAGCCAACATTCCCGTCGTGAGTATCGATGAGAGATTCTTCCCTGAAGAGCGCTGGCTCATCGTGTACGTTCCTCAAGAATCGTTAACTGCCGCACAGAGTCTTGCTGGGCAGATCGAGCAGATTCTCAATTCTGATCATAAACGGGATGGTGCGCAATTTTCCGTTACGTTCCGACCTAGCCGACCTTC
>JAFAXZ010000095.1 GCA_019240665.1 Pseudonocardiales bacterium | reverse complement strand
CTGGCGCTGCTGTTCACCCTTGATCTGCTGGACAGTCTCTTGCCGGGCGAGCCGGTGCCGGTACTGCTGAGCGCGTCCTCATGGGATCCCCGCCTCGAGCACCTACACACGTGGCTGGCGTGGTGACCTGCCGCGGCGACGATTATGAGACCGCGGTTACCCGGAGTAGCACGATCCTGACGCGAGCGGCTGTGTTGGAGATCGAACCCGTCGACCTGGACGACGCGGCAACTTTCCTGATGGCGACGGGGCCATCGGCCCAAGACCGCTGGGGTCCCGTGGTGGGTCAGCTGCGCTTGCAGCCGGACGTACCGCTGGCACGAGCGTTGACCAACCCGCTCATGGTCAGTCTGGCCAGAACCGTCTATGCCGCCCCCGCTTCTGATCATCCTAGGCAGCTGCTCGATTTCGCCGACCAGGCCGGGGTCGAACGCCACCTGCTCGAAGCGTTCATCCCCGCTGCCTACCACCATTTTCCCCCCGCGCCCGGAACACCAACGACCTCGGCGCCGGGACGGTATCCGCCAGAACAGGCCCGCCGGTGCTTGACGTTCCTCGCTCGCCATCTCGACACACTCGCCACCAAGGACCTGGCCTGGTGGCAGTTAGTCGACACCATCCCCCGAGTGACCCGCGTGATATCCATCGGGCTCACCGCCGGGCTGATCTTCGGGTCCGTGGGTGTCCTCACCCAGGTGGGTGTCACTGACCCCACCTACCGTCTCGCGGCCACCCTGGCGTTCGGTCTGGTGTTCGGTTTGGCGACCGGCCTGTCTTACGGCTTGCACAAGCAGCCCACACCTCTGCGGGTCGACATGCGATTCCAGGGAACGCTGAGGGCGTTCTTTCGTCGCTTCGTGCCCGGCCTCGCGATCGGTGGCGCTCTCGGTCTCGGGATAGGTCTGCCCTACCAAGCGGCGTTCGCGGTCGCGCTGACGTTAGGGTTCGCGCTCGCGGCGCCGGTGTGGCTGGACATACCGACCGATATGGCCCAGATTTCCAGTCCCAGCGTTGTCCTGACGCAGGATCGCACGGCCGCGTTCTCATTCGGCCTCGTCCTGGCGCTGCCGGTAGGGCTCGGAGGAGGTCTCGTGGTGGGGCTTCCCACTGGACGCGCGTTTGGCGTCACGGGTGGCGTGGTGGCGATGCTGGCCGGTGCTCTGGTAAGCGCAGTCACGGGTGGAGTCCTGGGTGGCCGCAGCTATGGACGCGTGGGTCGCTGGATGTTCGCATTCACCTTCGCCGTTGTCGGGGGCCTCGTGTTCGAACCGACCGACGATCCCGGCTCGCATGCGATTCTTGGACCTGCCTACGGGATAATCTTCGGGCTCGCCATCGGAGGCGTGGGTGTGCTGTCCAGGGCGTGGGGAGCCTATGCGGTCAGCCGGATCTGGTTGGCCCTGCGCGGTAAGCAGCCGTGGCGGCTGATGCGGTTCCTGGAGGATGCCCACCGCAGGGGAGTGCTGCGCCAGTCCGGCGCGACGTACCAGTTCCGTCATGCCCGGATGCAGGACCACCTCGCTCACGCTGATCCGACCAGTCAAAGGGGACCCTGCCGACCATCTCGCAGACAGAGCCAACCACGGTGCCCATCGAATCTACCGAGCTGAGCCCACCCGAGCTTGAGCTGGCCAGCCCCGGCTCCCGCGCGCTTGCCCGCATCTCACCCACCGGATCCGGCTGGCGGATCACCCAATACGGCCCGCAACGGCGGTGGGACCGTGTCGGAGACGCCGAGGACCGTGTCGGAGACGCCGACGAGTGCTGGCAGCAGGCCGGGCGACCCCCTACCGATCCGGGCCCGCTGGGCGTCTCGGGTCACCGCGCCACGCTCCCGCACCCACCCCGATGGGGCACACGCCGTTGTCCCACTGTTCCGCGGAACACTAAAGGCAGACACGCGTCACGGCACCAGGGGTGAGCTGTAGGCCATCTGGGGGAGTTGGGTGTCCGGTGACAGCGGCGGCAGTGCAGGCTGTTGTCAAGATCGGGTCGTGAGGAGGGGGCGATGGGGTCGGGGTGGCAGGGGGGAGATCCTGTCGGAGGCGCCGGCCCGGTGGTCTTCGCTCGGTTTCCGCTGGCGGCGCGGGGTAGCCTTCCCCCAGCAATGGGGCCGGTGACAGTGGGACCGCGACCGTTTGCTGCTGGTTTCGCGGTCGAGCCGGTGCGGATCCGGCACAAGAAGACGCCGACACACGGGGTGAGGACGAAGGAGACGAGCAATATCCTCGATGGCACTGACGAGCCGGACACCGTTGATGAGCCATACGAGGACGAGGAGTAGGCGGGCACCCAGTTCCTCAACGGTGCTGGTATTGACCAGGGAGCAGGACACCACCGCGGACATGGTGATCGAGGCACTGGTTCAGTGTGGCGCCGCAGTAGCCCGACTCGACACGGGTGACTTCCCCCAGCGGTGGGCGGTGACGGGACGAATCGACTCAGCCGGGGTGTGGCAGGGTGGGCTGAGCGGCCCGGACGTCGAGGTGGATCTGCAACGCCTCACGGCGGTCTATTACCGCAGGCCCAACCGGTATCAGGTCGGTGCGGGTTTGTCCCCGGGGGATCGTCGGTTCGTCGAGGCGGAGGCGCATCACGGGGTGGGCGGCTTACTGTCCTGCCTGCCGTGCCGATGGGTCTCGCATCCCGCCAGGATCGCCGACGCTTCGGCCAAGCCGGGCCAGTTGCGGTTGGCGGCGGCGTGCGGTTTGCGTGTTCCCCAGACGTTGATCAGTAGCTGCCCGGAGCAGATTCGACGGTTCGTCACGGAGATAGACGGGCCGGTGGTGTACAAGCCGATGTCACCCGGAGCGCTGCGGGCACCGGAAGGACCACGCGTGGTGTACGCGACGCTGCTCGACCCGACGAGGATCGAGGAGTGGCTGGATGAGGCGGCGGTCAGGGTGACAGCCAACCAGTTCCAGCGCTACATCACCGACAAGGACGCCGACCTGCGGGTCACGGCCGTGGGCGAGCACCTGTTCCCGGTGGCGATCCGGGCCCGCACCCCGGCGGCGCGGGTGGACTGGCGCCGTGACTATGACAGCCTCGACTATGAGCTGGTCGAGGTGCCTGGTGATGTCGCCGCCGGGCTGCGGGCCTACCTGAAAGCGGCTGAGTTGGCGTTCGCCGCGTTTGACCTGGTTCGCACCACCGCCGGCGAGCATTACTTCCTGGAGGCCAATGCCAACGGCGAGTGGGGATGGCTCACCGATGCCCTCGAGCTCCCCATCGCCACGGCGATCGCCGATCTGCTGCTGAGCGAGGGGACATCATGACGACCGCGACGTCGCTTGTGGCGGACACCGAGTGGCGAGCCCACGCCGCAGCGTTGGCCGCAATTGTGGCGGAGGTCGCTGACCCTAGATGGGCAGAGGCGTTCGCCGTGGTGCCCCGCCACGTGTTCGTCCCACGTTTCTTCCGCCGCGACGCCGCCGGGGACCTGGTTGCGATCGAGGGCAGCGATCCGGCGCAACGGGCCCAGTGGCTGGAGGAGGTGTATTCCGACACCGCGTTGACGACCCAGCTGGGCCAGATCGATCCCGGCAACACTCTGCGCCCGTTGACCATCTCGGCCAGCTCCTCCACCAAACCCACCTTGATGGCCCGCATGCTCACCGACCTGAACGCTCATCCCGGCCACCGGGTGTTGGAGATCGGCACTGGCACCGGCTACAACGCCGCCCTGCTCTGCCACCGCCTCCACGACGGCCACGTCCACTCGGTAGACATCCACCCCGAACTCGTCACCGTCGCCCATGCCCGGCTGGTCAGCTTGGGGTATCACCCGCGCCTGAGTTGCCTGGACGGTGCCCACGGGTGGGCCGAGCACGCCCTCTACGACCGAATCATCGTCACCTGCGGGATCTCCACGATCCCCTACCCCTGGGTCGCCCAAACTCGACCCGGTGGACTGATCCTTACCGAAGCACTCGCTGGGGGCCACGGCATGCTGGCTCGCCTCACCGTCGCCGACGACGGCACCGCCTGCGGGCACTTCCTGGACTACCCCGGCCTATTCATGACACTGCGTCAGACACCCCATCGGATAGCCCGGCCCGCCGAGCTCCCCCCCGAACAACTGCACGGCGCCCGCCATGCCTCCACCACGCTTGACCCCGCGGTGCTGGCCGACCCGGCGTTCGCCTTCTTCTGCCAGCTGCACCTCGGCTCCGGCCGCAGCAACCACCACGTCGTCGAAGGCGCCACCAAGGCCACCGTGGTCGCCCACGACGGCTCCTGGGCCCAGACCACCAGCGGCACGCACGGTGTACTCGTCACCTTTGACGGCACCCACAACCCCTGGCAGACCGTCGAAACCGCCCATCACACCTGGACCCAGCTCGGCCGACCCCGACCCTGCGCATTCGGGCTCACCGTCACCCCCCACCAGCAACACGCCTGGTACCAGCACCCCACCAGCGACTGGACCCACCCCCTAACCTGACGGCCCCGCCGTAAGAGGGGGGGTCTGGAGAGAAAACGAAGGTGACCAGAGCTAGGTGAGCCCCTTCCTGCCGAGCGTGGACGATCTTGCGGGTCGTCCGGGAGGGGCTCACATCACGGAGTCTGGAGATCGCGCTCGAAGCGGCAGTTCACGGCGCCCAAGCCCCTCACGTCTGGCTGAAGAACGACCTCACCTTGCGCCAAG
This sequence comes from Pseudonocardiales bacterium, assembly GCA_019240665.1. Taxonomy (GTDB): domain Bacteria; phylum Actinomycetota; class Actinomycetes; order Mycobacteriales; family Pseudonocardiaceae. Next base: position 1,241 of record JAFAXZ010000095.1, on the reverse strand, counting down.
GCCCGTCGACGTCGACCGGACGACACCAGCGAGTTTTCCCCAGATCACGCCGACCCGCCAGGGTCCCCGATGGCTGTCAAGTTAACGGTGTAACTGGGTGTTATTGAGTGTTCACGATGCGTTGCGTGCGGCGGCGGACAGGCGTCCGTCGAAGGTGATCTCGAAGGCGTTGAGGGCGGCTTTCCATCGGTTGGACCAGCGTTGCTGTCCCGTGCCGGTGGGGTCCAGGCTCATGATCGCGAGGTAGACACACTTGAGCGCGGCGGCCTCGGTGGGGAAATGCCCGCGGGCGTTGACCGCCCGCCGGATCCGGGTGTTGATCGACTCGATCGCGTTGGTGGTACAAATGATCGTGCGAATCTCCTGATCAAATCGCAGGAACGGCACGAACTCCGCCCACGCATTGGTCCAGAGCCGGATGATCGCGTGATACTTCTTCTCCCACTTCTCACTGAACTCGGCGAAAGCGTCCAGCGCGGCTTGCTCCGAGGCCGCGGTGTAGACTGGCTTGAGGTCGGCGGCGATCGCTGACCAGTCTTTCTTCGAAGCGTATTTGAACGAATTCCGCAGTAAATGCACGTTATGCCGATATCGGAATAATGTTCATTATGCCGATCTCCTAATTATGCCGATATTGAGTCGATCGGCGCTGGTGAGTGCAGGTGCGGGGCAGCGTTTTATCGGCATAATCGGGGCGGCATAACCCGAGGCATCGTCTGTCGGATCGTGATCGCGGGAATGCGGCGGTAGGAACGGACCACAGGACCGTTGAGACCTAACTATCCCATCTACCTGCAACGACTCCTCGACCGCAACGAGGAGAACATAGTCACACATCGCGTCGGCGTACACCCCCTGGAGCGTGTGATGTGTCCCTGGCCGCCTGCCGATCGTCCCGGGGAATCTGCGATTATGCCGACATCGCTACCGTCGGTACCGCCACCACCAGCGCCTTTAGTGCCGACATCGGCATAATGAATGACGCATGTTCGCGCGATGGTTTGTGGCCAGACGTTCTCCACCACCTCGGGTAAACCTTTGAGGCCATCGCGGACGAGGAAAAACACGTCGCGCACGCCGCGATTCTTGGAGGCCGACCAGCACGCTCATCGGAGCTGTTGCGTTGTGTGAAGTGGCACTGTTGCGTTGGTGGATGACCGGTTGGGAGCAGGCTGTGCTGATGCGTCGTCGTCACCGTGGCACTGTCAAGTTAACCTTGATCATGATCTACTTTGCTAAAG
>JAFAXZ010000049.1 GCA_019240665.1 Pseudonocardiales bacterium | reverse complement strand
CGCATCGAGGGCCTCGGTGTGATCGACGAGGCCACCCTGGACCTGCACCCTGGCCTGACCGTGGTGACCGGGGAGACCGGCGCGGGCAAGACCATGGTGGTCACCGGCCTGCAACTGCTCGCCGGCGGACGAGCTGACACCTCCCGGATCCGGCGCGGCGCCGACCGGGCCATCGTGGAGGGTCGTTTCCGGCCACCCGAGGGCAGCTCGGCTGCGGAACTGGCTAGCGAGGTGGGTGCCCGCACCGATGAGGACGGCAGCCTGATCGCCAGCCGCACTCTCACCCCGGACGGCCGTTCCCGGGCCCATCTGGGTGGCCGCTCGGTTCCGGCCGGAGTGCTGGCCGACCTGGCCGACGGCATGCTCGCGGTCCACGGTCAGAACGACCAGCTGCGGCTGCTGCGTGCCGGCGAGCAGCGGGCTGTGCTGGACCGCTTCGCTGGCGACGCGGTGTCTGGGCCGCTGAGCGCATACCGCCGGGTTCGGGAGCAGTGGCTGCACTGCTGCACTGAGCTCGCCAGCCGCCGGGATCATTCACGCGAGCTGACCAGGGAAGCCGACCTGCTCGGTCACAGCCTCGCCGAGATCACCGCCGTTGACCCGCAGCCAGGGGAGGATTCAGCTCTGCTGGCAGAGGCCCGGCGGCTGGCCGACGCCGAACAGCTCCGGGAGACCGCTGCCCTTGCGCAGTCCGCGGTGTACGGCGCACCGGAAGGAGCTCACGACCAGCCGAGCGCGATCGGCCTGGTGGGGGAGGCTCGCCGTCGGCTACAAACGGTGAATGACCCTGCGCTGCAGGTGCTCGGGGAACGCCTGGGCGAGGCCGCTGCGGTGCTCGGTGATGTCGCTGCCGAGCTTCGCAGCTACCTTGAGACCCTCAATGCCGATCCGACCCGATTAGAGCAGGTGCTGGCCCGCCAGGCCGAGCTCAAGCGACTCACCCGCAAGTACGCCGCCGACGTCGACGGTGTGCTGGCCTGGGCGCGGCAGGCCCACCAGCGCCGGGCTGGTCTGGACACCTCCGACGAGGCCATCGCGGCGTTGGCGGCCCGGCGTGACGGACTGGCCACCGAGCTGGCCGGACACGTCACTGCCCTCACCGCGGCCAGGACTGCGGCCGCCCAAGAGCTCGGGGACGCTGTCACCGCCGAGCTCGCCGGGTTGGCGATGGGCCAGGCGCAGCTGTCCGTGGCGGTCTACCCCACCCTGGCTGGGGATGGTGACGAGGCCGCCCTCACCGTCGCCGGGGTGCGGCTGCGGACCGGCCCGGATGGTGTCGACGAGGTGGAGCTGCGCCTGGCACCGCACCCCGACGCCGGGTCGCTACCGGTGCACAAGAGCGCCTCTGGCGGGGAGCTATCCCGGGTGATGCTGGCGCTGGAGGTTGTGCTAGCCGATGCCGACCCGGTCCCCACAATGGTCTTCGACGAGGTCGATGCCGGGATCGGCGGACGAGCCGCGGTCGAGATCGGGCGGCGCCTGGCCCGGCTGGCCCGCAGCCACCAGGTCGTGGTCGTCACTCACTTGGCCCAGGTCGCCGCCTACGCCGACCGGCATCTCGTGGTGGACAAGGCAACTCACGCCACCGGGTTGACCCGCAGCGGGGTCCGGGAACTCGATGAGGTGGCCAGGGTCGGCGAGTTGGCCAGGATGCTGGCCGGGTTGGGGGATACCGATACGGGGCGGGCGCACGCCGAAGAGCTACTGGCCACCGCTGCGGCCGACAAGAGGCTCGCAAGTGCACAGCAGTGTTGAGCGCCCACTGTCGTTGAGGGCCCACTGTCACTCACGAGCTCGGGCACTCACGAGCTCGAGCCAGCACCCCGGCGCGCCTCCCCAACCAGCGACGCGACTTTTGCCACCATCGTCGCATGAAAATCTCCGGCCTGCTCAGCCGATCCGGCCGTGAGCTGCCCGGGGTGACTGGGGTGGCCAGGGTGGACCGACGCGTCGACGCGCTGGCGCGCCGCGTCGGTCGTGGCGACATCGCGGTGTTCGATCAGGTCGATCTTGACCGTAGAACCGCCGATGCGCTGGTAGCTGCAGGAGTCGCCGGGGTGGTCAATGCCGCACCATCGATCTCCGGCCGGTTCCCGAGCCTGGGTCCCGAGATCCTCATTTCCGCGGGCATCGCGCTGGTCGACGGGGTCGGTGCAGAGGTGTTGCGGATCAAGGACGGCAGCCGGCTAAGGCTTCACGAGGGTGGGGTGTACGTCGGGGACACCGAGGTTGCTCGGGGCATCGAACAGACTGCCAACTCGATCGCTGACCTGATGATCGAGGCCAAGTCCGGGCTGTCCGCTCAGCTTGAGGCGTTTTCGGCGAACACCATCGAATTTCTTCGGCACGAGCGTGCCCTGATCATCGATCGGGTGGGCGTGCCTGATATCGAGGTCCCGATCCGCGGACGGCAGGTGCTGGTGGTGGCCGCCAGCTACAATTACACCGCCGACCTGGCCGCGCTCAAGCACTTCATCCGGGAGTATCACCCGGTGCTGATCGGCGTCGAGGCGGGTGCCGATGCGCTGCGTGCTGCCGGGTACCGGCCGCACCTCATCGTCGGCGACCCCTACCAGGTTGAGACCGACACCCTCAAATCGGCCAACGAGGTCGTGGTGCCCGCTCAACCCGACGGTTTCGCCCCGGGGCTGGAGCGGATCCAGGACCTGGGGATCGGCGCGGTGACTTTCCCCGCGGTCAGCAATCCGGAGGACCTCGCCCTGCTGCTGGCCGAGGCGCACGGCGCCGAACTCGTGATTACCGTCGGGTTCCAAGCCACCCTGCACGAGTTCCTCGATCGGGGGCGATCTGGGTCGAACCCGTCGACGTTCCTCACCCGACTGAGGCTGGGCGGCAAGCTTGTCGACGGTCATGCCGCCGCTGCCTTGTATTGCAGCCGAGTTTCGGCAGGCGCCGTGCTGCTCATGGTGCTCGCCGCGCTTGCCGCTGTGGTCGTGGCGCTGCTGGTCTCCCATGTCGGTGGCGGCGTCCTCATCAGCGATACCTGGAATGACGTCGTGTCCTGGGTCAAGGGGTTGGGATAGACCGTGATCTCACTGCGGTACCACGTGGTCTCCATCGCCGCCGTCTTCCTGGCCTTGGCGCTCGGAGTGGTGCTCGGGTCCACCGCGATCAGTGGCCGCTTGCTGTCCGGGCTCAGCTCCAATCGGGACGACTTGGGCCGCCAGGTGAGCGATCTGCAGGCCGAACGTAACGGGCTGCGTGCCCGACTGGCCGATGCCGATATTTTTGGCGCAGCGGTCGGTCCCCGGGTCGTGAGTGGTGCACTGCGTGGTCGCACCGTGGCGTTCGTCACCACCACGGACGCCAATCCGGCCGACCGGGATGTGCTGACCGGGTTGCTGAACAGTGCCGGTGCCACCATCACTGGTGAGTTGCAGCTCACCGACGCGTTCACCGATCCGTCCCGTTCCGACCAACTCAGCGAGCTCTGCACCCGTCTGCTGCCGGCTGGGCTGCGGTTGCCCACCGCGTCGGATGTCGGGACGCTGGCCGGTGGGCTGCTTGGCTCGCTGCTGCTGATCAACCCGCACAACGGGAAAGCGCAAGCCACTTCCGCCGAGACTACTGCCGTGCTCGCTGGGCTCGGTGACGGTGGCTTTGTCCGGGTCGGCCCGCAGATGCTGCCGGCTCAGCTTGTGGTGGTGCTCACCGGCGGCGCGGGTCGCGACAACAGCAGCGGGGATCGGGCCGGAATCCTGGCCCGGTTCGCTACCCAGCTTGATCGCGCCAGCGCTGGCGCTGTCCTCGCGGGTAGGCCCGGGTCCGCCGAAGGCAACGGCCCGATAGGTGTAGTGCGGGCAGACACTGCGGCGGCCTCTGTTCTGTCCACGGTCGACGACGTCAGCACTGCCGCCGGGCGGGTGGCGACGGTCCTGGCACTGGCCGAGCAGGCACAAGGTCGGGCCGGGCGGTACGGTACCGGCGGCAACGCGCAGGCCGTGGTTCCCGCGATCCAGGGCTGACCGGCGAGGCGGTGCCCCGTGACCACCGCTGGCAGTGTTACCGTGAGATTCCGTGGTCGGCGGTGTGCCGCCAGCTGCAGCGCAACCGGTCATCAATCGAAGGGCCGGTCCGGACCACGGGAGAAGGTCTTGGTCAAGCCCGCCCGCTCAACCAGGTACCTGTTCGTCACCGGGGGCGTCGCCTCCTCGCTGGGCAAGGGACTTACCGCGTCCAGCCTGGGCCAGCTGCTGACAGCCCGCAGGTTGCGGGTGACGATGCAGAAGCTGGACCCCTATCTCAACGTCGACCCCGGCACCATGAATCCCTTCCAGCACGGGGAAGTCTTCGTCACCGAGGACGGCGCCGAAACCGACCTCGACATCGGCCACTACGAAAGGTTCCTGGACCGC
>JAFAXZ010000363.1 GCA_019240665.1 Pseudonocardiales bacterium | reverse complement strand
GGGCGGGCGGTGGGAGCCGACAGCGTGTGGGCGTGGGGGGCCGACGGCGTGTGGGCAACGCGCCCACCCTTATGCGTGCCAGCCCCATGCGTGCCGGCCCCGCCACCGAGCGCCCCGGCACCGGGATAGCCGGGTCCCGGTGCCGGGCCGAGCTTCGGGTGCTGCTCAGGTGGCTGCAGCGTCGGGTCGACCAGCTGCGGGTAAGTCGGTACCACAGCATGGTATTCATTGATCGGCGCGGAGTACACATTGGTCATAATCCGCACAGCCTCGGCATGTGTCTCAGACTGCTGCTGCTCCTGCGCGACAGCGTCAACGACCGCGCCAACCGCGCCGCCGGTGGCAAAACTGCGCAGTGATTCGCCCCAGTCATGCGACTTCGGCGGGGGCACGGTGGCCTTGGCCTGCGCGGCGGAGAAGCCGGAGGCATCCATCAGCGCTGTGATGCGCTCCGTGATGTCGACCATGCTGGTTGACCACTGGTTGATCGGTTCGAGGGCGACGATCGCCGCATTGGCCGAGGCGCCGCGCCACCCACCGGTCACGATGCTGCTCAGGTCCCGGGTGAGACCACTTACCAGCTCCGCCGCATTGCGACCCTGGTCGCGCCACAGCCGCGCGGTATCGCCGATGTCGCCCGGGGCGACCGAGGTGTCCAGCATCGAACGGATCTCCGGATGCCCCCACGCCGCCCAGTTGCTCGACCCATGGTCATTGCCACTGGGCTCGCCCACGCCGAGCAGATCGGCCACCACATTCCACGCTCCGGACATCTCAACTCCCCGCTTTCGGCAATCGAGGCTCGATCATCTGCGCAATCCGCAATGCCTCCGCGCAGGAATCGACCGACGGTCCATTGAGGCTGAACGCTGGCGCCACGGCCACCCACAGCGATACTGGCCCACCGTCAACCAACTGCGTGCAGTCCGTGCGGTCACGATCCACCGAGAAATGTGCCCCGGCCCGACCGTTGACCGTGTCGTCCGCGAAGCTGGTGAAAGCCGGATCACGCCGACGCGCCTTGTATGAGGCGAGAGTCTCCTTGTCCCGCTCCAGGTCCAGCGTGATGGCCTTACCCTGCCACCCACAACCGACCAAGCCGAGCCTGTTCACCTGCTTGCGGGTATTCACTTCGATACCCAGCCCGGTCAGCTCCTCTTCGGTCAAGATGGTGCACATATCCGCCCGGCTGGCGTCAGCCCCCGCAGGCGACGGAGCGTGCCCCGACACCTGGGAACCGCATCCGGCCGCAAGCAGACCTAGCGCGATCACCAGAACGCGTCTCACTCGGATCGGCCAAACATCTGCTCGCTCGCTGCATCGGCCTCGGTGACCGTGCGCCCGGCCGCCCGGTAGGTCGCCGCCATGTTCGCGAACACCCGTTGAGCGTTCCTCATCGTGTTGATGTAGTCGTGGCCGGCCTGGGAGAACCGCGTAGCGGCAGCTTGGCCGTCCTCGTTATCACCGAACTTGCGCTTTACTGTGAGCTGGCGCGCGTCTCGCAGTAAGTCGTTGATTTCCCTAACCGCCTGGTCGCAGCGGGCTGCCGCGCGCTCGGCGACACCGGCCTCCATCCACAGCTCACCCATGGCGACTGCGGCCGCCAGGGAGGTCTGCGGCTGGACGACACCCGCTAGCGGCGTACCGGCCTGCTCAACGCTGCTCGTCATTGTCTGCCCTCCTCGTCGGACCGGGGGTGACCGTACTATCACCGCCCGCCGGCCCCAGGGCTGATCCCGCTACCGGACGCGTACTACAGCCCAGCGCGTTCGACGCGCTGGCTCGAGGAGACCAGGGCAGCCAGGCGATCACCGATGGCATGGGTACCGCCGGGGTGGGTGTGATCCCGAGTGGCCAGGTCGAAGGCCACCGCGGCCTCCACCCGGCGGGAGGGCTCATCCATCCCCAAGTGAGCGAGCATCAGCCCGATCGACAGCACTGCCGCGGTCGGGTCAGCGATGCCCTGGCCAGCGATGTCCGGAGCGGAGCCGTGCACCGGCTCGAACATGCTGGGGTTGCGGCGGGTGACATCGAGGTTTCCGCTGGCGGCTAGGCCGATCCCGCCGGTGACGGCGGCCGCGAGGTCGGTGAGGATGTCACCGAACAGGTTGTCGGTGACGATCACATCGAATCGGCCGGGGTCGGTGACCAAGTGGATGGTGGCCGCGTCAACGTGCTGGTAGGCCACTGTCACATCGGGATGCTGCAGCGACACCTCTTCCACGATGCGCGACCACAGCGATCCGGCGTGCGAGAGCACGTTCGTCTTGTGTACCAGCGTTAGGTGTCTGCGTGGGCGCGCCGAGGCCCGGGCGAACGCGTCGCGTACGACACGCTCCACACCGAAGGCGGTGTTGATACTGACCTCGGTGGCGATCTCGTGCGGGGTGTCCTTGCGCAGCAGTCCGCCGTTGCCCGCATAGGGGCCCTCGGTGCCCTCCCGGACCACGATCATGTCGATGCTCCCCGGGTCCGCGATGGGGCTGCGCACCCCGGGATACAGCCGCGCCGGCCGCAGGTTCACGTGATGATCCATTTCGAAACGCAGCCGCAGCAACAGTCCGCGTTCCAGAATCCCGCTGGGCACGGAGGGGTCCCCCACCGCGCCCAGCAGGATGGCATCGTGCTGGCGGAGCTCGCCCAGCACCGACTCCGGGAGCAGTTCCCCGGTGGAGTGCCAGCGCGCGGCACCGAGATCATAGGGCGTGGTTTCGGCGTCCGGGGCGACCTCATCGAGGACTTTGAGCGCCTCGCCGATCACCTCTGGACCAATCCCATCGCCGGGGATCACCGCGAGCCGCATGCGCCACCTCCAGTGCCCGAGCCCCGCTATGGGACTCTCCGCAGCGGGCAGGTTACTCGTAGCTACCGAGAGCACTGCACGACAGGTAAGCCGAAAGAGCGACCCCGAACGGGTACTCCTCGTGGACATCATGGACCGGTCGGACAGGTCCCGCTACGGCCGCCCCAGCGGACTGCGCCGGTCGTGGTGCGCCACGGCTAACGGCTGCGATGCACCCAGGACGTCGAAGGTTAGCCGAACGTGATCGAGCGGATGGTGCGGGCGCCGACCGATGGTCCGACCGCTGCCAGCACCTGGCCGGGAACCGGCCGGTCCACCCGCAACATCATGATCGCATCGGTGCGCGCGGTCGTCTGGCTGATCTGGGCCGCCTCGATGTTGACACCCGCCTCGCCCAGCAGCGTTCCGACGATGCCCATCACGCCCGGACGGTCAGGATACTCCACGAGGATCGCCTCACCCTGAGCCCGCAAGTCGAAGTGCCGGCCATCGACCTCGACCACCTTCTGCACCTGCGTCGGACCGGACAGCGTTCCCGAGACCGAGTGCACCGTGCCGTCGGCGCAGACTCCCCGCACGCTCACCACGCTACGGTAGCTTGGACTCTCCGGGGCGCTGACCACGGCGACGGCCACCCCGCGCTCCTGCGCCAACCGTGGCGCGTTGACGAAGGTGACCTGCTCGTCCACGACACCGGTAAAGACGCCACGCAGCGCCGCGAGCCGCAGGCCGGAGACCTCTTCGGCGGCCAGCTCACCGCGCACATCGACGGTTACCGATGCGAGCGAGCGTCCGGTCAGTGCGGCCAGCACGATGCCCAGTTTCTGAGTCAGCGGCAGCCAGGGCCGCACCTCTTCGCCCACCACCCCGCCACTGATCACGTTCACCGCGTCAGGAACGAACTCGCCATGCAGCGCTCGCAGCACGCTTCGCGCGACGTCGGTACCCGCCCGGTCCTGCGCCTCGGCGGTGGAGGCACCCAGGTGCGGTGTGACAACCACCTGCGGGAGCTCGAACAACGGGCTGGCCATGCACGGCTCGGTGGCGAAGACGTCAATGCCCGCGCCGCCGACCTGGCCACGGCGCACCGCGTCGGCCAGTGCCTGCTCATCCACCAGGCCACCACGGGCGGCGTTGACGATCAGCACGCCTGGTTTGGTCTTGGCAAGCTGGTTGGCGCCGATCAGCCCGAGCGTCTCGGGGGTCTTGGGCAGGTGGATCGAGATGGCATCAGCACGGGAAAGCAACTCGTCCAAGTCGACAAGCTCGATGCCCAGCTGCGCGGCCCGCGCCGGCGACACATAGGGATCGTAGGCGATCAGCTCGGTTCCGAAGGCCGCCAGCCGCTGGGCAACCAGCTGGCCGATCTTGCCCAGGCCCACCACACCAACGGTCTTGCCGGACAGCTCGACGCCGCCGAACGAATTGCGCTTCCATTGCCCACCACGCAGGCTGGCATCGGCCGCTGGGATGTGCCGAGCCACCGCAAGCAGCAACCCGACGGCGTGCTCCGCGGCCGAGATGATGTTGGAGGTAGGTGCGTTGACCACCATCACCCCGCGCTCGGTGGCCGCCGGCACGTCGACGTTGTCCAGCCCGACACCGGCTCTGGCCACGACCTTCAGCCGAGGGGCATGGCTGAGCGCCTCGGCGTCCACCCGGGTAGCCGAGCGCACCAGTAGCGCCTCGGCGCCGGCCAAGGCCTCGAACAGAGCCGGTCGGTCGGTGCCCTCAACGTGCTGGACGTCGAACTCGTCACCGAGCACCTCCAGCACCGACGGCGCGAGCTTCTCGGCGATGAGAACGACAGGTCGGCTCGGTCTGGTCACGGCCGCCCAGTTTAGTTGAGCGGGTCAGGCTGGACGAGTGCCGGTCATACTTACTCCGCAGGCCGTAACGTCGTGCTCTCCGCGCGCCCATACTCCACCTGGCGGAGGATGTCCACGCCGCGTAACCGCGAACGTCCAGATGCGCGACCTAGGTATCCAGCCGGTACACGACCTCTTGTACATCACTGCGGCCATGCCACCGATTCAGGACGGGCACAGCACGGCGTAATTCCTTGCGGGCAGATGGCGAGTTGATCTGCTCAATGGCATCGAGAGTTTCGCTGCAATCCGCCGCTTTCGGGAGTGACCCGGTACGCGCCGACCAATCCGCTGCCATGCAGGCACAGCCGTGATCTGCGAAAAGCGCGAGCCGTTAGCTGAGTTGGCCCGGCTGAACACCGATCTGGTGCCGCTGGCGTAATCGCGGACCACGTCGCACGGTATCGGTGGTAGACGGTTCATCGACAGCTGGTCGCCGTAGAGTGCAACGAGGTGCCCGGTGGCCTGGTCGGACGAGATACCGGCGAGCGCGGCGGTGTAGGCGTTGATGTCGACACCGGGATGCGCGCCGAGGCTGCGGAAGGAGCGGTGCCGGTCAGCGGGTAGGTACTAGCGGGTAGGTACTAGTAGGATTCAAGTCAAACACGGCGGCGACGGTGCGGTTCTCGGCAGTGACGTTAAGGGGACGTCGCGCTTGCCGAGCTGGTACGTGGATCACGGGGCCGCCGCATGGCCGAGCAACAGCCACAAGAGGGGACAAATCATGAATTACTACCCGCTGTTGATCGCGCTCGGTCTGCTGTTCCTAGCAGGAAGTTTCCTGGTGACGCACGCAACGGGACGTATCGTCCTGGTCGTCTTGTCGTGCGTTGCGTTCCTCGTAGCCGCGATCATGACTGTCCTGGGTCCTGCTGGGGTGCCGGGCGGCTGAATGATCGCCGCCCTCGCCGTCAGACGGTGTCGGTGAGCGGGCGATCTATCCAGGACATCAGCCCGCGCAGCCGAGCGCCAACCTGCTCGATGGGGTGCCGCTCCCCTTCGGCGCGCAGCTTGGTGTAATTCGGCCGCCCGTTGTCGTCCTCGGCAACCCATTCCTGGGCAAAGCTGCCGTCCTGGATCTCGGTGAGGATCCGGCGCATCTCGTCCCTGACCTCGGGTGTGATGATCCTCGGTCCGCGGGTAAGATCCCCGTACTCGGCAGTGTCAGAGATCGAATAGCGCATCCGGGAGATTCCCCCCTCGTACATCAGGTCGACGATGAGCTTGACCTCATGCAGGCATTCGAAATAGGCCACCTCGGGGGCGTATCCGGCCTCGGTGAGCACCTCGAACCCGGCCTGCACCAGTGCGGTGATCCCACCGCAGAGCACGGTCTGCTCACCGAAAAGATCGGTCTCGGTCTCCTCGGTGAAGGTGGTCTTGATCACCCCAGCGCGGGTACCGCCGATCGCCTTGGCATAGGACAGCGCCAGCGCCTGAGCACCACCGGAAGGATCCTGCTCGACAGCGATCAGGCAGGGCACTCCCCTGCCGTCGACGAACTGCCGGCGCACCAAGTGCCCGGGTCCCTTGGGGGCCACCATCGCCACGTCCACATCCGACGGCGGGCGGATCAGGTCGTAGCGGATATTGAAGCCGTGTCCGAACAACAGCGCATCACCCGTGTTCAAGTTCGGCGCGATGTCGTGGGCGTAAATGGCGCGCTGCTTGGTGTCCGGCGCGAGAATCATGATGACGTCCGCCTCGGCCGACGCCTGCGCTGGCGTCACCACCGGCAGGCCCTCGTCCGCCGCCTTCACGCGCGACTTGGATCCCTCGGGCAGGCCGACACGGACATCGACCCCGGAATCGCGCAGGCTCAGCGCGTGCGCGTGTCCCTGACTGCCATAGCCGATCACCGCGACCTTCCGGTTCGCAATGATCGACAGATCGGCATCGCTATCGTAGAAGACTTCAGCACTCATCCGTCACTCCTGATCTTCGTGACTCTTGATCTTGGGCACGGGTTTTAGCGGATCGAGCCGGCGGTGATGGCATGGGGGCCGCGACCCATGGCGACCATGCCGGACTGCACCATCTCACGGATGCCGAAGGGTTCAAGCATCCGCAACAGTGCAGCGAGCTTGTCCCCAGTGCCGGTTGCCTCGATGGTCAGCGCCTCTGGGGAGACATCGACAACCTTGGCCCGGAACAGTGTGACCGCCTCGAGCACCTGGGAGCGCACCGTGGTGTCGGCCCGGACCTTCACCAGCAGCAGTTCCCGCTGCACCGCCACCAGTGGGTCGAGCTCAACGATCTTGATGACATGGATCAGCTTGTTGAGCTGTTTGGTGACCTGTTCCAAGGGCCACTCCTCGACAGCGACCACGATGGTCATCCGGGATATACCGGGGTTCTCGGTGGGCCCGACTGCCAACGAGTGAATATTGAACCCGCGGCGGCTGAACAGTCCGGCCACCCGGGCCAGCACGCCGGGCTTGTTCTCCACCAGCACCGACATGGTGTGCCTGGTCATGACCCGTCCTCGTCGAACAGCGGACGGATGTCACGCGCCGCCATGATGTGGTTGTTTCCGTGGCCAGCCGCAACCATGGGCCACACCTGCGCGTCCTTACCCACCACGAAGTCGATCACGACCGGGCGGTTGTCGATCTCCATCGCCTGCTCGATGACCTTGTCGACGTCCGGCTCGGCCTCGCAGCGCAGGCCCACGCAACCCAATGCCTCGGCGAGCTTCACGAAGTCCGGAATGCGGGAGTGGGTTCCCAGGTCGGTCTGTGAGTAGCGCTCGGAGTAGAATAGGTTCTGCCACTGCCGGACCATACCCAGGCTACCGTTGTTGATCACCGCGACTTTGATCGGGATGTTCTCGATGGCGCAGGTCGCCAGCTCCTGATTGGTCATCTGAAAGCTGCCGTCGCCGTCGATGGCCCAGACTGCGACGTCGGGCCGGCCCAGCTTGGCACCCATCGCCGCCGGTACGGCGAAACCCATCGTGCCCAGGCCACCGGAGTTGATCCAGCTGCCCGGCTTCTCATACCTGATGAACTGCGCCGCCCACATCTGGTGCTGGCCCACCCCTGCGGTGTAAATCGCATCCGGGCCGACCAGGGCGCCGATCCGCTCGATCGCGAACTGCGGGGAGAGCATCCCGTCACTCGGACGGTCATAGCCCAACGGGAACATCTGCTGCCAGTTGCGCAGCTGCCGCCACCAGGCAGCCAGATCCGGACGGCCGGACTCGAACACGGCCCGCACCGCCGGAATCAGCTCGCTGATCACCTCAGCGCAATCACCCACGATGGGCACGTCCGCCCGCCGGTTCTTAGAGATCTCGGCGGGATCGATGTCGGCATGCACCACCATGGCGTCCGGCGCGAAGGACGACAGCTGCCCGGTGACCCGGTCGTCAAACCGGG
>JAFAXZ010000302.1 GCA_019240665.1 Pseudonocardiales bacterium | reverse complement strand
TCACTGAACTCGGCGAAAGCGTCCAGCGCGGCTTGCTCCGAGGCCGCGGTGTAGACTGGCTTGAGGTCGGCGGCGATCGCTGACCAGTCTTTCTTCGAAGCGTATTTGAACGAATTCCGCAGTAAATGCACGATACATGTTTGCACGATGGTCTGGGGCCAGACCGCCGCGATCGCGTCGGGTAAGCCCTTCAACCCGTCGCACACCACGATCAGGCAGTCCTGGGTACCGCGGTTTTTGATCTCCGAGAGCACCCGCATCCAGTACTTCGCGCCCCCGCGTAGTTCTGCCAGCTGGTGTTGGTGGTGCAGCAGCGAGGCCAGGTAGTGAGTCCAGGGCTGCTCGGCCTCCGGGTCGATCCCGCACCCCGATACACCGCAGCCTCGACGCGCCAATGCCGGCGGCTGGTGTAGACCCGGGACAGATAGTCCCCCAGCGGCACATGCACCACAGCGAGTGTGGCCACGATGAGCAGGGCTTGGAAACACCCGGCCATCACGGCACCCGCTGATCGGGGTAGTGGGGCGTCATGGCTGGTAGCGATAGCCCAGACCGACTTCGGTGAGCAGGTGCCGGGGGTGAGCCGGGTCGGGTTCGAGTTTGCGACGCAGTTGGGCGATGTGGAAGCGCAGATGGTCGGTTTCGGTGCGGTAGTGAGGTCCCCAGACCTCGGTGAGCAGCCATTGGGATTGCACCAGCGCACCGGGGTGGCGCAGGAGCACGGTGAGGATTTTCCATTCGGTGGGCGTCAGATGCACCGCCGGTTCCCCACCCGGGGGCGCCGCGGGCTCGCCGTCGGTGGGGGTGGCCGGCGCCGGGCAGCGGCGGGTGATGCGGTGGGCGGCCAAGTCGACGGTGTGGTCCCCGAAGGTAACCTGCTGCGGGGCCTGCCCGGTGTGGTGGCGTAGCGCGGCCCGGATGCGGGCCAGCAGCTCATCCATGTTGAACGGTTTGGTGACGTAATCATCCGCGCCCGCGTCCAGGGCCTCGACTTTGTCGGCGGGATCAGCCCGGCCGGAGAGCACAATGATGGGCACCCGGGTCCAGCCGCGCAGGCCGGTGATCACCTCGAGGCCGCTGATGCCAGGCAGGCCCAGGTCCAGCACCACCACATCGGGAGGGCGGCGGGCCACCGCGGCCAACGCAGCCGCGCCGTCTTGGGCGGTCTCGACCTCATAGGCCCGGGCCCGCAGGTTGATCCGCAGGGCGCGCAGCAGCTGGGATTCATCATCGACGACGAGGATCCGCTTCATGCCGAGATCTCCTCACTGGCCGCCTCCTGGCCCGTGGCCGGGGGAGGGTGGGTAGGCGGGCAGGGCGATGACCATGGTCAGCCCACCGCCGGGAGTGTCTTCCGGGTTCAGTGCGCCACCCATGGCTTCGATCAGTCCGCGCGAGAGCGCCAGTCCGAGCCCGAGACCGGTGGTGCTGTCGCGGTCGCCGAGGCGCTGGAACGGCGCGAAGATGCGATCCCAGTCGGCTTCGGGAATGCCTGGCCCGCGGTCGATCACCCGCAGCTCGATTCGGTCGGCGAGGGTGCTGGCGGTCAGCATCGGGGGGTGGCGGGGCGGGCTGTAGCGCAGGGCATTGGTGATCAGGTTGGCGATCACCCGTTCCAGCAACACGGGGTCGGCCAGCACGGGAGGCAGGGCTGGCGCCGGGTGCCAGCGCACGGGGTCAGCCTCGGGGCGCAGACCGTCCAGGGCGATCGGGATGATCTCGTCGAGAACGACCGGTTGCAGGTGCAGCGACAGAGCGCCGGTTTGCAGGCGGCTCATATCGAGGAGGTCCTCCACCAGCCGGATCAGCCGGTCCAGGGACTCCTCCGCGGTGGCCAACAACTCGGCGGTGTCCTCAGCGCTCCAGGCGACGTCAGGGCTGCGTAGGCTACTCACCGCGGCCTTGGCCGCGGCCAGCGGGGTGCGCAGGTCGTGGCTGACCGCGGCGAGTAGCGCGGTGCGCATCCGGTCGGCCTCCATCGCGGGTTTGGCCTGGGCGGCCTCACGGGTGAGCCGGTCGCGGTCCAGCGCGACCGCGACCTGGGCGCCGAACGCGGTGAGCACCCGCTGGTCGGCGGCGGGCAGCACCCGGCCGCGCAGCGCGAGCACGGCATTGCCCCCGACGGCTACCGTCACGTCGGCCTCGGCCGGACAGCGCGACGGTGGTGCTCCGGCGACACCGAGGGTGACCCACCGCTGCGGGTCACCGGATGCCGTGCTGTCTGGGAGAGCGTGCTCCGACGTCGTCGCGTCAACGGTGCCGAGCAGAGTGGCCGAGGCCATGGCGAAGGTTTCCCGGGAGCGTTCCAGCAGCGCGGGGATCGCCTCCTCGCCGCGCAGCACGCTGCCGGCCAGCACCGACAGGCTCAAGGCTTCGGCCGAGGCGCGGGCGGCCCGCCGGGTGTGGCGGACCGCGGCATCGACGACTGACGCGACGGTCAGCGCCACCAGTGCGAACACCACCAGTGCGATGACGTTGTTGGGGTCGGTGACGCTCAGCGTGTGGATCGGCGGGATGAAGTAGTAGTTGAGCAGTAGTGAGCTGAACAGGGCGGCGAGCAGCGCCGGGACCAGGCCGCCGATGCGGGCGATGCCGACAACCACCAGCAGGAAGAGCAGGACCTGGCTGGTCAGATTCAGCTCGCCGCGCAGCTGGGTGAGGATCGCGGTGATCGCTGGGGGGGCGAGCCAGGCCGCGAGCTCGGCGGCGAGCAGGCGCCCGGGGGACAGGTCGGTGCGCGCCGAGGGCAGCCGCTGGCCTTGGCTGGCGTAGGGATGGGTGACCAGGTGAACGTCGATATCCCCCGAGGCAGCGATCACCGTCTCCCCGATGCCGCGCCCGCCCAGCAGCCTCGATGCCCTGCTGCGGCGGCTGGTGCCGAGCACGAGCTGGGTGGCGTTCTGCGCCCGGGCGAAATCCAGCAACGCGGCCGGGATGTCATCACCGACGACGGAGTGGTAGCTGCCGCCGAGGGATTCCACCAGCTGGCGTTGGGTCGCCAGCGCGGCCGGGTCGGCACCGGTCAGGCCGTCGCTTTGAGTGACATGGACGGCCAGCAGATCCCTGCCGGCCCCACGGGCGGCGATGCGGGCGGCGCGGCGGATGAGTGTCTCCCCCTCCGGGCCACCGGTCAGCGCGACCACGACGCGTTCCCGGGTCTCCCACACACCGCCGACGCCGTGGTCGGCCCGGTAGCGCCGCAGTCCCTCTTCGACCCGGTCGGCCAGCCACAGCAGCGCCAGCTCGCGCAGCGCGGTCAGGTTGCCGACGCGGAAGTAGTTGGCCAGCGCGGCGTCGATCTTCTCCGGGGCGTAGACGTTGCCGTGCGCCATCCGCCGTCGCAGCGCCTCGGCGGTCATGTCGACCAGCTCAATCTGGTCGGCCCGGCGGACCACCTCATCCGGCACGGTCTCCCGCTGCACCACCCCGGTGATCTTTTCGACGACGTCGTTGAGGGACTCCAGGTGTTGGATGTTCACGGTGGTGATCACATTGATGCCGGCGGCCAGTAAGTCCTGGACGTCCTGCCAGCGTTTGGCGTGGCGCCCGCCGGGGACGTTGGTGTGGGCAAGCTCGTCGACCAAGGCGACCTTGGGCCGGCGGGTGAGAACGGCGTCGAGGTCCATCTCGGTGAACTCAGCTCCCCGGTAGCTCCGCCGGGCCCGCGGGATGAGCTCCAGATCACCGATCAGCGCTTCGGTTTCGGGCCGGCCGTGGGTCTCGACGAAGGCGATGACCACGTCGGTGCCGCGGTCCCGGCGCCGGTGGCCTTCCACCAGCATGCGGAAGGTCTTGCCGACCCCGGGTGCGGCGCCCAGGTAAACCCGCAGGACTCCGGTTGCGCCCACCACAGCTCCCCCAACCCGTCTTTACTGCCCGACCTTGGGGCCGACCCTAGGCTTAACGCAGTCGGGTCAGCGCGGCGTTGAGCTCCACGACGTTGACCCGCGGTTCGCCGAGGATGCCCAGGGTCCGACCCTGGACGTGGGCAGCCACCAGGGCGCGCACCGCACCCGGATCCAGACCCCGGGCCCTGGCCACCCGGGTGACCTGCTCGTCGGCGTAGGCCGGGGAGATGTCCGGATCCAGGCCCGAGCCGCTGGCGGTGACCGCGTCCGGCGGCACGCTGGCCGCCGGCACCCCATCGAAAGCCGCCACGGCCTGGCGTCGTGCCTGGATGGACTTGATCAGGTCCGGGTTGGACGGACCCAGGTTGGAACCGCCGGAGAACAGCGGGTTGTATCCCGGGTCGTTCTTGTTGGCCGGGTCCGCAGCCGCCGACGGGCGGGGCTGGAACCACTGCGGTGCCGGGTTGCCCCGCGCGTCGACGAACGCCTGGCCCAGCAGGCTGGATCCGACCACGCGGCCGCCCGCGGTCACCGAAGATCCGTTGGCCTGGGCGGGGAAGGCGAGCTGCCCGATTCCCAGCACCACCAGCGGATACAGGATGCCGAGCAGCACGGTCAGCACCAGCAGCGCGCGCAGCGCGGCCAGGTGCTGGCGCACACCGCTGGGCAGCCGGGAAGTCATGGTAGTCATGGCGCTCACCGCAACCCGGGAATGAACTGGATGATCAGGTCGATGAGTTTGATCCCGACGAACGGCAGCACCAGCCCACCCAGACCATAGATCCACAGATTGCGGCGCAGCAGCGCCGAGGCCGAGGACGGGGTGTAGCGCACGCCGCGCAGGGCGAGCGGGATCAGCGCCACGATAATCAGCGCGTTGAAGATGATCGCGGAGGTGATCGCCGAGGTCGGTGAGTGCAGCCGCATGATGTTGAGGGTGTCCAACCCTGGATAAACCGCGGCGAACATGGCCGGGATGATCGCGAAGTACTTGGCCACGTCGTTGGCGATGGAAAACGTGGTCAACGCCCCGCGGGTGATCAGCAGCTGCTTGCCGATCTGGACGATCTCGATCAGCTTGGTCGGGTTGGAGTCCAGATCGACCATGTTGCCGGCCTCCTTGGCGGCCGAGGTGCCGGTGTTCATGGCCACCCCGACGTCGGCCTGGGCGAGTGCGGGAGCGTCGTTGGTGCCGTCCCCGGTCATCGCGACCAGCCGACCACCGGTCTGCTCGCGGCGGATCAGCGCCATCTTGTCCTCGGGCGTGGCTTCGGCGAGGAAGTCGTCCACCCCGGCCTCGGTGGCGATGGCCGCCGCGGTGAGCTGGTTGTCTCCGGTGATCATCACTGTGCGGATGCCCATCGCCCGCAGCTCGGCGAACCGCTCCCGGATACCGTCTTTGACCACGTCCTTGAGATGGATCACGCCCAGCGCCCGGGCGGTACCGTTTCCGCGCTCGGCCACGACCAGCGGCGTGCCACCCGCGGCGGAGATCGCATCCACCATCGGCCCGAGCCCGCTGGTCGGCTTCCCGCCGCCGGCCCGGATCCACTCCCGGACCGCGCTGGCCGCACCCTTGCGGACCTGGTGGCCGCCGACGAGATCAACCCCGCTCATCCGGGTCTGCGCGGTGAACGCCACGAAGGTCGCACCCACCAGCTCGCCTTCCTCACGCGTCCGCAGACCCAGCTCACGTTTGGCCAGCACCACGATCGACCGGCCTTCGGGGGTCTCATCGGCCAGGCTCGCGAGCTGGGCCGCGTCCGCCAGCTGCTCGACCGACCCGCCCTCGGCCGGGAGGAACTCGGTGGCCTGCCGGTTGCCCAGGGTGATCGTCCCGGTCTTGTCCAGCAGCAGCGTGTTCACGTCCCCGGCGGCCTCCACCGCCCGGCCGGACATCGCCAGCACGTTGCGCTGCACCAGCCGGTCCATGCCGGCGATGCCGATCGCGGACAGCAACGCCCCGATCGTGGTCGGGATCAGCGCCACCAGCAGAGCCACCAGCACCACCAGGGACTGCCGGGCATGAGAGTAGATCGCCATCGGCTGCAACGTGACCACCGCGAGCAGGAAAATGATGGTCAGTGCGGCGAGCAGGATGTTCAGCGCGATCTCGTTCGGCGTCTTCTGCCGCGACGCCCCCTCGACCAGGGCGATCATCCGGTCGATGAACGTCTGCCCGGGTTGAGAGGTGATCCGGACCACGATCCGGTCCGACAGCACCGTGGTGCCGCCGGTCACCGCGGAGCGGTCCCCGCCGGACTCGCGGATCACCGGAGTGGACTCGCCGGTGATCGCGGACTCGTCCACGCTGGCGATTCCCTCGACCACGTCACCGTCGCCGGGAATGACCTGCCCGGCCTCGACGACCACATGATCGCCTAACCGCAGCGCGACTCCCGGCACC
This sequence comes from Pseudonocardiales bacterium, assembly GCA_019240665.1. Classification (GTDB taxonomy): domain Bacteria; phylum Actinomycetota; class Actinomycetes; order Mycobacteriales; family Pseudonocardiaceae. Next base: position 12,380 of record JAFAXZ010000302.1, on the reverse strand, counting down.
AGCTCCTCGGCCGAGGCCGCACCGGGCCGCCAGTCGACAAGCCGCCGGGCCATGGTCTCCCGTTTCGTGCGGCGCAGCGTCTGGGCCTGTGCCTTGCCCCGGCCCTCGGCGACCGCCTCGGCGAGGTTGGCGAACACCACGGTCAGCCACAACCAGACCGTGATCACCCAGGCGAACACCGTCGGTGTCGCGATCGCCTCGATCGTGGTCAACACCGCGCCGACCTGCACGACGAACATCACCGGATTGCGCAGCTGCACCCGCGGGTCGAGCTTGCGCAGCGCGTCCGGAGTCGACCGGAGCAGCTGGGTGGGGTCCAGCAGGCCGGCCGCGACCCGGTGCGGTCCCTCGCTGACCGGGGCGGTCGTGGGGCCTTGTGGCGATTCGATGGTGGTCACCGACATCAGCGCAACCCCTCCGCGAGTGGGCCCAGCGCCTGGGCCGGGAAGTAGGTCAACGCCACCACGAGGATGATCACGCCGAGCAGCATGCCGACGAACAGCGGCCGGTGCGTGGGCAACGTGCCGGCACTCGCCGGCACCGTGCGCTGGGCGGCCAGTGACCCGGCCAGGGCCAACACCCACACGATGGGCAGGAATCGGCCGAGTAGCATCACCACGCCGGTCACGCTGTTGTACCACACGGTGTTCACCGACAATCCGGCGAACGCGCTGCCGTTGTTGTTCGCCGTGGAGGTGAACGCATACAGCACCTCGGACAGCCCGTGCGCCCCCGGGTTGAGGACCGCCGCCCGCTCACCTGGTAGCGCAATCGCCAACCCAGTGCCGATCAGCACCAGCGCCGGGGTGGTCAGGATGTAGAGGGAAGCCAGCTTCATCTCCCGCGGCTGGATCTTTTTATTCAGATACTCCGGGGTGCGCCCGACCATCAGGCCGGCCACGAACACCGTCACGATCGCCAGCACCACGATCCCGTACAGCCCCGAACCAGTCCCCCCAGGGGCGATCTCCCCCAGCATCATGTTCAGGATGGCGATGCCGCCGCCCAGCGGGGACAGCGAGTCGTGCGCGGTGTTGACCGCCCCGGTGGAGGTCAACGTGGTCGAGGCCACCCACAGCGAGCTGCCCGGAATGCCGAACCGGACCTCCTTGCCCTCCAACGCCCCGCCGGCAGCCAGCGCCGCCGCGCTGTGATGCCCGGACTCGAAGAAACTGATCGCCGCAGTGGAGGTGACCCAGATGGCCGCCATCACCGCAAGGATCGCGTAGCCCTGGCGCTTGTCGCCGACCATCCGCCCGAACGTCCGGGTCAAGGCGACCCCGATGACCAGGATCAGGAAGATCTCGACCAGGTTGGTGACCGGATTCGGGTTCTCGAACGGGTGCGCGGAGTTGGCGTTGTAGAACCCGCCCCCGTCGGTACCCAGCTCCTTGATCACCTCCTGGGAGGCCACCGGCCCGCCGGTGACCGACTGCTGCTGGCCGGCCAGCGTGGTCACCGGGTGCGCCGCGGAGACGTTGTCCACCACCCCGCCAGCCAGCAGCACCAGCGCGAAGACGAGGGAGATCGGCAGCAACAGCCGCAGACACGTCCGGGTCAGATCCACCCAGAAGTTGCCCACCCGGTCGGTCCGCGAACGGATGAACCCGCGGATCAGCGCGATCACCACCACGATGCCCACCGCCGCGGAGACGAAGTTCTGCACCGCCAACCCGGCCATCTGCACCAGATGACCCATCGTGGACTCACCGGAATAGGACTGCCAGTTTGTATTCGTCACGAACGACGCCGCGGTGTTGAACGCCTGGTCCGCTTTCACCGCCGGAAAACCCAGCGACAGCAGCAGGTGCTCTTGTAAGCGCTGGAAACCATAGAGGAAAAGCACCGACACCGCGGAAAACGCCAAGACCGCGCGCAGGTAAGTGGACCATTTCTGGTCGACGTCGGCATCCACCCCGATCAGCCGGTAAATACCCCGCTCGGCCCGCCAGTGTTTGTCGGTGGTGAAGATATGCGCCAGGTAATCACCCAGCGGCCGGTAGGACACCGCCAGGGCGAACACCAGCAGGCCGGCCTGCCACCACCCGGCGGCCGCAGTGCTCATGTGAACCGCTCCGGAGCCACCAGGGCCACCACCAGGTAGGCGACCAGCAACACCGACACCACCAGCCCGGCAAGATCCGCGATGCTCACCGCGCCACCCCGTCCCCGGCGCCGGGCCCGCCCCCGGGCAGGTCGGCCCGTTCGCTCTTCAGCGCCTGCCCGACCAGGCGCTCCACCCCCCGCACCGCCAGAGCCAACACCGCGAAAACCACAATCGTCAAGACGATAAAAGCTACATCCGGCATCAAGGCTCCTCACCATCGAAAGACCATCGGAAATGAGGAAACTCCCTTTCCTATCCCACGAGGCAACACCATTGCGGCACCAGTACACCCCGGCGGCGCCCGAACGGCGAGCTCCCTCACACGATCCTCGCGCCGAGGGACCAATTCCTCATGACTTCCTCATGCCGCCCGCGCAAACATCACCGCGCACAATCGATCGGCAACAAAAGGTAACTGACGTCAGGCGGGGCTGTTGTCCTCCACGTGGGACCCCGGCTGGGAGGAACCGTCGACCTCCACGGTGGGGCGCGCTCCGGTCGTGGTGTTGCCGACCACGGTGGCACCGGTGGAACCGTCGATGATCAACACCGCGCGCGTGAGGTTCGGGCCGGAGAACGTGTTCTGGCGGATCTGCACGTTGGGCCAGCGCCGCAGGTTGACCGCCTGGGCACCGTTGTTCGCGCACATGTTGCCCACGAAAATGATCGACGGGGATCCGGCCGGGGCGCCGCTGTTGCTGTCCTGGTCACCGGTGGCGATCAGACATTGGGCATCCACGTTGCGGCAGGTGTTGCCCGAAATCACCACGTCGAAGGTGGGTGGCCTGTTCTGGTCAAAGGTTTGGAAGCAGTCCGGGTGCGGCGGGCTGGCATAGCCCTCCGCGGAGATGTCGGAGATGGTGTTGCCGGTGATCCGGTGACCGTTGCCGTAAAACCGCACGCCGTCTGCGTCCCCCCCGTCGCGGGGCACCGTGTCACTGATGGTGTTGGCGTGCACGGTGATCCGTTCTCCGGTGATGTCGATGCCGTTGGTAGCGACATGGCGCATGGTGTTGGACTCGATGGTCGAGTCGGTGCAGGGATGGCAGGTGATCCCGCCCTGTTGAGTGTCGTGGACGGTGTTGTTCCGGGCGGTGATCCCGGTCCCCTCCAGCAGCACCCCACCGCCGCCCGCGACCGTGAAACCCTCCACGACGACGTAATCGGCCCTGACCTGCACCTCATGCACGGTGCCCCCATCGGAAACCAGCCTGATCGGCGCCACCGCGGACCCCGAACGGGCCACGGTCACGTCGGTGTCAGTGAAGTCACCACCGGAAAAACACAGGGTGTCTCCCGGCGAGGCGGTGTCCAGGGCCGCTGGCACATCACCGCCCCGGGTGAGGGTATGGGTGCAGGTGGATGGCAGGCTCTGGTGACGCTGCTCCGCCGAGGTGCACCCGGTGGCCAGCCCCACCAGCACCACCAACCACATCAAGACCACCTGAAGCGCCCGGGACAGCATCACCGGCGCACCCTGGGGGGCGCGCCCCGGCCCGGGGCAAGGGATGTCCATCGCGGCGACGGTAACAGTTGCGCGGAGTAGGCACCTCGGCACGCACCCGTTAACCGATAATCACGCCGGGTGCTTCGTGAGCACGGCGGGCGAGCGGGGACACGACTGGCAGCACCGAGGGGCGCGCAGCAGCGATGCATTAACGTTACGCCACTACTTGACACTCATCTGGGGCATAGGGTTCACTCTTTTGTGCAGCACCTCGTTCGGTGAGGCGTCTACGCGGACATAGGCCACTGACCCTCCGGCGTCGAGAGACGCTCTGTGGTCAGGACAGGTCTCCCCGGCCCAAGGGGTGGCCCCAAGTGGCTTCCCGCCCGTGCGGGCGGGAGTACGCCGTGCAGTGCCAAAGCTCTGACGAGGGGGTGTCTGAGCTCGACTCGCTTGTTCTGGGCGCGGGCATCCCCGCTGCGTAACCAGTGATCGGTGGCACCCGCGGGTGTCCTGACGGCGAGGAGGTGAGAGATGAGTACCGAGGGCAGTCCACGACGTACCGACAGTCTACGAAGTACCGACGATGACAGTCCGTCCAGTTGCGATGACGACAGTCACAGTCCGGGTTGCCTGAGTCCGGTTTCTCATGTCCGCCCCGCACGCGTCCTGGGTCGCTGACCGTTCCGATCACCGGCCGGTCCGGTTGTTCGGCGCGTGCCCGCCTGATGGGACATCTCGCGATGAGCCGTGTCTTGCGCCTTTCCCCGGTTCCTGACTCCGTTCGTGAGCCGGTCCGCCAGCCCGCTCACCCGGCGGTCCACCGTTTCTCCGCGCGCCGCCTGGCGGCGTGGTGGGCCGCGGTGCTGCCGCGGTTGTGGCCGATCCCGGCTACCGGCAAGAGCGGTTCGGTGGGTGTGCTGCGGGCCGGGCAGTCGCAGCCGCAACCGCGCCCGATGTTGATGACCGCGGTGCACGGCGGGCGCCCGTACCAGACCTATCAGTTCCGCCAGTCCCGCTAACCCTAACTAACCCGGGCGCTCCCCCCGGTGCGGTCGCTGTGACCGCACCGGCGCTGCCCCCTGCCGTCTGGGGCTCCTGCCCGCCGTGTGAAGGGAACAATCCGATGGCCAGCACCACCTACACCTGGGAAACGACAGCGCCGCCGGGCACCAGCGCGGTGCTCGACGATGCCCATGTCGGGGACATCCGCGGCGCCCTGGGCACCATCCGCCAGGGTGATGAGGGCGGGCGGCCCCGCCTGTCCGCGAAGCTGAAGACACTGGTCGCGATCATCGGACCGGGGTTGATCGTGATGGTCGGGGACAACGATGCCGGGGCATTTGGCACCTACACCCAGGCCGGGCAGAACTACGGCACGTCTCTGCTGTGGACGTTGTTATTGCTGGTTCCGGTGCTGTATGTCAACCAGGAGATGGTGGTGCGGCTCGGCGCGGTCACCGGGGTCGGGCACGCCCGGCTGATCCTGGAACGCTTCGGGCGGTTCTGGGGCGCGTTCAGCGTGATCGATCTGTTCCTGCTCAACGCGTTGACCATCGTGACGGAGTTCATCGGAATCAGTCTGGGCCTGTCGTATCTGGGCCTGCCCCAGGCGCCTGGGGTGCTGATCTCCGCGCTGGTGGTGATCGCCGCAGCGTCAACGGGGAGTTTCCAGCGGTTCGAACGGGTCTGTCTGGCGCTGGTGGTGGGTTCGCTGCTGCTGGTGCCGATCCTGGTGATGGTGCACCCCCCGCTAAGCCAGATCGCGCATGATCTCGTTGTGCCCGGCCTGCCGGGCGGGGCGGCGCTGTCCACGGTGATGCTGCTGATCATCGGGATCGTGGGGACCACGGTGGCCCCGTGGCAGCTGTTCTTTCAGCAGTCCTACGTGATCGACAAGCGGATCACACCGAGGTTCATCGGCTATGAGAAGGTCGATCTGTGGATCGGTATCGTCATCGTGATCATCGGCGGGGTCGCGATGATGGCCTTTCCCGCCGCTGCGTTCGCCGGCACCCCGGATGCGGGTCAGTTCAGCGACGCCGGCGGAATCGCCACCGGCCTGGGCACCTACGTCAACCGGGCTGCGGGGGTGCTCTTCGCGGTGGCATTGATCGACGCCTCGATCATCGGCGCCTCGGCGGTGGGCCTGTCCACCTCCTACGCCCTCGGTGACGTGCTCGGCCTGCGGCACTCGCTGCACCGCAGCCCGTCATCGGCCAAGGGCTTCTACGCGATCTTCACCGCTCTATTGATCGGCGCGGCAGTGATCGTGATCATCCCAGGCAGCCCGCTCGGGCTGCTCACCGAGGGCGTGCAGACCTTGGCCGGGGTCCTGCTCCCCTCGGCGACGGTGTTCCTGCTGCTGCTGTGCAATGACCGCGAAGTCCTGGGCCCCTGGGTGAATGGCTGGAAGAGGAACACCTTCACCTCCGCGGTGATCGCCGTGCTGGTGATGCTCTCGGTCGTGCTCACCGCGAGCGTGCTGTTCCCCGAGATCACCAGCACCGCGATCCTGACCATCCTCGCTCTCGGCCTCGGCCTGAGCATCATGACCGGGCTATACCTGGCGATCCGCCGCCGAGGCAACCGGGCACTGCCCGACACCACCACCCAGACAGCCCACGCAGCAACGGCCGGGACCGTGGATGCGTCGGCGCGCAGCTCGTGGCGGATGCCGCCGCTGGCGATGCTGACCCGGCCCACGATGAGCACCGGACGGCGGCTCGGGCTGACCGTGTTGCGCGGCTATCTCGTGCTCGCCGTGGGCATGGTCATCGTGCGGGTTGTTCAACTCGCCGCCGGCGGCTGACCACCCGACCCGCTGTTCACCGGTTTGGTGGGGTTCACCGGTTTGGTGGGCGATCAGGGTGGGATGTTGGTACTGGGACGACACCTCGGCGCGGGCTACTGCCCTCAGCCCCACCGACCTGGGTGCGCCGATCGCGACCCGACCCGCATGGGAGGGGCACCTGATGACGACGCTGGAGATGGGGCTGCGGCTGGCCGCCGGTCTGGGGCTGGGCGCGGTGATCGGGATGGAACGCCAATGGCGGGCCCGCGGCGCGGGGCTGCGGACCAATGCGCTGGTGGCCACCGGTGCGGCGCTGTTCGTGCTGCTCTCGGCCTACGGGTTCGACACCGGCCTGACCGCGGCCACCCGGGCCGACCCGACCCGGGTGGCCGCCCAGATCGTGTCCGGGATCGGGTTCCTCGGCGCCGGGGTGATCCTGCGCGACGGGCTCAACGTCCGCGGGCTCAACACCGCCGCCACCCTGTGGTGCTCCGCCGCGGTCGGGGCGTTGGCCGGCGCCGGGATGTACCCCATCGCCGCGCTGGGCACCGCCGCAGTGATCATCGCGAACGTGGTGTTTCGGCCGCTGGGACGCGCGATCGACCGCCAACCCACCGGTGGTGATGAGGTCACCGTCGGCTACTTCTTCGAAGCCGTCTGCGCCGAGCCGGCCGAGGCCCACATCCGCGCCCTGCTCGTCCAAGCCATCAGCGGCAGCAAGTTCCAGCTGCACGGCATCCGCAGCTATAACACCGACACCGATCACCAGGTCAGCGTCGTCGCCGAACTCACCGCCGATCAGCGCAACGACAGCCAACTCGAACAAGCCGTCAGCCGACTCAGCCTCGACCCCGCCGTCACCGCCGTCACCTGGACCGTGCGCACCGATCCCGACAACACCACCGACGACCCACTCAACAGCGCAACCACCACCCACACCGCCATGAAGAACTGGCGGTTCCGCTCACCGCTCACCCGCAACCGCACCTCGTAACGCCCGGCGCCGCCTCTCGGCACCCTTCTCCGCCGATCCCCGTCAGTCACCAGGCTGCCCCAAAGTGGTACCACCAGCGGGTTCTTGCGTTCGACTGCTTTCGTTGGTTCCATAAGGCAACGTGAGCAACGGGGGTCACGAATGCAAGTCCAGAGGCTCAAAACACGGTCGTACCGTCGATGGTGACGACTGAGGACGCCCGCTGGCTTGCGAGCTACCTGCGGAAGATGGTGTCGACCCGCCCCGCCGCTTGGGCTGGCAGCGAGATGACCTTGTCCCAGCTGATCGCGCTGCACTTCATCAGCGCGAAGGCTCCGATGACACTGCTCGCGCTGTCCGAGGCCCTGGGCACCCGACCACCGGCCACCTGCGCGATGGTCGATCGGCTCGCCCGGGCCGGACTGGTCCGCCGCACGCCGGACCCCGATGACCTGCGGCGCGTCCTGTTGGCCGTGACCAGTACCTCAGCCCAGATGATCGGCAAGATCGACCCCGACACTGCACGGCAGCTGCAGGCAGTGCTGAGCAGCATGGGCTCGGCAGCTCAGCGCGTCCTCACCGAGGTCCTTAAGGACACCGCGCGGCGCCTCGCCCACTAGCCAACCCGGCGGCTACCGCCAACCCTGATACCCAACCCGGGCCCGAGCAGATGCCGATGCGGCACTATCGGGAGGTGAACGCAGCGCCGCATCCCGTGACCGTCCCTGACACCCTGTTCGACGACCCGGACGCGGAGGCCCGCTGGCGGGCCCGGTTCACCGCCCCCCGGGTCAGTCTGCCGCAGTGGGCCCGAGACGCCCCAGACCGCTGCCTGTACACCTCCAACGCGTCGGGCACCTGGGAGGTCTACGCCTGGGACCGCGCCACCGGGACGCACCGGCAAGTCACCGACCGGCCACACGGCACCCACACCGCCACCGTGACGCCCGACGGCGAGCAGGTGTGGTGGTTCGCGGACACCGGCGGCGACGAGTTCGGCAACTGGGTGACCGAGCCGTTCGGCGGGCGGCCCGCTGACGAGCAACCCCAACCAGCCGTGCCGGGCACCGCCCCCGGCTACCCGGCCGGGCTGGACCTCGGCCGGCGTACCGCGGCGATCGGCACCTCCACTGACGAGGGCACCACGGTGTGGATCTCGCGGGACGGCACCGCTCAGGTCGTCTACCGCAGCGAATACGACGCCGGGGTGGGCGCCCTGTCCCGCGACGAGCGGCTGCTCGCGATCATGCACTCCGAGCACGGCGACTCCCGCCACCCCGCGATCCGGGTGCTCGACACGGGTGGGGACACCGCAGGCTCGCCGATCGCCGAAAAGTGGGACGGTCCCGGCAGGGGCCTGGAGGTGCTCGGTTTCGCCCCGGTAGCGGGCGATTCCCGGCTGCTGCTCGCCCATGAGCGGCGCGGCCGGCAGGAACTGCTGATCTGGGACGTCGCGACGAACACCGAGACCGAGATCACACTGGAGCTGCCCGGCGAGGTGCTCGCCGACTGGTACCCCGACGGCGCGGCGTTGCTCGTCGTCCACCAGCACACGGCCCGCTCCACGCTGCACTGCTACCGGCTGGCCACCGGCGAGCTGACCGCACTGGACATTCCCCGCGGCACGGTCGGCGGTGCGGCGGTCCGGCCAGATGGCACCGTCGAGTACGCCTGGTCCTGCGCCGCCCAGCCACCCATGATCCGGGCACTGCACCCGGACGGCACCGACCGGGCGCTGCTGCGGCCCCAGGGCGAGCCGGCCCCCGGCTCGCAACCCCTGACTGACCAGCACGTGCCAACCCCGCACGGAGCCGTGCACGCCCTGGTGGCCACCCCGGCCGGCGCCCCCCCGGGTCCCCTACCCACCATGTTCCTGCTGCACGGCGGGCCGCATGTGGCCGACGAGGACCGCTTCTCCGCGGTCCGAGCGCTCTGGCTGGACGCGGGCTTCGCCGTGATCCACGTCAACTACCGCGGATCGACCGGCTACGGCTCGGCCTGGCGGGACGCGATCGAGGGCCGGCCGGGGCTGACCGAGATGGAGGACGTCGCGGCCGTGCACGACTGGGCGGTGTCCAGCGGATTCGCCGACCCGGCGGGGTGCGTGGTGGAGGGCTGGTCATGGGGCGGCTATCTGGCCCTGCTCGCCCTCGGGATCCAGCCGCAACGGTGGGCGGCCGGGGTAGCCGGGGCCCCGGTGGCCGACTACGTGACCGCTTACGCCGACGAGATGGAGCCGCTGCGGGCCTTTGACCGAGCACTGTTCGGCGGCTCGCCCGACGAGCTGCCCGAACTCTACCGGATGGCGTCTGCGATCAGCTACGCGGCCGACGTGCGCGCCCCGGTGCTGGTGCTGGCCGGGGAGAACGATCCGCGCTGCCCGATCCGTCAGATCGACAACTACCTCGCCCGGTTCACCGAGCTGGACAAGCCCTATCGGTGCTACCGCTACGACGCAGGACACGGGTCGTTGGTCGTGGCCGAGAACCTCCGGCATGCCGCCGTTGAGGTGGCGTTTGTCCGTGAAGTACTCGGCTCCGAGCCCATCGCCGGCTCAGCCGGCAACACGCGTTCAGCGGTCTGATTGCGATTGGGTGGGCTTTACCCTTGGTCAACGTGGCAGTAACGCCAGCAGCAGACACTGGGTCAGGAGGTGGTCACCATGACCCTGTGGCGGCTGCACGTCGACGTAGCTGATCAACCCGGTCGGCTGGGCGCCCTTGCCGCGGTGATCGGCGGCTGTGGGGCGAATATCGTCTCGCTGCATGTGGTTGGGGAACCGGCCCAGGACGGGGCGGTGACAGACGAGCTGCTGGTCCGGGTGCCGCCGCAGCTCGCGGTGTCGGCGCTGGTGGAAGCCGTCGAGGCCGCCGGGTTCTGGGTCACCGTGGTGGTGCAGACCGACGCGCAGGCGCTGGCCGATCCGGTGAGCACCGCGCTGGCGCTGGCGCACTGCGTGGCGGTCGACCCGGGCAGCGCCGCGCGGGCGGTGGCAGCCCTGCTGCGCGCTGAACTGGCCGGGGACGGTGCGCCGCCGGCCGCGCATCACGCCGAGGTCGGTGCCGGAGCGACGCGGGTACAGCTGCGCCGCGGCTGGCCGTTCACCGCCACCGAGATCTCCCAAGCCGCAGCGCTACTCGAACTCGCCGGGGTCTCCGACGGGCGCCGGCTTGCGCCACCACGCGCCAGCGTGCAGCTCACCGACGGGGCCGAAGTGGTGCTGCGAGCCGCCACGGCCGCAGACGCGCCGCTGGTCGCCGCGCTGCACGCGCGCTGCTCCCCGCACACCCGGGCGCTGCGCTCCCTGTCCACCCGACCGGTGTTGGCGGCGGCCGTGCTGCAGCAGCTGATCGGCGCCGACGGCTCTACCAGCGTGCTCGCGGTGACTCCCGATGGTGGCGCCGCGGTGGGGCTGGCGAATCTGGTCTGCACCGGCGAAGGCACGGCCGAGGTCGCGCTCCTGGTGGAGGACGTCTGGCAGGGCCGGGGGGTGGGCACGGCGCTGGCCCGCAACCTGGTGGAGCTGGCCCGAATCGATCAGCTCACCGAGCTCACCGCAGTGTCGCAAGTCGGCAACAGTGCGCTGACCCGGGTGTTGCGCCGGGCCGGGCTGCGCCCGCGCGGCCGACTGGATGGAGGCGTGCTGCGCGTCCGGGCCACCCTGCACGAGAAACCCAGCTCGGGCGCACCGACCGAGGTCAGCCTGGTCTAGATCATCTGACCGGCGCGGCGGCAGGACATCACCCCGACGATCGTGGACGGGGAGCGGACGTGTCCCGGACATCGGCGCTGTCAGCCCGACCAGCGGCCCATCGGATTCCCTACAGTGCTCCCGTCGTGTGCTCACCCTGAGCTGGAGAAGGTGATGGGGATGTCCGGTTCTGGCCTGCTTCCGCGGACGAGGCTGGAGTTGCGGGCGTTGCGGAACCGGGCATTCGAGCTGCTGGAAGGTCGCCAGCACCCGGAGCAGTGCCGGGAACTGTATCTGGTGGCTGGTGCGCTGTGTGGAGTGCTCGCCAACGCCTCATTCGACTTGGGCTGTTTTCCCGCGGCCGAGACGCAGGCCCGCACCGCGTTCCTGTGTGCCGAACTGGCCGGGAACAACGCGTTACGCGCCTGGATACGGGGCACCCAGAGCCTGGTCGCCTACTGGGATGAGCGGCCCCGCGCCGCCGTTGAGCTGGCGGCGGACGGCTGGCGTTATGTCCCAGAAACCGGGACGGCGCGGGTCCGGCTGGCCTCGATTGAGGCCCGGGCCCACGCCCGGCTGCGCGACCAGCGCGAAACCCAGAATGCGCTGGCCCGTGCTGAGCAGGCCCGCGAGGAGATCCGAGGTGCGGACGACCCCGGCGGGATGCTCGCCTTCCCCCTAGCCAAGCAGAACTGCTACGCCGCGACCGCGCGGCTGTGGCTGGGCGGGAAGGACAGTCATACCGATGCCGAGCGGCACGCGGCTCACGCCGTCGAGCTCTACGAAGCCGACCCCCCGGAGCAGCGCCGTCTCGGCGAGCTGTGCTTGGCTCGGCTGGATCTCGCTGCGGCCAGGCTCGGCCAAGACGATCTCGACGGCGCCGCTGAACAGCTTCAGGACGTGTTGGCTATCGCCGCTCAGCGCCGCACTGACAGCGTCGCCCGCCGACTGAACCAGGTAGGTCGCGGGCTGCGGCGACCCAAGTACCAGACCTGCGTACTCGCGCTGGATCTGTACGACCAGATCCGCAACTTCACCCGTACCCCGACCGAGCCTGCGCTGCCCGGGGCCGACGGGTGAACACCTCGGTCGCGGTCGGGTTGCTGCACCCGGGTCGGATGGGGGCCGCCGTCGCTGCGCAGCTCATGGCCAACGGCCACTCAGTCCTGTGGTGCCCCGACGGGCGCAGCCCGACCACCCACCGCCGGGCGCAGGAGGCGGGACTGCGTCCGGCTCCGCTCGGGCAACTGCTGGCAGACAGCGAGATTGTCGTGTCGATCTGCCCACCCGCGGTGGCCGAGGAGATCGCTACCACAGTCGCCGGAATCGGGTACCGCGGTATCTATGTCGAGGCGAATGCGATCAGCC
>JAFAXZ010000030.1 GCA_019240665.1 Pseudonocardiales bacterium | reverse complement strand
CGTTCGCATTGGGTCGCTTGACCGTTCGCTCGGTGCACGACTGAGCATCAACCGGTGGGCGGGCCATCTTGCGATCTCCCGCTCCGAGCTGAGGCTCGGATCTCGGGTTCGGAGCCGATGCCGTCTGGCGCTCACTGAGACGGGATGGAGCCGCACCAGCGCTTGACCAGGACCACTGCTTGACCAGGACCACGCGGACGCGGCGTTGGGGCGCGCTGTCGTGGGCAGCGGAGCTCACGACGGTTTGAGCGGGTCGTGGCCGAGTGACATCAGGCGGTGGCGCCAACCAGTCTGGCCCGCGACGGACTCTCGATTGCCCCGGCGCTCGGCGTGCACCCGCCGGATCACCTGGCGCATCATCTGAAGATCATCATGGGTAAGATCCACCTGGCGCTTGCCCAGGATGTGCAGCACCTGGTGGCCAGTCGGAGTGCCTGTCTGCCCGGGGAGGCTTTCGGCGTCCGGGCTCGCCGAATGGGTACGCAGCCAGTCGGCGAGCTCCTGCGACGACATGTTTACCACCCGGTGGAATTCGTGCCACAGTTCGCTCTCGGGCAGCGCGGTATCCGCCATCGTCTTGCCTCTTTCTGACGCTGTACGCGACAGGGGGTGCCCTCGTCGCCGCGCGCACAAACCCGCTGGTTCGTCCTGACTCCGCCGACGTACTCCCGCCAGGACCGGTGAAGGCTCTGGGGCATGCGGGAACGCTGAGTAACGGTGAAAAAAGGCGATCACGAGCCGCCGATCACCCAGTCCGCGCCCCAATGTCGCGGCAAGGAAGAACCCGCGGATTCCCGGAGCACACAGTGTGTCGGGTGCAGGAGCGGGTATATGAGAAAGATGAGCGAATCACCTGATCTCATCGACCTGCTGACCGACCAGCACCGCGATGTGGACCTGTTGTTTTACCAACTTGCGGATATCACCGGAGAGGCCAGTGCCGAGGCGCTGGTGCTCGGCCGCCGGGTGGTGATCTCCCTGGTGACCCACGCGATCGGCGAGGAACAGCATCTTTACCCTACGGTGCGCCGCCTGCTCGACGACGGCGAGGCGCTGGCCGACCGGGAAGTGGCCGAGCACGACCAAGCCGAACGCGCGATGCGGGACCTGGAGGCGCTGCGCCCGGACGACGAGGCGTTCTGGCCGACGGTGCGGGACCTACGCGAGATGGTCCGCCAGCACGTCGAGGAGGAGGAGCAAGAACTGTTCCCCCGGCTGCGCGCGGCGTGCCCAGACAACGAGCTGCGCCGGCTGGGAGCGAAGGTGCAGCAGACGCAGCGACACGCTCCGACCCGCCCACATCCGCTCGCTCCCTCCGGGGAAGCGTCGCTGGCCCTGTTGGGGCCCGCCATCGGCCTCGTCGACCGTCTCCGGGATGCGGCGACCGGACGTGGCCACTAGACAGCCCGCCAGATAGCCGTGGGTACTACCTGCTCATCGGATGGCGAGGGCCAGCGCCCCGCCGAAGCAGGCCAGGCCGATGACCATCCAGGTCACATAATCGTTGACCACCCCGCTTTGGAAGCGCCGAATCGGTCCCACTAGCCCGGTCCCGGGTTCGAAACCCCGACGCAGGAGGGGGAGACGACGCCAGTAGAGGGACACCAGGGCCAGTACCAGGCTGCCGGCGGCCGTGCCGGCACCGGTGACCGTGTCGGTGACGGTGACTCCGGCGTCTTCGACAGCCATGATGGCCCTCGGGTGAGCGGTGTGGGTGCCAGCGAGCACGGTGGCGTTGTAGGCCCCCTGGTCCTGCAAGCGAATAGCTCCGGCCTGGACTGTTGGTCCGAGATGCGGGAGGAGGCCGACGACGACCGCTAGGGCCACCAGCACGGCCGGAGGGACGATCATGGACAGCGGGACGCGGCTTTTGGCTTCGTCGGTCTCCGAGGTCTCCTCCGAAGCTTCTTCACCCATCCTCGGGTCCTCGGAGGGCGGGTCGCCGATTCCGTAGAAGACGCCGCCGGCGACACGCGACACGGCTGCTCCCACCAATATCGAGGTGGTTATGATCACCACGGTGATCCAGGGCATCCCGCGGGTGTCGCCGCTTTGTCCAATCCAGCCGGCGCCGAGGTACAGAGCGAAGGGGGGTAGATCGGCCAGGCCCAGAGCGGCGAGCGCAAACACCACCCCGGTGATGCGCAGCTGCTTTCCCTGGCCGTGCAGCAACGTCTCGTTGATTGACCCGAGCCTGTGCAAGACGATGCCCACGCACAAAAACAAGGCGGCCTTGACCAGAGCATGGCCGACGACGTAGACGGCCGCGCCGGTGAGGCCCAGAGGAGTGAGCAGAGCGACGCCGATCAAGAATAGGCCGGCGTGGTTGATCGTGGAGAAGGCCAGGAGTCGCTTGAGATGGCGTTGACGAAAGCAGAATAGGGCGCCCACGATGGCCGTGAGGATTCCGAAGGCTGATAGGGCTGCGGTAATGCTGGTCCGGTGACCGAGACCGACGCCGAACATCGACCAGTAGACCCGGGCAACCCCATAGAGGCCGAGCTCGACCATCACCCCGGAGAACAACACGCACACGGGGGTGGGGGCCACGGCGTGGGCGTCGGCGAGCCAGAAGTGGAAGGGGACGATGGAGGCCTTGGTGAGCAAACCTAGGAGGATGAGGGCGAATGCCACGACGACCAGGCCGTCAGGGCGGTGCCCGGCGATGGCTTGACCGATCTGGGCCATGTTCAGGGCGCCGGTACGGCCGTAGATGAGGGCGATACCTGACAGGGTGAGGTAGGCACCGACACTGTTGGTGATGGCGAAGTTGAGCGCCCCCTGGATGGGACCGCGCTCCCCGATGCGGTAGGCGGTGAGGGCGTAGGCGGCCACCCCCATGAGTTCGAACCACACGAACAGGTTGAAGACGTCGCCAGTGAGGCAGAAACCGACCATGCCCGCCAAGAAGGCGAGCATGAGAGCGTGGTAATAGGTCGATACCCGCTCGAAATACCGCCAGGAAAAAACCATCGCCGCGGTGACCAGCAAGGCCGCGAGAACGGCCAGGCCCGCGTTGAGCTGGTCCACGGCGAAGTCGATGCCCAGCGCCACCCCGTGCGATGGGGTGAAACCGGCGAACCAGTACACCTGCTGGCCGCCAGCCGTGCCGACCATGATGATGATCAGCATTCCAGCGACGGTGGCGGCGGTGAGGATGGCTACGGCGTCGAGGAGACGCCGTCGGTTCCCGAACAGCGGATTGAGCGCGGAGACCCCGGCAGCCCCCAGCAGGGGGACGACCACGGTCAGCGGCAGGAGGGCGTCCATGGGAGTGCTGCCGCTCATCCCTGGAGCTGCCTGAGCTCTTCGGGATCGAGTGTCCCGAAACGCTTGTGGGCCTGGACGGCGAAAGCCACCAGAAGGGCGGTCACCGCGGCCTCCACGACCACGTCGGTGAGGGCAAGGGCCTGGACGACCGGGTCCACGGCCGGAGTGTTCCCGGGGATGTCGTAGAAGTAGGGCGCCACTGCCCCGGTCTTGTAGCCCACTCCGAGAAGGAGGACGTAGGTGGAGGACTGGACCACGATCAAGCAGACGATCTGGTGCACCAGGTGCCGGCTGGTGATGATGCCGTAGAGGCCCACGGTGAGAATCCAGGCAACCACAACGAACGGGAAAACGCTCACCTACCGGCCCCCTTCTCGGATAACGAGAGTCTGCTCGAGCAGCTCGCCGATGATGAGGACAAAAGCGGCCGATACCTCGACGCCCACAAAGAAGCTGATGAGGGCGATGGTCCCCGAGGAGTTCACCGCACCCGGAGAGCTACCCAACGGCAGCACGTTGGCGAGGTAGGCGGCACCCAACCCTAATGCGGCCACCCCGACGACGGCGAAGCTGCCGGCGGCGACCGCCTCAACGGAGTCGATGAAGTGGATGGGGCTGAGCCGCTTGAAGGCGATGAACTGTCCCGCCAGGTAGATCAGGGTGAAGGCGGTGGCCAGGACCACACCGCCTTGGAATCCACCCGAGGGGCTGGTCTGGGCGTGGGAGGCCAGATACCAGCCGACCACCAGCGTGGGGCCGGTGAAGGCCAAGGTCACCATGCGGATGGCATCGCTGGTGGCAGGCACCTGCCGATCCCTGGCCTCATCCAACAACGCGGATGTCGTGTTCGTCGCGCAGATGGCGCAACACGGTGGCCACCCCGGTGGCGGCGATGAACAGGATGAACTCCTCGCCCAAGGTGTCGAAGCCCCGGTACTCGAAGTTCACGGCCGATACCACGCCAGTGGCATGAGTCTGGGCCACGGCAATGGCGTTGACAATGTCCCCCTAGGGGCCCGGGTAATGACCGAATCCGGGCAAACCAATCAGGCCCCACAGGTAGAAGGCGAGGAACCCACCTGCCGCAGCGAGGAAGACCCAGCGGCGCTGACGTGGCTTCATTCCTCTTGCCTCCTGACCTTGGCTAACGCCAGCAGCAGCATCAAGGGCAGGATCACCGCGCCCACGGTGAGCTCGGAGAGGGTGACATCCGGGGCCTGGAAAGCCATGAACAAGATGGCGAGCAACACCCCGTAGATGCTGAGGAAGATCACCTGGCGGGTCGGGTTTCGGGTGAGTACCACGGCCGTCGCTCCGGCTGCCACCAGACCCAGGATGGTCACCTGGAAGGCCTCCATCAGCCAGAACGGGCGGACGGTGTAGGGCGTGATCACCGTGTGGACGACAGGCATCACGGCGCCTCCTCCTCGGTTGATACCCCGCCATCCCCTCCCGGGCGCCAGTCCCCGGTTTCCCGGATGCGGGCAGCCCGGATGGTGGCGTGGGTCAGGAACGGGCCAGCGATGGCGAGGAACAACAGCGTCAGCCAGGTCTCAACAGTGTTCTCGGAGTAGCCCTGTTGCACGAGCACGGCCAAGGCCACCAAGACGGGGGCGACGAGACCAGCCGGAGTCACGAAATGGAGCTTTTGGTAGACGTCACGCATAACCAGCACACCCAGCGACGAGGCCAGCACCAGGACCACGGCCAGACCCAGCAGAACATCGGAGAAGACATCCCTGATGATCACAGCCAACGCTCCAGGGTCCGCACGAAGACCAGCCCACTGCCCAGGAGAAGTACAGCCAGCAAAACAGGTAACTCGAACTCCGCAGAACGTCCGAAGCCCTGCGACAAGAGCACCAAAACCATAACGGCAATGGAACTGATGACCTCGTAGGCCACCACCGCCTCCA
>JAFAXZ010000282.1 GCA_019240665.1 Pseudonocardiales bacterium | reverse complement strand
CCACCCCCACCCCCCCCAACCCATGCCTGACCCCCCGCCCGCCCGCCCACTGCAGCGACCCACCCAGCCCATGGCCGTGCACTTGAGCACCCGATGGCCCAGCACCCGGCCATCGTGATCCATCCATGCCGCCCCCTGCTTGTCCTGATCCAGACCAATCGACAAGATCACCCGATCCACCCGGACAACCGCCCGTAACGTCTCCATCCTCTCGTTACGACGCCGATCACCCCGGGTCAAGCCGGTACGCTGGACCACGACCGTCCTCCCCGGTGTGCCCATGGGGACATCAAGCCCCTCACCCCACCAGAAGCCCCTCACCCCACCAGGAGGACGTTCCCAATCTCAACTCCCAAACCTTCGAGGTCTTTCTACGGCAAACACCTCCTCGACACCCTCGTCGCTCTCGCCGAGAGCCACCCCTGGCTGCCCTCAATTACGTAGCCTGACCAGTTACGACGACCCTCACCACCCCGGCGCGCCACCACTGCCCGGCGTGCGAGCAGGGCGTCTGATGGCCTGGTACCTGCATTCAGTGCGGTAGCCCGCGACGCCACTTACGGGGCACGCGTAGCGTGCCACCATGACGGTGCTGGTCGTCGACTTTGGTGCGCAGTACGCGCAGCTGATCGCTCGCCGGGTCCGCGAGGCGCAGGTGTACTCCGAGGTGGTGCCGCACACCGCACCGGTGGCGGAGATCCTGGCCCGCAAGCCTGCGGCGATCGTGCTCTCCGGCGGCCCGGTCAGCGTGTATGCACAAGAAGCGCCCCGCATCGACCCGGCGCTGTTCGAGGCCGGGGTGCCGGTGCTCGGCATCTGTTACGGCTTTCAGGCGATGGCCGACGCGCTGGGTGGTACCGTACACCGGACCGACACCCGGGAGTACGGGCGCACCGAGCTGCAGGTGCTCGATGGTGGCGGCGTGCTGCATCGCGACCTACCGGGGCGCGGTCCGGTGTGGATGAGCCATGGCGACGCCGTCACCGCCGTCCCGGATGGATTCACGGTCACCGCGCGGTCTGCGGGTGCCCCGGTGGCGGCGTTCGAGGACATCGGGCGGCGGCTGGCCGGGGTGCAGTACCACCCGGAAGTGGTGCATTCTCCCCACGGCCAGGAGGTGCTGCGCCGGTTCCTGCACGAGGTCGCCGGCATCCGGCCGAACTGGACCACCGCCAACGTCATCAACGAGACAGTGGCCGCGATCCGGGTCCAGACCGGTGGCGGCAGGTTGATCTGTGGCCTGTCCGGCGGGGTGGATTCCGCGGTTGCCGCCGCGCTGGTGCACCGGGCCGTCGGGGATGCCTTGACCTGTGTGTTCGTCGACCACGGCCTGCTGCGGGCCGGCGAGCGGGCCCAGGTGGAACGGGATTACGTGGCTGCCACGGGAGTCCAGCTGGTCACCATCGACGCCCGGGAGCGGTTCCTGTCCGCGCTGGGCGCAGTGGTGGATCCCGAGCGGAAGCGAAAGATCATCGGCCGGGAGTTCATTCGGGTCTTCGAGGCCGCAGCCCGGGACCTGCAGGTCGAGGCGGGCCGGCACGGTGAACAGATCCGCTTCCTGGTACAGGGCACCCTGTACCCGGACGTGGTGGAGTCCGGCGGTGGATCGGGAACCGCGAACATCAAGAGCCACCACAACGTCGGCGGTCTGCCCGAGGACCTGACCTTCGAGCTGGTTGAGCCGTTGCGCGCACTGTTCAAGGATGAGGTGCGCCGGGTAGGGCTGGAATTGGGGCTGCCGGAGACGATCGTGCACCGTCAGCCGTTTCCAGGCCCCGGCTTGGCGATCCGGATCATCGGCGAGGTCACCGCCGCGCGCCTGGAGACACTGCGCGCCGCGGACGCGATCGCCCGTGAGGAGCTCACCGCGGCCGGGATAGACCGCGACATCTGGCAGTGTCCGGTGGTGCTGCTGGCGCAGGTGCGCAGCGTCGGCGTACAGGGCGATGGGCGAACTTACGGGCATCCGGTGGTGCTGCGCCCGGTGTCCAGCGAGGACGCCATGACCGCGGACTGGTCCCGGGTGCCCTACGACGTATTGGCCCGCATCTCCGGTCGGATCACCAATGAGGTACCCGACATCAACCGGGTGGTGCTCGACGTGACCAGCAAGCCCCCCGGCACCATCGAATGGGAGTAGCGGTTAAAACGAATGGACAGCGGACCAGTCACGTTGCCATTATAACGCACCGACTACGATAAACAACTGCGGGATGCCGCGACCCGGCTGTAGATCGTGCTGGAAGCCGATCTGCCATGGAGGTTTACCAGGCGCGGTTGATGACGGACGCCTTACCACTTTCTTCCCGCTTGCCACACGATTTCGAGCGGCTGCTGCACTCAGAGCTCTACGATGACAAAGATGTGGCAAGTCCGTGATTTCCACCACGACACCCCTCGTCGTGCCTCGTGCGATACCTTTCTCAATTGCTCCTGAAGTAACCGCCGCCGCACCTTATGGACTTTATTCACGTTCCCGGTTCGGCCTAACCTTGTTCGCGGGAAGGGCGAGCGTAACCCCGTTCACATTCGTCTCCTCATGGGATGGCTCCAGGGCCGGGGAGCTACCGGCCTGACGCTCACACCCGGCCCTGGAGCCTTACGCTCGCACTCAAGTCGGTGTGCTGATCCGTGCGTCACTGATCACACATCGTTACTACCAGGCGGCCACGGCTACGCTGAGATCGTCAGCATGATGGGGCGCATTGGAGTGTGTGCCAAGCAGGACCATGAGGTACTTACCCGGGAAGCGCAGCTCGCGCAAGCGCGGTCCAAAGCGGAGTCGCTGCGCGCGATGAGTGCCTCGCAGCCACTGCGCAATGTTGATGCGGGCGATGTGGTAAAGGTGGTGACCGACGAGGAAGACCAGGTAGCTGAGCAGCTAATGACGCTGCTGTGTGGATGGGTAGGTGCGGTGAACCGTCGTGAACTCCTCCAGCTCCTGGGGTCGGCGGTGCCAGCGATGGCTTGGGACTGTTCGACAAGTCCTTTGTCGACGGATATACTCTGGGTACGCTTCGGCTGGGCAATGCACTCCTGCACTCTTGCAATCCGGTGAGATCGACGAGGCGACGCGGGTCATCGGCAATGCTGCCGAGCTTGCCGCCCAGACCCGTTCGGCGCGGTTAGTGCAAGAGCGGTTAGTGCAAGAACTGTGCACCACGCGCGCCCGGATGCAACCCTGGCAGGGCACCCAGGCCGTCTCAGCACTGGACGACCAATTGGCGGCCTGTGGTCTCGCATCGGGAAAGGCTGATTAAAGCGGTGCAACCTGGCTACGGTACCGAGACGGGAGGTCTACAGTGTTAACCAAGGAAGGATATGGATCGCGCAGCCGGAGAGTGATCAATCTTTTCCGATCAAGTCTACCTCGTTCATGGAGCTGGAGATAACTGGCTTCTGTCAGCTGAAGTGTAAACACTGCTACGCCGACAGTAGTCCCGAAAGCGATCACGGCACCATGACCGCCGATGACTGGGAGCGTGTCATCGATGATGCGCAGGCGCTTTCGGTGGACACTGTTCAGTTCATCGGTGGGGAACCGACCCTTTATCCTGAGCTGCCCCGGCTGGTGGTGTTGGTTGGCCGCGGGGTCGGGTTTCGGTTCTGATATCTGGGAGCTGCGTGACGGTCCGGCCGAGGAGGACAGGTGGGTGCGCGCCGCCTATCGTGACCGCTCGCTGGTTACCCGGGTTGGTCCGCGGCATGCCGATCACGCGGGGCCGGGTGAGCGGCCGGTGGGGAGGCCGACGTCCTCGGCGACCCTGCCCGGGTTGATCGTGCAGATGCTGCGGCAGGCACACATCGGTGACAACACGGACGTCCTGGACGTCGGCACCGGTTCGGGGTACGGGTGCGCGGTGCTGGCGCACCGGCTCGGAACCAGCGGTGGATCTGCTCGGCGCTGCGCAGCGCGAGGGCCGCCATGGTCAGCGAGGGGTTGGACGTGCCAATGGATGGCATGCTGCCGCAGCCCACCGCGTACCGGTTGCGGTGGTCCCAGCAACGCTGGAAGGAGTCGACGACCGAGCTCTTCGAGTCCGCACCCATGATGTGCGTGCCCGCGCCGTGCCCGGCTCCTTTGTAGGCGTAGTCGTGGCCGCGGTACCGGAAGTAGCCGAGCGGGGCGACGCCGTCGCGGGGGCTGTGGTCGGTGTGTTCCTCAGTGGAGCCGGGGCCACGGAACGGGCCGATCTGGCCGCCGCCGGCTGGTGAGAGAGCCCAGGTGAGCATCGTCGGATGGTCCATCAAGTTGCGGCCCAGCTCGCCGCTGTCCCTCGCCAGACCCAAGGCGAGTAACAGCCGGGCGTTCTCGATCGAATGCGCGGCCACGACGACGACGTCAGCCTCGGCCCGGTAGGGCCGGCTTGCCGCCGACGCCGGGTCGTCATACGTCCGGTAGTCATACGTCCGGTATTCGACGCCCTTGATGCGCCCATCGTTTCCCGCGATCACCCGGGTGACCACGCAGCGCGGGGCGAGCGTGACGGAGTCAGCGAACTCCGCCTGGGTACGCAGCGGCGTCCACTTGGCCTGCGCGGGACAGAACGGTACAACGGTACACAGCTGGCGTTTCCGACGCAGCGTTCGCCGTAGTTCGGCAGGCCGACGGCGCCCTCGGGCAGGTAACCCAGGCCGCGAGCGTAGCGGGGATTGGGGGTGCTGTTGCGGCCCTGCGGCACGCTGACGACCTGCAACGCAAAATCCTCGACCGCCACCGGATCGTGGACCACCCGTCCGTCGAGGCGCCGGCACACCTCGTCGAGGTAGCTCGGCGGGATCTTGTGCATCGGGTAGACGTAGTGCGGATCCGACGGGATGCCCAGCTCCCGTTGTTCCTGGGCATCGCCCGCGACGCCGATTTCTCGCTCGGCTGCGGTGTAGTACGGCTCCAGGTCGTGGTAGCCGATCGGCCAGTCGCGACCGTAGCCGTACCGCGTCTTGACGGCGAAATCGTCGGGGTGTATGCGCAGGCAGATACCGAGCCAATGCATGCCGCTGCCGCCGACCGCGCGCAGGTAGTCGGTGCCATAAGGTAGTCCGCCGTTCTGGACGAAGTAGCCGTTCGCCGTGAAGCCCAAGCCGTCGGGGGCGAGGTCGAGGACGTCGGGAGACACTGCGGCGGCGTTGTACCGGAACGCGGAGTTGGGCACCTTCGCTACCGCCGAGCGGAAAGTCGCGACCGCGTCGAGGTGGCCCTCCCACGTTTCGCGCCCGCCGGCGCCCGCCTCCAGGATGAGCACCTGCCAGCCTTGCCGGCCGAACTGCTTGGCGATGAGGCTTCCCGCAATGCCCGCGCCGACGACGATCACGTCGTAACGCCGCCGGTTCGCGACCGTTCCGTGCGCTGTTCTGGTCGTCACGTGGGCGTCTCCTCGGTGTGAGAGTTCTGCGGGTCCTGGCCGCTACCCGTGGCTAAGGATCCGCCTGGAGAGTCGTCGACCGAGGAAAAAACGGATGGCGGCAGCGCCGAGGGGAAGTCCGACCACATCAGGAGTGGGCCGGGTGCGGCGACCGGCACGGGCGATTCAGGCCAGGACAGTGGGGAGGGCTTCAGCGCCCAGGTGGCGAAGCCGGGTGCCCTGGCACCGGCCGGGTGACCAGTGAAGGTCCGCCAGACCAGCCCCTCGGTATAGGCCTCGGGCGAGACGATGAACTCGACGGCTGCTTCGCGGCGCAGCAGCCCGTGCGCCTCGGGGGCAAGTCTCGGCCAGGCGCCGGTATACCAGAGGTAGGTCAGCGCACGCGCCACCTCCAGGTCGGTCCCGCTCAGGCTGTCGGGATCTCGGTCCACCACGGCGAGGACCGCGTCGAGCACCGCAGCTCCGACCTGCTCGCGGGCCGTGGCGAGGTACAGGTCGGCCATACCGGTCGCCAGCAGGTCATACGGCGCAAAGCCGGTCAGAACCGCGCTGCGCTCCGCGAACCGGCGCCCTTCATCGCTCAGCCGCACGGTTCGGACGTCGCTGTCATGATCCGTCGGATTGCTTCCCCCACTCATCCGCGCACCACCTTCGCGAGGTAGCCAGCCGAACGCTAATCGAATCGCTTAGTACCTAAGTTCTAGGCCGATCAGGTGTAACCGGCTAAGAGCGGTAGCTCGTCGTGACGTCGAGCGGTCAGAGTGAGCCCCGGGACTGAGGCCTGGCCGAGCCTCATTCGCAGAACGGGGGGAAGCCGACGCTGATGAGAATCATCGGGATTTTGTTCCGTCCTCCCCTGGCGATTGCGCGGCTTGGCGGGGCCGACACACCGATGGACAGCTATGTGTGGCGCACGGACCCCACCGTGCACGGGGCGGCCCGCACTGTGATCGAACCCGCGGTGTCCTTCGAGGTTCTCCCCGATGGAAGCTTGTCGCCCTTTGTGCCATCGGTGATCCGGTTTCGCGACCGGGGACGGCTGCGACCGGTGGCGCCATTCTTCGAGCTGTGGGCCAGGGTCCAGTACGGGGTGGAGGACGCCCGCAACGATGGCGGCAGCGATGCGCCCGCGCCGGGGAGCGAGACCGAGGTCCCGCTCACGGGGGAGCTGCTCACCCGGGTGGGCGCGCGGCGTTCCGATGTGGTCTATGGCGTTCGGGTCGCCAACCGGAAGGCCGCCCGGCGGACCGGCGACGAGTCCAATGGTTTCACGGCTGTGGTGCAGGTCCAGGGTGACGACGTCACGCCTCATCCGTTGCTGGCCAGCAGCCCACCCAGTCCGGGTGGCACACCGCTGGTGTGGCCGGAGCATCCCGT
>JAFAXZ010000346.1 GCA_019240665.1 Pseudonocardiales bacterium | reverse complement strand
CAGCGGCGTGCCGGCAGGTAGTCGACGTGGGCGACGGTGTCGGGCAAGGTCGGCCCATTCTTGCTCGGTCAGCCCCGCACCGAACTCCCGCACCTCGGCAGCGTCATGTTCCATCGGGTTCCCTCCCCAAGGTTCTCCAGGATGTGCTGCCAACGACTCCCCACCTGGTGCGGACCCGTCACCTCTACGATCACTACGTGGACCTCTACGCCGAGCACAGGTAACAACATGAGCGGCGGCTATGACTCACATTGCCACTCCCAGGGCCCCACCGAGTGGAGCCCCACGGTCGGCGTCGGGCCATGGCCGGGCCCCTGGCCCGAGGACCCCCGCTACGATCCCGATCTGCTGCGTGATGGCGACCGCCGCAATGTCGTCGACGCCTACCGCTACTGGCGCCGCGACGCGGTGGTCGCGGCTCTCGACGCCCGCCGCCATCCGCTGCACGTCGCGATCGAGAATTTCGACCATGATCACAACATCGGTACCGTGGTGCGTACCGCGAACGCCTTCGCCGTGGCCGAGGTGCATATCGTGGGCCGCCGCCGGTGGAATCGCCGCGGTGCCATGGTCACCGACCGTTACCAGCACCTGCGACACCATGACGACATCGCCGAGCTCCTCGCGCACGCCGCCGTGATGGGCCTGACCGTGGTAGCCGTGGACAACTCTCCGGGTGCGCTGCGATTGGAGACCGCCAGCCTGCCGCAGCATTGCCTGCTGCTGTTCGGGCAGGAAGGGCCGGGCCTGACCCCCGAAGCCCGCACCGGGGCCGCGCTGACCGTCTCGATTGCGCAGTTCGGCTCCACCCGCTCGATCAACGCTGGGGTGGCCGCCGGGATCGCCATGCACGCCTGGATCCGCCAGCACGCCGACCTCGGGGGCGCCTGGTGAGTGTCTGGGCGGGCCGGGCGGCTGCGGCCGAGCGGGCGGTGCATACCCGGCACCTTCGCTGGCTGTGGGGGCTGCCGGACACCCGGCTGGGACTTCCCGGGTGGCCGGGTCGGTCGGCGCACTGGCACTACTGGTGGCAGGCGCACCTGCTGGACTGCATGCTCGACGCCTACCAGCGCGCCCCGACGCAGTGGCGGCGGGACACCATCGCAGCACTGGCGCGCGGCGTGCGGGTGCGCAACATCACCGGCTGGGTCAACGACTACTACGACGACATCGCCTGGCTTGGCCTGGCGCTGCAGCGCAGTGCGACGCTGGCTGGGATGCGTAAGCCGGGCGCGGAGCAGGCCATCATGCGCCGGTTACGGTCCGGGCGTGGCCCGAGCGGCGGGATGCGGTGGCGGGTTGATGACGATTTCGTCAACGTTCCGGCCACCGGTCCGGCTGCGATCTTCTACGCTCGGCGGGGAAATGTGGGGATCGCCGCGTCCCTGGTGGACTGGATCCTCGAACACCTGATCGATCCGGATACCGGCCTGGTCTTCGACGGGGCACGGGTGAACCCGGACGGGTCGGTGCGCACCGTGGAGCGGGCCGTCTACAGCTACTGCCAGGGCGTGCTGCTGGGGGCCTGCGTCGAGCTGGGCACCGCCACCGGTGCGCCGCGCTGGTGGCGCCACGCCGACCGTACGGTGCACGCGGTCGCCGAGCACCTCACCGACGGCGGCGTGCTGCGCGGGCACGGCGGAGGCGACGGCGGGTTGTTTACCGGCATTCTCGTCCGCTACCTGGTTTTGGCGGCGCGAGCCGCCCCGTCTGAACTCCCGTCCGGCGAGACCGCGGCGCGCCTGGTGCTGGACTCCGCCGAGGCGGCCTGGCGCAACCGGGGGGTCGCCGGCGGTGGTCCGGTGTTCGGCCCGCAGTGGCGGGTTCCAGCGTTACCGCCCAGTTCAGACCGGGCCGAGCGCGACCTGTCGGTGCAACTGTCGGGCTGGATGCTGCTCGAGGCCGCTGCCGTCCTGTCCCGCCGGTGCGAGCTAGGCTGATCGGCCATGATCGATCTCAAGGTGCTGAGAGAGAACCCGGACCGGGTGCGCGCCTCGCAGCGAGCCCGCGGCGAGGATGAGGACACCGTCGATGCGCTGATCGCCGCCGACGAGCGGCGTCGCAAGGCCGTCGCCGCTGCCGACTCGCTGCGCGCCGCGCAGAAGGCGCTGGGCAAGCAGGTCGGCCAGGCACGCCCCGCGGACCGCGAGCGCGGCGAGCTGCTCACCCGAGCCAGGCAGCTCGCCGCGGACGTCAAGCTCGCCGAAGCCGAGCTGGCCAGCGCGGAGCAGGCGATGGCGGCCGCGCACCGCGCGATGCCCAATCTGGTCCTCGACGGGGTACCTGCGGGCGGCGAGGACGACTACGTCGTCCTCAAACACGTCGGGACGCCGCCCGAGCTGGATTCCCCCCCTCGCGACCATGTTGAGTTGGGTACCGCTCTGGGCTTGTTCGACATGGAGCGCGGTGCGAAGGTCTCCGGGGCCCGGTTCTATTTCCTGACCGGGCTGGGCGCGCAGCTGCAGCTCGGGCTGCTGCAGCTGGCCGCGTCGCGGGCGATCGCGTCCGGGTTCACCCTGATGATTCCGCCGGTGCTGGTCCGCCCGGAGATCATGGAGGGCACCGGGTTCCTCGGTGCGCACGCAGCTGAGGTGTACCGGCTGCGTGACGACGATCTCTACCTGGTGGGGACCTCGGAGGTGCCGCTGGCCGGGTACCACGCCGAGGAGATCGTCGACCTGTCCCGCGGGCCGTTGCGTTACGCTGGCTGGTCGTCCTGCTTCCGCCGGGAGGCCGGCTCCTACGGCAAGGACACCCGGGGCATCATCCGGGTGCACCAGTTCGACAAGATCGAGATGTTCGTCTATTGCCGACCTGAGTGCGCCGAGACCGAGCATCAACGCCTGCTGGACTGGGAGGAGCAGATGCTCGCCGCGATCGAGGTGCCCTACCAGGTCATCGACGTGGCGGCCGGGGACCTGGGCAG
>JAFAXZ010000328.1 GCA_019240665.1 Pseudonocardiales bacterium | reverse complement strand
ACGTGCTCTGTGTCCCTGCAATCGGGGGGGAGAGCTTTGGCATCGTGATCAGTGAGGCGCTGGCCACCGGCACCCCCGTGGTGGCCAGCGACCTCGATGCCTTCCGTCTCGTGCTCGACCGTGGGCAGGCTGGTGTGCTGGTCCCCGCTGGATCACCGGCCGCGCTGTCCGCTGCGCTCGATGACCTCCTTGATGATCCCGAAAGGCGTGCCACGCTAACTGCTGTTGGCCGAGCGCGGGCGGCGATGTGGGACTGGCCGGTGGTAGCGCGGCGGGTGCTGCAGGTCTACGAGACAGCGGTGGCCGCCGACCCGCGCCGCCTAGTGTCCGTAGCAGCGGGCGCTGGGCTGCGCCGATACCGGCCTGGCTAGGGTTCGCGCGGTGCGAGTTACCCAGGTGGCGGTGACCGCCGGGCTGCTGGTTGCCGCGGCGGGTGTGGTGGGCGCGATGCGCACGGCCACCCGGTTGGACCGGTTGCATGTGCGGACCGACGCGGCGTGGGCCGCTCTGGACGCTGCGCTGTGTCGCCGAGCGCGTGCGGTCAGGGAATTGGATGGGAGTGCTGCGCTGCGCTGTGCCGTCGACGCAGCTCTGCCGGCCGGGTCAGATGTGGCCCTCCGAGCCGGTGCAGCGGTCCGTGAGGAGGTCGAGAACGAGCTGGGCCGGATACTCGCAGTACTAGACCGTCATGGGCTCGAACCCGCCTGCGCGGGCCAGCTAGCCGACGCGGAGCAGCGGGTGGTGATCGCCAGGCGGGTGTACAACGACGCGGTGCGGGACACCTTGGCGCTGCGCTCGCACCGCATGGTGCGCTGGCTGCGGCTGGCCGGTACCGCCGCAGCACCGCGCTATTTCGAGATCGCCGAACCCGCGCTGCCGAGTTACGGACTCGAGCTGGATGGTGCCGGGGCATAGCGGGAGAAGCGTCGGGTGAACACGGCGGTCCCCGAGGTCAACCCGCGCAGGTCGACGGCGTAGCGGAGCAGCTCGGATGCTGGCACCTCGGCGCGGACCAGCATCCGGCCGGTCTGGTCGGTCTCGGTGCCCAGCACCCGACCTCGCCGGCTGGACAGGTCGCCCAGCACGGTGCCCAGATGGTCCTCGGGCATCCGCACTTCCACATCGTCCAGCGGCTCCAGTGTGACCACGGTGCCCTTCTCTGCGGCGTCTTTGAGCGCCAACGATCCCGCGGTCTGGAAGGCCGCGTCGGAGGAGTCCACACTGTGCGCTTTGCCATCGACAAGCGTGACCCGAAGGTCTACCAGGGGGAAACCGCTGCCGAGGCCGCGTTCCATCTGCGTCCGGACGCCCTTCTCCACGCTCGGAATGAACTGGTGCGGGACAGCCCCACCGACCACCTTGTCCACAAACTCGAACCCGGCCCCCCGGGGAAGCGGCTCCACCTCGATGTCGCATACCGCGTACTGGCCGTGCCCTCCGGACTGCTTGACGTGCCGACCGTGCCCCTTGGAGGGGCCGGCGAAGGTCTCCCGCAGTGGCACCACGACCGGCTCAACGTCCACCTCGGCGCCTGCGGCGCGCAGCCGGGACAGCACGACGTCGGCGTGCGCCTCGCCCATGCACCACAGCACCATCTGGTGGGTTTCGGCGTTGCGTTCCAGCCGCAGTGTCGGGTCTGCGGCCACTAACCGGCCCAGCCCGCGGGCCAGCGCGTCCTCATCGCTGCGGCTGCGCCCCACCACTGCCACCGGCAGCAAGGGTTCCGGCATCGTCCACGGCGCCACCAGGAGGGGATCGTTGGGCGCGGACAGGGTGTCCCCGGTCTCGGCGGAGACCACCTTGGTCACCGCGCACAGGTCACCGGCCACACAGTGCGGTACTTCGCTCAGCGTGCCACCGAGTGGGGTGTAGACGTGCGCCACCCGCTCGTCGACGTCGTGGTCGGCGTGTCCGCGCTCGGCGAGTCCGTGCCCGGAAACATGGACGGGGCGATCCGGATACAACGTTCCGGAGAACACCCGTACCAGCGATACCCGGCCCTGGTAGGGGTCGACTGTGGTGCGCACCACCTCCGCCGCCAGTGGCGCGGTGGGGTCGACCTCCACCACGGGGTGAGCCGAGCCGTCGGGACGGGTCACCGGGGGAGGAGTGTGCTTGTTCGGTGCCGGGAAGGCGCCGATGAGCACCTCGAGGAGCTCGGAGAGCCCCAGGCCGGTGCTGGCGCACGCCGGGATCACGGGGTGGAACGAGCCGCGGGTGACCGCGGTCTCCAGGTCGTCGATCAGCACGTCGACGTCGAGATCCTCACCGCCGAGATAGCGGTCCATCAGGGACTCATCCTCGCTTTCGGCGATGATCCCCTCGATGAGCTCGTTGCGGGCCACGGCGAACTCGTCGGGGTCCACGGCGCTGCCCACCTCGCTAGGCTTGCCCTCGAGCGGCGGGTACCCGCCGCGGTAGTCGAACAGTCGCTGCGACAGCAGCCCCACCAGGCCGGTCACCACGCCGGCTCCATCGCGTACCGGCAGGTACAGCGGCAGCACCCCGTCGCCGAAGGCGGCCCGGCAGGCAGCGGTCACACCGTCCAGGTCGGCCCGTGGGTGATCCAGCCGGCTCGCCACCACCACCCGAGGCATCCCGACCTCGGCGCACTCCTGCCACAGCGCGACGGTGGCAGGGTCGACGCCCTCCCCGGAGGAGATCACGAACAGCGCCGCGTCGGCCGCCCGCAGCCCTGCCCGCAGCTCGCCCACGAAATCGGCGTAGCCGGGGGTGTCCACAATGTTGATCTTGATGTCGGCGTGCTGCAGTGGTGCGATAGCCAGCGTCACCGACCGTTGTTGGCGCACCGCGGCGGGATCGTGGTCGCATACCGTGGTGCCGTCCGCGATCGTGCCCGCGCGGCTGATCGCGCCAGTGGCCACCAGCAGCGCCTCGGCCAATGTCGTCTTCCCCGCCCCGGACGGCCCGACCAGGGCCACATTGCGGATCCGGGACGGGTCCTGTGCCGCCACGGCCGAATCAGCACGTTCTGCGTTGCCTTTTGTGCTCATGGAAAACCCCACCCTCAGCTGTGCGGATCGTGTGGTCGATCTCACACTGGTGTGACGGTCGAGGCAACCCCCCTAGGCGGTCTTCACCCGCGACGTTCTCAGTGAGCTCGACGTACGATCGAGTACTGGTACCCGGTGCCTATTCGCGCCTGAACCTTGTCCGTCCTGCGTTACTGCGTTACTGCCGTGAGGAGCGAACCTGTCGTGCCCGCCGAGAACAGCAACGTCGAGCGCCAGGTCGGCACGGCACGGGTCAAGCGGGGGATGGCTGAGATGCTGAAGGGCGGTGTGATCATGGATGTGGTCACACCGGAGCAGGCCCGCATCGCCGAAGACGCGGGCGCGGTGGCCGTCATGGCACTGGAGCGCGTCCCTGCCGATATCCGCGCGCAGGGCGGCGTGGCGCGGATGAGTGATCCGGACATGATCGCCAGGATCATGGATGCGGTATCCATTCCGGTGATGGCCAAGGCCCGCATCGGTCACTTCGTCGAGGCGCAGGTGCTGCAGGCGATCGGCGTGGACTATGTCGACGAGTCTGAGGTGTTGACCCCGGCCGATGAGGCCCATCACATCGACAAGTTCGCCTTCACCGTGCCGTTCGTGTGTGGTGCAACCAACCTTGGGGAGGCGCTGCGCCGGATCTCCGAGGGCGCTGCCATGATCCGGTCCAAAGGGGAAGCCGGGACCGGCAATGTCGTCGAGGCGACCCGGCACATCCGTTCGATCTGCGCCGGCCTCCGGTCCCTGGCAACGATGCACCCCGAGGAGTTGCCTGCGGCGGCGAAGGAACTGGCCGCCTCGCTGGAACTGGTCCGCGAGGTCGCCGCGGCCGGCTCGTTGCCGGTGGTGCTGTTCACCGCTGGGGGTATTGCCACCCCCGCCGACGCGGCGATGATGATGCAGCTCGGCGCCGAGGGGGTATTCGTCGGTTCGGGCATCTTCAAATCGGGCGACCCCGCCAAGCGAGCGGAGGCGATCGTCAAGGCGACCACATTCCACGACGATCCGGAGATGGTGGCGAAGGTGTCCCGGGGGTTGGGCGAGGCGATGGTGGGGATCAACCTCGGTGATCTGCCTCCTGGGCAGCGGCTGGCCCAGCGCGGCTGGTGAGCCTTCGGGGAAGGTATGGCTGAGACCGAGGCGCTGCTGCTGTCCGCAATCGCGGGCGCGCGGCTGCGCACCCCAGGGCCTGAGGGCGGGGCTGAGCGGAGTTCCCGGATCAGCCGCGGCACTGTGCTGGTGCACGCCGATCTGCACAATCACACGTTGCTTTCCGACGGTGTCGGCGACCCGGAAGCGGCGTTCCCCTCAATGCGCGATGCTGGCCTGGACGTCGCAGCACTCACCGATCACGCGATCTGCGGCGCCGCGGTGGAGGGCACCGGCGCGGGCGGCACGCCGTGGATCGGGTTGGACCGGGCTGGCTGGCGGCGCACCGGGGAACTCGCCGAGGCCTATGACCGGCCCGGTGAGTTCACCGCGATCCGCGGCTTCGAGTGGTCGCACCCGCAGCTGGGACATGTCAACGCATGGTTCACCGATGACTTCACCGACGTCGCGACCCACGGAGCGATGGGTGAGCTGTACGCCTGGTTGACCCGGGTCGGTCGGCGCAACGGCGTCCCCGCCGCCGCTGGGCTTGCCGGTTTCAACCACCCGGGCCGGGAGGACGGCCGGTTCGCCGGCTTCCGTTACGCGGCCGCAGCCGCCGAGCAGATGGTCAGCCTGGAGATGTTCAACCGCACTGACGACTATCTGTTCCAGGGCGTCGCATCAGGTGCCCCCTCCCCGTTGGTGGCCTGCCTGAGTGCTGGCTGGCGGACCGGGCTGCTGGGAGTCAGCGACGAACACAGTGCCAACTGGGGCTTGCAGTCCAGCACGGGACGTGCCGGACTGTGGGTGACCGAGCACAGCCGGGGTGGAGTCGCCGAAGCATTGCGAGCCCGACGGTTCTTCGCTACCCGGGCCGCCGGGCTGCGAGTGGACGCCACCGCCGGTGGGATGCGCATGGGCTCGGCGCTGCGGCATCGTCAGGGCCCCGTTGAGTTCGTCCTCGACGTCGACTGCGGACCGTCCTGGATCGGCCGCGTGCTGCAGGTGCAGGTGCTGCGCCCGGATACGCCGGTGCCCGCAGTGGCCGACATGGTCGAGGTGCGCTGCGGTGCTCTCGCTCGCTTCACCGTGCCGATGAGCATCGAGGACGGACCGTGGACGGTCCTGCGGCTGGCCGACCCGGACACCCGTAACGCCACTCAAGGCCCGCCCAACCACCCCGCGAACAACTATGCGGTCGCCTACACCAGCCCCTGGTTCCTCGAACCCGGGCCCTGACCGCGATTCCGCTGGAGGGACTGTGAGGCGCTGGAGGGACTGTGAGGCAGAGACAGGAACCTGCCGCACTGCCGCAGGTGGGCTCAGGGGTGGAGCCGAGGGGACTGGGGTGTGTTATGTGGTCGAGGCGAGATTCTGGAGGTCAGTGGTCTGCCAGTGGCCCACGAGGTCGCGGTAGAGCGGTGAGTGGGTCAGCAGTTCTTGGTGGCTGCCGAGGTGTGCGTGGTCACCATCTAAGACGAGGATTTTTCGGGCGCGTAATGCTGAGCTGGTTCGGTGGGCGATGACGAGGAGGGCGCCTGGGCGGTTGGTGAATGCGAGTTCTGCTTGTGCCTCGGCGGCGGGATCCAGGTGGCAGGTGGCTTCGTCGAGGATCACTAGATGTGCGGGTGAGAGGTAGGCCCGGATGAGGGTGAGGAGTTGGCGTTCGCCGGCGGAGAGGTCAGCGGGATGTAGGTTGGCGTGGTAGCCACCGAGGTGTTCGAGGAGGATTTGGGCGCCGAGGGCGTTGACCGCCTCGTCGAGTTGAGCGGGTGTGGGGGGGCTAGGCAGGTAGTAGTTGAGGTTCTCTGCGACGGTGCCGGTGAAGACGTAGGCTTCCTGCGGGATGAGCACACGTCGTTGGGCGAGGTGGGAGACCTCCCAGTCGCAGAGTGTGACGCCGTCGAGGAGTATCTGACCGGCCTGGGGTTGGAGCAGGCCGGCGATGATCCTGGCAAGGGTGGACTTGCCGACCCCGCTGGGACCGACGACGGCGAGGTGGTCGTCGCCAGCCAGCAACAGGTCGAGGTCGCGGATAATGGGTTCAGCGTGTCTGCCGTAACTGAAGGTAACGTTCCGTAGCTCGAGGAGGTGGTCGGAGGGACGGGATGTCGGTCGCGGCGGTTGCTCTGGTAGCCGTGACTCTGATGAGGCGGTGGCGGGGGGCCGGGCTGCCTCGGTGATCCGGCCCAGGGTGACCATCAGCTGTAGTCCGGTGCCGCCGACAGTCCGGATAAGGGTTTGCAGGGCTGGTTGCAGTCCCAGCGATACGTAGGTGAGGGCACCGAGGACGGTGCCGATTGTCGCGCCATGACTGACCAACCACGGTGTCCCCAGCAGGATGAGGAGCAGTGGCAGCCACGCACCGATGCCTAGCGCGGTGGTTCGCACCGCGGTCATTCGGGCAAGTTTGATGCTGGCGCTTTCCTGGGCATCGATGGAGTGGGCGACTGTTGTGCGGATTTGGTCTTCTGCGCCGCAGGCGATGATGTCGCGGAGCCCGCCGGCCAGCGTGCTGACTGTTTCGGCGATGCGCTCGTCGGCCAGAATGGTGGTGCGTTGCCTGGCGGCCATCGCGCGCAGCGAGCTTACGAAGAGCACGAGCCCGACCAGCAGCGGGGGCAGCACGAAAGGGAGGGCAAGTGGGGCGAGGGTGACCAGTCCAAGTAGTGCGCTCGCCGTGGTCACGAGGAAGCCCTGTGTCACCATGATTACACTGGCGAACGACTCACGGACAATTTCCACTTGATGGGTCAGCCGTGCGACCCCACCAGTATCAGAAGGCAGACCCGTGGTGGTAGATCGGTGCAGGACACCGGTGACCACGAGATCGACGAGTTCGTTACGGAACGGCTCGACGATTGCCGCGAGTCGCAGGAAGGTCTGGCGGGTACCCACCGCGCCGACGAGCACACTCAGGGCCATTATGGCGAGTGATCCGAAGCCTGCTGCCGGTCGGCCAGCCAGGAAACCGTCGTCGATCGCCGCCGCGACGAGGCGTCCAGACAGCAAGGCCGGCACGGCCTCCACGAGTGACCAGCCGGCTAGGCAGAGGAGCATTCCCCGTCGTTGCCGGAGCACGGTCAGCAGGACCTGCCAGTGGCCTGAGAGGCGCCGGGGGCCTGAGAGGTGCCGGGGTCTCGGGTGGCTCACGCCGGTGCACCGTGAGGTATTCCGTTTGGCGGTGAGAATGCCGGGTCGAACACGGCCTGATAGCACGGTTCACTCCACAACTGGCGGTGTGGCGCGACTGAGCGCACTTTGCCATTGTCAAGCCAAATGACTAGGTCGGCGTGGGCTGCTGTGGAAACGCGGTGCGCGACGACGAGGCGGGTTCGGTCGGCCAGCGCGCCGGTGAGCACTCCTCGGATGTGGTGCTCGGTGACGGTGTCCAGGCTCGCGGCGACGTCGTCGAGGACGAGCACCCGTCCAGGGTGGGCGAACGCCCGCGCCAGGCCCATCCGCTGGATTTCACCGCCGGACATCGGGGCCTGGGCCAGCGGCGTCTGGTAGCCCGTTGGCATGCGCCGGATGAAGACATCGGCGCGGGCTGCGCGGGCCGATGTGATCAGCTCGTGGAGGTCGGGAGTGTGGTGACCGAAGGCGATCACGTCGGCGAGGGTCTCCCCGATCAGCACCGGCCGCTCGAAGGCGCAGCACACGCCACGGCGTAGCGCGCGGCGAGTCAGCCGCGGGAGGGCCACGCCGTCCAGCAGCACCTGACCCGCATCTGGGTCGCGCAGCCGGCCAGCGAGGGTGGCCAACACAGACTTCCCGCTTCCTGACCGGCCCACCACCGCGACCAGGGCACCTTCTGGCACGACGACGTCGACACCGTCCAACACAGATGCCTCGCCGACACGGACGGTGACGCCCCGAAACTCCAACCGACCACGCCCGGCGGGCAAGTTGTCCGTGCCGTGCGGCACCGCAGGTTCAGCCAGGACCGCTGCGTTGCGTGCTGCGGCCGCCCTCGCCTGGGCGAGCCAGGATACCGACATCACCGCCGAGTTGAGGCCTGCGGCGAGCCTCACGTACTGGCTGGCGGCCAGCAGTTGTCCTGGACTGATTCGGCCCCGGGTAAGTTCCCACCCGGCCACCGCGAGCACCATGATGTGCAGTAACGGCACCAGCAGTGCCTCTTGGGCGGCGATCCGGGTTCGTACCCGCCACATCCCCATGCCATGCCGGTGCAGCTCAGGGAGCGGCGCCAGTATCCGTTCTTTTTCTTGCTCGGTCGTGTGGGCTGCGGCGATGGTGCGTGCACCGGCCAGGGCGTCGACTAATCGCCCGGCGATCCCTCCTTGGGTCTGCAGGTATCGGTCGGCCAGCGCTGAGGAGTCCCGCATATAGATCCGTGCCACCGCCAGCAGCACCGGAGCCCCGCCCAGGAACGTCAGGCAGAGCCAGGGGTCGATGAGCGTGAGGGCGCCGATCCCTCCGAGGGCGGGAATGAGGGCGGTGATGACCCAAATCGCGAGGCGGCCTACCCGTCCGGCGTCAGCGGCGTTGGCGACCAGCCGGGCCGTGAGGTCGCCTACGTCGAATCGCCACGTGGTGCGTATGCCCAGCGCGAGGATGTGGTCGAGCATTGTCCTGCGCAGCCACGCACTCGATCGCGCGGTGGTCATCCCAGCGGCCAAATCATTGGCAACGTCGCAGATCAGCAGCACACCGATCAACAGGCCACAGCCGAGCAGCCAGATGGCGACGTGATTGCCGTGCAGGGCGGCGTCAACCGCACCACCTAGCACCGCCGGAAGCACCGTCTGTGCCGCAGCGAGCATCACAGAGGTGGTCAGCAGCACACCGGCCCAGATACCTCCGCGCCGCACGATCCTGACGAGCAGCCGGTCCGCCGCCCGTCGAACCGGGGAAGGGACCTGCTCGCCCATCACGGTCCCGTCGTCGATCATCCTGTTTCCACGCTAGTCCAGTCCCTCCACAGGTCCGTGATCCTGCTCCGGTCATTAACCGGAGCAGGATCACGGTTTACTGGGGATTAGGTGTTACGGGGACGCCAAGCCCCGTAACACCATCCCCTTTTGTGCTAGATCACGGGCAGAGGAGCAGGCTTCCGAAGCTGTTGCCGGGGCCGCCATCGCCGAACTGGGCGGCCAGGCCGGGTGACTCCTCCGTGGGCTGTTCCATGCCCTGCAGGTCGAGAAGCGTCATGTCTTTTACCTCCCTTCACGATGTGATGTGATGGCCCGGCTTCGGCCGGGACCGATGGGGGCGGCGAGGAAGGGCAGGTGCACCGGCTCGGGATGCAAAGCGGTGCCGAGGGCAAGCAGCACCCCGGCGTTGCCGGTGGCCAGGTCCAGGGAAAGCCGCAGGAGTTGCTCGCCGGGAAAAGCCAGATAGCCCTGGTAGTCGATGGTATGCCAGGCCAGGCGGCGAAGCTGCGCCGCAACCGTGCCGTGCCGCGCTGCGGTACCGGGGGGATAATTGCGGCTGAGATGCAGGATCATTCCGGCCCTACCGCGGAACAGTCCAGGTTGGATGTAGAACAGTGCCTGGGCCGCGCGGCGGATAGCCTCTGCGGCCGCCGCGAACTGGTCGTCGTGGCGGTGGGCCAGGTAGTGGTCAAGGATGAGGCCAACACCCACGCTGCCCTCGGCCAGATAAGGCATTGTCCGCCAGCCCTCGTTAACCTGCATGCTCCCGTTGTCCTCGCGCACGACGCAGCGGCGCAGGTCCTGACGCAGCGCGGTCTGCGCCAAGTCCAGCAGGACCGATTGGCCGACCTGTTCGTACAAGCGCAGGAACAACAGGGCAATACCGGCGCCACCGTGCATCAACCCGGCGCGCGGGTGGGCTCCGCCGCTGATATCACCGACGGCGTTCTCCTCACCCAACCGGTCCGCGACAATGTCGGCCACCTGGAACGCGTTGTTCCACAACGAGGTGTCACCGGTGATCTCGGCGAAATGCGTGAGATTGCAGCCGATGCCCGCCAACCCACTGCATAGGTCAAGACCGAGTCGCTCCCACTTCCCGTCCACCTCGGTCTCGCAGATGTCGAGCACTGTCAGTGCCTCGGCCCGGTAACCAAGATGATCCAGCACATAGGCCACCCCAGCTAAGCCGTCATAAAAGCCCAACCGAGTCGTCCCCGCAGCCGGATGAACAGCCCGCCG
>JAFAXZ010000324.1 GCA_019240665.1 Pseudonocardiales bacterium | reverse complement strand
CGCATGCCCACGGCGCGCAACATGCCCCGGGCTGCGGTGCGTTCCAGCCCATCGGTGACGTCCCGGCTGCGCGGCTTGAGATCCGGCTGGCTCATGCTCGCCTCCTCCCAGGTCAGGTGGGCCTGCCACTGTAGTGGATTCCCCCTGTCGCTGTGGGCGGTCGGTTGATGACGCCGCGCGGCGGGACGGTAGCGGCGGGGCGGTAACGGAGGGAACGCCGCAGACGGTGGTAGTCAACAGCATCTGATCGGATGTTTCCGATCACGATCCTCCCGCTGTAACACGACCTGAAACTGTTCCGATGAACACGACGAGCCCCGGCGATTTCCCCCGACCGCCGGGGCTCTCCGTTCGGCTCACGCCCGATACGGCGTGGCCGCGTTGGCCGCAGCACTGGTCGCCTCAGCGTGCACTGCAGCGATCGTGGCTTGGAGGCCGGTAGCCTCGCGCTACTCAGGCAGCAGTCGGTGAAGAACAACCGCAGCCGTTCGTCGGACACGTCGAGTGGCAGTAACAGGCAGTGCCCGGTATACCTCGCCCGGCGTACCTTGCCCGGCGTACCTCCTCGATCCGATCGGGAGGAGGTGGCGTTGACCACCTCCATCAGGACGACGAAGGAGGTACCGCTGAATCGGCATCCCGTCCCTGGGTGTTCGGCTCTCCCGCCCGCTGGGTCGTGCTCTGGTGCGCAGCGTGGAAGGCGTCGAGGACCGCGGTGCTGAACAGCACGAATCGGGCCTCGCGGACGCGGGTGGGCGTGTTCTGGACAGTGGCCAGCGCGATGCGGGCGGCGTCGTCCAGGGGCCACCCGTAGACGCCGGCGGACACCGCGGGGAAGGCGACGGTCTGGGCGCCGAGCTCATCGGCCACCCACAGCGACTCCCGGTAGCAGGAAGCAAGCAACTCGGAGCGGTCCTCGGATTCGGTATACACGGGGCCGACGGTGTGGATCACCCAGCGGGCCGGTAGCTCACCCGCGCTGGTGGCGACCGCCTGGCCGACGGGTAGACCACCCGGATACCGGCCAGCCCGCAGTTGCCGGCATTCCGCCAGAATCACCGGCCCGCCGCGCCGGTGGATCGCGCCGTCGACCCCACCTCCGCCGAGCAGCGAGCTGTTAGCAGCGTTCACCACCGCGTCGACGTGCTGCTCGGTGATATCGCCCCGCACCAGAGTGATCTGCGCTGCCATTACCTTAATGTAGCTACTGGCCGGTGTGGCAGACTCCTGACCCTTACGTGCACACCATGCGTCAAGGGGAACGCGATGAGTAGCGAAAATCAGTGGTCCGGTGCCACCAGCGATACCGGCAATGTACTGGACGGGTCAGCGCTGGGCGCTCTGCTCGGCGGCAACGGCGCGACTGCGGGCTTCTCGATCAACTATGAGCGCGTCCCGCAAACCATCGCCGACCTCGAAGAAGCCGCCAGGTTCGTCAGAGGCCGGGCGAAAAAGGCGCAGGGTCTCACGAGGATCCCCGCTCCCGGAGCCGATGGGGTCAGCCTGAACGCGGACGCCCAGATCGGCAAGTGGGCGTCAGATACCGGCACGAACAACCTGGAGGCGACTCTTGTCGCCGGTGCAACACAACTTGAGGATCTGGCACAGAAGCTGCGCGAGGATCTGAAGACCTACCTCCAGGTCGAGGAGCTGAACATCCCGCAGGCCAGTCCCGGGCTGACCCTATGAGAAGCGGTCTGGTAGGGAGTCTGATCACGGTCGGATCGGTGATTGCGCTGGTGGGTTGCGGCGCGGCCACGCCCCCGGAGCCTGCCCGATCGAGTCCGACGCAGGCGGCAAGCCCTATTCCGCCGGTGAAGAACCCGCGCGATGTCTCAGCCCTGGCCCGGCGACCGTGCGACTTGCTGACCTCTCAGCAGGCCGCCGGGTTCGGGCTCGACCTCCCACCGAGACAAAAGGATGGCGTTCTCGGCAACGTGGACTGCGAGTGGCTTAGCACTACACCGGAACGACAGACTCTGAGGCAGGTTATCATCAGCACATTCACAAATAACCCCACCTTGGAAATTGCCTACGATCAGGATCGGGGCCGTCCATACTTTGAGCTCACCGTGATTTCCGGCTATCCCACCCTTGTATCGAGACCGACCGCCGACACTCCTGACTGTGACATTGACGTCAAACCGGCGGAACGCCAGAGCATTTCGATCTCCTACCACTCGTATGCGTTCAAGAACAACCCGCAGCAGGCGTGTGTGGTGGGTAAGCAGGTCGCTGCGGCAGTGCTGATGAATTTG
>JAFAXZ010000181.1 GCA_019240665.1 Pseudonocardiales bacterium | reverse complement strand
GACGCGAACTTGACGAACTCGCCGTCCAGCAACCGGGTCAGCGTCTGCCGCCCACCGGCGGAGAAGCCGAGGAAACCCGCGTCGTCGGCATCACCCATCGACAGCACCACCTCGCTGGCCGAACCCAGTGACTTGGCGACATCGGCCAGTGTCTTCGCCGGAACGATGACCGCGGTGGAGGGCACCGTGC
The DNA here is from genome assembly GCA_019240665.1 of Pseudonocardiales bacterium. Taxonomy (GTDB): domain Bacteria; phylum Actinomycetota; class Actinomycetes; order Mycobacteriales; family Pseudonocardiaceae. Next base: position 10,343 of record JAFAXZ010000181.1, on the reverse strand, counting down.
CAGTCGGTGTCCACGGAATGTGCCGCTCAGCGAGGCGGTACCGGTCGGTGGCGGCCAAGGTGAGCGCCTCAGAGCCGATCTCCATGCGCACCCCGGTGAGCATGGGTAGGGTCTCGTCACGGCTGGCCGCGACGGTGACCTGCGCGACGGCGGTGGCGAAGACGTCACCACGTGCCTTGCCCGAGGTGGCAGGCAGGTCCGGCACCGCAGGGTAGTCCTCGATGTGCAACAGCGGCAGGTTGAACCGGACCGAACCGCATCGTACCGCCAGCCGGTTTCCCTCCACTGCTACCCGCACGTCCTTGGGCGGCAGCGCACGGGCGATCTCAGCGAGCAGCCGGCCTGACACCAGCACCCGTCCGGCGGACTTGTCGGTGACAGGTACCTCGATGCGGTTGAGCACCTCGAAGTCGAAACCTGAGACGATCATCGTGCCCTCGGTGACCTCAAGCACCACGCCTGCGGTCACCGGGACGACCGGACGGGCCGGCAGGCCCTTCGCCGTCCAGGCGATGGCCTCGGCGAACGCGTCCCGCTCAAGCTCGAACTCCATGTTAACCCACCGTCCCTGCGAGTACTCCCCGTTGCGCCGGGTGTGTCAGCGTACCGGGAGCGGCCGCGGGGGCCGGGGTGGTGGTCATGGCGGTCCGGTGGTTGTCAGCAGCTAGGCGCATCGCGCACACTGGAACTATCGGTGAACTAGCCGTAGGATCCGGCTCCACCTGACGTCAGCCGGACCACACGGTTGCCGGGCGCCGACCCGGTGCCCGGTACACCGATTGCGCAAGCGGCAACTCCCCCTGGCCGCTGGCGTACAGACCGCCGACCGGGTGCCATCTCGCCCCCCCTGCTACCCGGCCGGCGGTCCCCCGTAGCCGGCCCATGCGAGCCGGTGACAGGCTGTCACGGAGAGAATTAGGGCTTCCGACAGCCCAGGGAAACCGCTTGGCAGGCGACCCTGACACGCGGCCGCCTACTGGTCAATGAGGCCGTGCTCGATCGCGTAGCGGGTGAGCTCGACGCGGTTGTGCAGCTGCAGTTTGCGCAACGTGGCCTGCACGTGGTTCTCCACCGTGCGATGGCTGATTCCCAGCGCTTCGGCGATCTGCCGGGCGGTGCACCCGGTGGCCACCTGGCGCAACACCTCGGTCTCCCGGTCGGTCAGCCGCGGCGAGTCGGTCCGCGGGTCCAGCGCCATCCGGCGGTACTCACCGAGCAACAAGCCGGCCAAGCCGGCGGTGAACACCGCGTCTCCCTCAGCGGTCCGGCGCACGGCGGTGACCAGCTCCTCCACCGACGCCGATTTCATCAGGTACCCCGAGGCGCCCGCCTGGACCGCCGCCAACACGTCGGCGTGCTCGCCAGAGGCGGACAGCACCAGCACCCGGATATCGGGCCAGGTGTCGATAATGCGCCGGGTGGTTTCCGCGCCGGACGGTCCGCCGGAGGCGAAGTGCAGGTCCATCAGCACGACGTCCGGGGTGACAGCTGGGACGATGCGCAGTGCCGCCGCACCGTCAGCCGCGGTGGCAACCACCTCGAAGTCCTGCTCGACAAGGTCGCGGGCCACCCCGGCGCGCCAGATCGGGTGGTCGTCGACCACCATGACCCGAATCATGGTCCGGCCGTCACCGCAGGAGGTCCTGCTGGATGCGGGCCAGCCGCACCTCCCATTCAGTGCCCCGCCCCGGCCCGGTGCCGAGAGTCAGCGTGCCGCCCAGGTCGGCCACCCGGCCGCGGATTGAGCGCGACACTCCCATCCGACCCGCACTCTCGGCATCGGCGAGTTGCCCGTTGTCGACTCCCGGGCCATCGTCACGGATGGTGAGTGCCACTTCCGTGCCGAGATCCTCCACCAGGATCCATGACTTCGCCCCCGGACCGCCGTGCCGGGCAGTGTTGGCCAGCGCCTCACGCGCGACGGCAACCAGCTCCTCCACGTCGGCGGCGGGTAACGGTACCGCGGTCGCGGGCACCGAGACCTCGACCCGGGGGCCGGCCAACAGCCGCAGCGCGCCGGCCAGGTCCTGCTCACCGGTGGTGTCCGGCGCCTTCGCCGAGAACAGGCACCGCAGGGCGATCTCCTGTTCCCCGGCCAGCCGGGCCAGCTCACCGGCCTCCCCGTCGAGCTGGCCGCCCCGGGCGCGCACCCGGGCCAGCACCTGCACCACGCTGTCGTGGATGGATCGGGCCAGCCGCTCCCGTTCCGCGGTAGCCGCCTCAGCGCGGGCAGACCTGCGGAGCTGCTCAGTCGCCCGGCGCGCCGCTGTCGCCGCCAGCCCGAGCACAAATCCAGTCCCGACCAGCAGGAGGGTGTCGCGGGCGAGGTCGATGGTGAACAAGCCGCGCAGCCAGATGTCGACCACCGAGACAGCGAGACCGAATAGCGCTCCGGCAACCCGGCCGCCCTGCACCGCGGCAGCGACCACCGGACCGCTGGCCCACACGGTGGTGAGCAGCGGGGTGCGTTGGGTGACCTCAGTGAGCTGCTCGGGGGACAGCACCAGCGCCGAGGAGCCCATCAGCGCCAGGGTCACCAGCAGGTCGATCACAACGACGGAAGTCCGGCGGGTGACGTCGTCGCTGTAGGCCAGACAGATCACCACGGTCCACACCGCGATCCCGGCGAGCACTGCCCACCCCAAGCCGGGCCGGACGAAGCCGTCGTGATACACGATGATCGCCACGATCGCGAAGGCCGCCGTAATGACCCGCAACACCACCACACCGCGCCACAACGGGGTCATGATGTCGGTGGCGGCCGGCATGGCCGCGGATCATGCCACGTGCCGGGCAACCGCCGGCAGGGGGCCGGTGGCTGACCGCTCGGATTCCGGCGCTGGGTCGGCGGCCGCGGGGCCACGGAGCACGCCGAGGATCTCGGCCAGCTGGGCGGACAGGTGCTCGAACCGCTGACGTTGATCCTCCGCTATGTGGTGTTGGTCCTCCGCCATCCGGCGTTAGTTGTCCTCGATCCGGTCCAGCCGGCGGTATCCCAGCAGGTCAACGGCGGATCAGAAAACGCTGCGCCCGTACATCTCGCCGAGCGGTTCGGCGATCAACTCCACACGGGCGCCGTCGGGGTCCCGGAAATAGATCGACGTCCCGCTCTGGAGCAGATAGTCGATGCCCTGGGCGTCCATTCGGTCCCGGATCTCCCGCCAGTGCTGCGGTTCCATCGAGATGGCCAGGTGGTGCAGGCCCCCGAGCACCTCGGCGTACGGACCGACGTCCACGCCGGGCAGATCGAAGAACGCGACGGTGTTGCCGTTGCCGACGTCGAAGAAGAAGTGTGTGGAGCCGGGCAGGTCCCGGTTCTCGAACATGTCGATCAGCGGGAAGCCGAGCAGACCCTGGTAAAACGCGACGGTCCGGCGCACGTCCGAGGAGATCAGCGCGGTGTGGTGGATGCCGCGCGCGCTGCTGGCTGGCCGGTCCTGCCTGGCCGGCATCAGCTCGGCCCGGATCCGGTCCCGTTGCTGAGCCAATTCGGCGCGTTGTGCTTCGGTTACTGTCACCGTTCAAGCATCCCGCGACGGTGCGGCAGTAGCCAGCCGGAAGCGGGCGAACCCGGCCAGCGAGATGAACGAGCGCTGCCCGGCGACGTCGAGCCGGGCGCGAACCGGGCGCGAACCGGGCGCGGCAGCCGCCGCCTCACGGCTGGCCGGGCTGGTTCACGCCGCCACGCTATCCGCTGCGCGCCAGCGGAGGCGCTCGTCGGTGCCCGGCGTGCTGGTTCCGCGGAACCCCCCCGGCGGGGCACGGTACTGTGACGCGCCGTGACCGGTCGGACCCGCTCAGTGAGGAGATCCACAACGAAGGGAAAGAAGTTATGGCTGTGCCGGCCATGGCACTGAACCTTAATCAAACGGACCTTAACCAAATGAGTCTTCATCAAATGGGGTGGCGCACGGCTGTCGATGCCGACGAGGAGATCGATTACCGAATCGAGTCCACGCAGGCAACTGATCTTCGCCGAGCAGGTCGAGAAGATCCAACCGTTGGTGTTCCCGACTACGCCGCCTACAGTCGTCTCGCCGGTGGCTTCGCCTATCTACCAAAATGGGCGGCGTACCGCGTCCGGTACCGCAGCCTGTTCCGCTCCCACCGGGCGCGCCTGCTGGCCGCTGCCGTCATCGCCGCCGATCTGGGCTTCGGGATCTCCTTCTTCGTGTGGCTCGCTGGTGATTCCGACCACTACCCCGATGGCCAGTCCCACTGGGCGCTGACCACACTGCATTTCTTTCCGGTGGCCTCGATCATTACCATCGAGCTCTTCCGGTTGGTCAACATCGCCACCTTGTGTCTATCGACAGCACTGGCGCGCGATCCCATACCGGTCGAGCCCCAACCAGGCACGCGCGTCGCGTTCCTCACCACCATCGTGCCAGGGAAAGAACCGCTGGACATGGTCGAACGCACGCTTGCTGCCGCTCGATGCATTCGCCATCGCGGCACGCTGGACGTATGGCTGCTGGACGAGGGTGACAACGAGACAGTAAAAATGATGTGCCGGCGGCTGGGAGTACGGCACTTCAGCCGCCGGGGCGTGGCGCGCTGGAACCAGGCCAGCGGTCCGCATAAAGCCAGGACCAAGCACGGCAACTACAATGCGTGGCTTGAGGCGCACCATGAGAAATACGACTTCTTCGTCTCAGTGGACCCCGACCACGTTCCGCAGGAAAATTTCTGCGAGCGTCTCCTGGGTTACTTCCGTGATCCCGATGTCGCGTTCGTGGTCGGGCCACAAGTGTACGGGAACTATTCGTCCTTCGTGACCCGGGCCGCGGAGAGTCAGCAGTACCTGTTCCACGGTCTGCTGCAGCGGGCCGCCAATGCATACCGGTGCGCGATGCTCGTCGGCACCAACAACGCGGTGCGCATCACAGCGCTGCGTGACATCGGCGGGTTCCGGGACTCGGTCACCGAGGATATGGCGACCGGGCTGGCGTTGCACACTGCGCGCAACCCGGTAACCGGCAGGCGCTGGAAGTCGGTCTACACACCGGACGTGCTCGCGGTCGGCGAGGGGCCCTCCACGTGGACTGATTACTTCACGCAGCAGTACCGCTGGTCGAGAGGGACCAACGAGGTCCTGGTAAAGAACTTCTGGCGGTGCGGGCACCGCCTCACCATCGCCCAGACACTGCACTACATACTACTGATGTCTTATTATCCTACGACTGCGATCGCCTGGATACTAGGAGCGCTCAGCGCCGTTTTCTACCTGTGTTTCGGAATTTCCGGTCTCCGAGTCGACTACGGATCGTGGTTGATTCTCTACACTAACACGGCCGTCCTGCAACTCACCCTCTATTTCTGGAACCGACCACATAACGTCAGTCCGCACGAGGCGCAGGGCTCCTCCGGGGTCTCTGGAATGTTCATCTCCCTGCTCTCCACGCCGATCTACGTGGCATCTTTTCTCGGTGCCGTCACATTTCGCAGAACAAATTTCGTGGTCACCCCCAAGGGCGATTCAGCAAGCCCCGACACGTTGGGAACGTTCCGCCTGCATCTCTGGTGGGCCACGTTGTTCGGAACCGCACTACTGGTATCGGGGCTCGGAAATCACACGCATCCGGCAATGCAAGCCTGGTCGGCCCTGACGCTGTTGGTAACGCTGATTCCGGCCATCATGTGGTTGGACGCACGGCTGACTAGTGCAGGCGTGGGCGGCAGCGCAGGCGTGCGATCCTCGTGAGCACCATGATGATCGAGACGCCACGTCAACGCCTCCTTCGACGGCGCAACCGGATCATCACGGTGCTGGTGACGGCTGGTATGGTCATTCTCAACGCAGGGTCGTGGAGCCCGATCGGCGCGACCGTGATGCAGGAGTGGGACGACTTCCGCACATCCCGCCTCGACTATATGTCGACCTTCGGTCACTGGAGCATCCTTGACGTCCCCGCGGAATTCCGGGTCAATGGAATCCACGCCGCCCTGCTACCCACCGGAAAAGTGTTAATCATCGCCGGATCCGGGAACAACATCAAGAACTTTGAAGCCAGAAGTTTCAAGACGCTGCTCTGGAATCCTCAAACGAACGATTTCAAGCTCATCCCCACACCCGATGACATGTTCTGCGGCGGCCACGCGTTCCTCCCCGATGGCAAGTTACTTGTCGCTGGCGGCGTAGGTAAGTATGAGGTACTCCAGGATGAGGTCACGCGCGCGGCCGGGCCCATGGCGGTACGAAACGAGTCGCCCGATGGCCCTCCGGTGGTCCTGAAGAAGGGCACGAGGTTCGTCTCTCCCACAGGTATCGTGTTCACCAGTACCGACGATGCAGTGGTACCGCCCGCGCACAAGATGACCAACCCTGATGGCCGGACCGTGGTGCACAGCTCCGGCACTGAAACCTGGGTCGAGGCCACCACCGAGGGCGCAGGATCAGTGATCAACCATTTCACTCAATATCACATCGACGGCGTCTCGAACAACGTCTACGGTACCGCTGAAAAGCTCACCATGGAAAAGCAGGAGTACCGGGGCACCGCTTTTTCCTACGAGTTCGACCCGCAGACCGAACGGTATCAGCGGGTGGCCGACATGCACCACGCACGCTGGTATCCAACCCTTGCCCCACTGGCCGATGGAAACGTGCTCGCGGTATCCGGCCTCGACGAATTCGGGCGGATCCTGACCGGACAGAACGAGCTGTACCAACGCAGCACTCACCAGTGGACCGAAGTACCGGGACTGCACCGGTACTTCCCCACCTACCCGGCGCTTCTTCTCCTGGCCGATGGTCGGCTGTTTTACTCCGGTTCCAACGCCGGATACGGGCCCAGCGACGGTGATGGGCGGCTGCCAGGTATCTGGAACCTGCAGGACAACTCCTTTCGGCCGGTTGGTGGCCTGCGTGAGGCGCACATGACGGAGACGAGCAGCTCGCTCCTCTTGCCGCCCGCGCAGAACCAACGCGTCATGCTGTTGGGTGGTGGGGGCGTTGGCGAGTCCGCGCAATCCACCGCCCGCACAGACATCATCGATCTGCGCAAACCCGACCCGCGCTTCACCGCTGGCGCAGATCTGGCCGAGCCGACCCGTTACCTGAGCGCGGTCATCCTCCCTGATGACACCGTGCTGACCACCGGCGGCTCCCGCGATTACCGTGGCCGGGGCGCTTCTGACAATCACATCGCACGGATCTACGACGCAGGCACGGGGTCCTTCCGAGAGGCTGCGTCGCCACGAGTCGGACGCGATTACCACAGTGAGGCGTTGCTGCTGCCGGACGGCCGCGTCATCGTGCTGGGGTCGGACCCGCTGTACGCAGATCAGGACAACAGCACACCCGGCACCTTCGAGCAGCGCATCGAGATCTACTCGCCGCCCTACCTTTACCACGGCTCCCGACCGGCGCTCACCGATGGCCCGACCGTGCTACCACGGGGCGCAACCGCCGAGTTCCACACGCCCAATCCGGACGCCATCGCCACCGCGAAGCTGATCCGGCCGAGCGCAGTCACCCACACGACTGACGTCGAGCAACGCTCCGTCGCCCTCGACATCCGGAGCAGAAACCGGGTGAGCTCGGTGGTATCCCTGACCGTCCCGACCCAAGTCGGTCTGGTGCCCCCCGGGTGGTACATGCTGTTCGTGACGGACCGCGCGGGCACGCCGTCGGTGGCCCGCTGGGTTCAGGTGCCCTAGGAGCACCGACGATGAAGGCCGGCGCAGAGCAGCGATCCACGGCGACCCTGCTCGCGCTGCCGGGCCTGCTCGCGCTGACGGTGCTGTGCCTTGTCGTGCTGAGTTGCGGGACCGGACAGACCCCGACCAACCCGTCGAATCCGCTCCGCGGCCTGCGGTTCTACGTGGACCCGACCTCGCCAGCAGCCAACCAGATCAGGCAGTGGGAGCGCGCTGGACGGGTGGCGGACGCCGAGGCCTTGCGCCGGATCGCCGAGGAGCCGATCGCGCTCTGGGTCACCGGCGACCCGGTGGCCGTCGAACAACAGGTGCGGGACCGGATGGCAGCGGCGGCGGCGCAGCAGACGACTCCGATCCTGGTGGCCTACAACATCCCGGGTCGGGACTGCGGCAAGTACTCGGCCGGTGGTGCGCCGGATGCCGCGACCTACCGCACCTGGATGGCCAACCTGATCCGGGGCCTGGGCGATGGCCGCGCCGTCGTCATTCTTGAGCCGGACGCCGTGTCCCATATGATCGCGGGGGACTGCCTGAGCGGCGCGCAGGAGCAGGAGCGTTACGCGCTGCTGCGGGAGTCTGTCAGGACCCTCCGCGCCAAGCCCAAGACCACCGTGTATCTCGATGCCGGGAATCCCAGCTGGATCACCGACACCACCGCGGTCGCCGACGCACTGCAGCGGGCCGGCGGCCGGGAGGCAACAGGCTTCGCGCTGAACGTGGCCAACTTCAACACCACCGACGCCACGGTGGCCTACGGCCGTGCCGTGGCCAGCGCGCTGGGCGGGGCCCACTTCGTCATCGACACCAGTCGCAACGGTGCAGGCCGCTATCCGGATCCCCAGGTCAACGGTGCCCCCAGCTGGTGCAACCCGCCGGGACGCGCCCTCGGACAGCCACCGACCACACAGACCGGCCGCCACGACGTGGACGCCTTCCTGTGGATCAAGGGACCGGGCGACTCCGATGGCAGCTGCCGTCCCGGTGAGCCCGCCGCCGGACGCTGGTGGCCCGACTACGCCCTGGCACTTGCCCGCTAGCGATGTCGTGGTAGCTAGCGATGTCGTAGTAGCCAGTAGCTTAGTCGAAGGACTCTCCGGCGTCGGCCTTGGCGATCAATGTGGGGGGCGGGGCGAACCGGTCGCCGTAGCGGTCGGCCAGCTCCTTGGCGCGGGCTACGAAGCCGGTCAAGCCACCGGGATAGCCGTTCATGAACTGCACCACGCCTCCGGTCCACGGTGGGAACCCGATGCCCATGATCGAGCCGATGTTGGCGTCCGGCACCGAGGTGATGACACCCTCGTCGAGGCATTTCACCGTCTCCAGCGCCTCGACGAACAGCATCCGTTCCTTCATGTCCGCAAAGGGGATCGCCTCAGCCGGGATCGCATCCGGGTGGCAGCGGCCGAAGTGCTCGACCAGGCCAGGCCACAGCCGGGTGCGCTTGCCAGCCTCGTACTCGTAGAACCCGGCACCGCCGGAACGCCCCGGACGCTGAAAGTCCAGCACCATCGCCTCCACGATCGCGTCGGCCGGGTGCGGGGTCCAGGTGCCCCCCGCCGCCTCGACGCCACGTCTGGTCTCCTCACGGATCTTGCGCGTCAGCGTCAGGGTCAACTCGTCAACCAGTTGCAACACCGGTACCGGGTAGCCGGCCTGGGAGCTGGCCTGCTCGATGGACGCCGGCGCAGCGCCCTCGGCGAGCATGGCCACGCCCTCGTTGATGAAGGTGCCGATGACCCGGCTGGTGAAAAAGCCGCGGCTGTCGTTGACGACGATCGGGGTCTTGCGGATCTGCTGTACCACGTCCACGGCGGCGGCCAGCGCGGCGTCCGAGGTCTGCTGCCCACGGACGATCTCCACCAGCGGCATCTTGTCGACTGGGGAGAAGAAGTGCAGGCCGAGGAAGTCGGCCGGGCGCCTCAGCGCCGACGCGAGTTCGGTGATCGGCAGCGTCGAGGTGTTCGAGCACAGCAAGGCATCGGGATCGACCACGTCGACGGCCTCAGCGAGAACCGTCATTTTCAGCGCCGGGTTCTCGAACACCGCCTCGATCACCAGGTCACAGCCCACCAGGTCGCCCGCGTCGGCGGTCGGGGTGATCCGAGCCAGGAGCTCATCGCGCTGCTCGGCAGTGGACCTACCCCGAGCCACCGCCTTGTCCAGCAGTCCGGTGGAATAGCTCTTGCCCCTCTCGGCCACCGCGAGATCCACGTCCTTGAGCACGACGTCCATACCTGCGCGGGCGCAGGAGTAGGCAATGCCGGCGCCCATCATCCCGGCACCGAGCACCCCGACCTTGTGGAAGGTACGCCGCGGATACCCGTCGGGCCGGCTGCCGCCGGAGTTGATGTGTCGCAGGTCGAAGTAAAACGCCTTGATCATGTTCTTGGCGACCTGACCGGTGATCAGATCCATGAAGTAGCGGCTTTCGATCAGCAGCGCGGTGTCCACGTCCACCTGGGAGCCCTCCACCGCCGCGCACAGGATGTGATGCGGGGCTGGCATTGGCGCGCCCTTGAGCTGCTTGCGCAGCGTGGCCGGGAACGCGGGCAGCAGCTGCGCCAACGCCGTCGTGGCTACCCCAGCAGTGGACCCTAAAGCAGTAGACCCTGAAGCAGTAGACAGAGCGCCGCCGGGGATCTGGTAGCCCGTGACGTCCCAAGGCTGCTGCGCCCGGGGGT
>JAFAXZ010000169.1 GCA_019240665.1 Pseudonocardiales bacterium | reverse complement strand
TCTCGACCGGGAGCGCATCACCTACAGCGTCATTCAGACCCCCGAGGAGACCGCGACGGATCCGCAGCTGCGCGCCAACGACATCGTCGTGCCCTTAGAGGGAGTCAGCGGGCTGGAATACACCGTCAACAGCCCGATCAACCTCCGAGGGGTGTCGAAGGTGCCGGCGAAGCGAGCCCCGGAGCTCGGCGAGCACAACGACGAGATCCTCGCTGATCTGGGGTTCAGCGCTGAGGAGATCGAAGAACTTCGTGCCGCGGGAGCGATTCCCGGCGCGACGGAACGGGAGGAAGCGCGATGAGCACGGCGACCGAAGCGACCAACTTAGTGCTGCATGAGCGCCGCGAGGGCGTGCTGACGATCACGATCAACCGCCCGGCGCAGAAGAACGCGGTCAACCACGAAGTCGCGCTGCAGCTCGCGTCAGCGGTGGACCTGCTCGATGCCGACCCGGCGCTGTCGGTGGGCGTGCTCACCGGCGCAGGCGGGACCTTCAGCGCGGGCATGGACCTGAAGGCCTTCGCCACCGGCGAGCTGCCGGTGCTGCCCGGTCGGGGATTCGGTGGGCTGACCCGCGCGGTGGTGCGCAAGCCGTTGATCGCCGCGGTCGAGGGCTGGGCCCTGGGCGGCGGCTTCGAGCTGGTGCTGGCCTGCGACCTGATCGTCGCGGCGCAGGATGCCCAGTTCGGGTGTCCCGAAGTCACCTGGGGTATCGCCCCGCTGGAGGGAGGCCTGGTCCGGCTACCGCACCGACTCCCCTACCACCTCGCCGTCCGACTACTGCTCACCGGCGAGCTGCTACCCGCCGCCGAAGCCAAACAGTACGGGCTGGTCAATGAGCTGACCGCCCCGGGCGCCGCGTTGGAGGGGGCGCACGAGCTGGCAGGGCGCCTCGCCAGAAACGCACCGCTAGCGTTGGCGGCCGTCAAGGAGGTCCTGCGCGCCACGCAGGGCCTGGACGAAAGCGACGCGTTCCAGCGCCAGGACGAGCTCACGTCCGGGCTGGTGTCGAGCGAGGACGCGCGCGAAGGCGCGCGGGCGTTCGCCGAGAAACGCGCACCCGTCTGGCACGGCCGCTGATACCCACCTCCCAGGAGGAGTGACCAGTCATGTCTTCGCACAAACCCGTTCATCGTGTGGCGATCGTCGGCACCGGCACCATCGGTGCGAGTTGGGCGACGCACTATCTCGCTCGGGGCTTTGAGGTCACGGCAACCGACCCGGCCCCCGATGCGGAGGCTGCTCTGCGCTCGTACGTAGCTGCAGCATGGGACGGGGCAGCCACGCTCGGGCTCTCGCCCGGAGCCTCACCCGATCGCCTGCGGTTCACCACCGAGATGCGGCAGGCCGTTGCGGACGCTGATTTCGTGCAGGAAAACGCGCCGGAGCGCCCGGAGCTCAAGGTCAAGCTGTTCGCTGACATCGACGACGCGACGCCGCCGGAGGCGATCATCGCATCGAGCTCGTCGGGTATCACGATGAGCGTCATGCAGGCCAAGTGTCGGCATCCGGAGCGAACCGTCATCGGCCATCCCTTCAACCCGCCGCACCTCATCCCGTTGGTCGAGGTGGTCGGTGGGAGGAAGACTGCCCTGGAGACGATCCACGACGCGATGTCGTTCTACGCCGCGATCGGCAAGAAACCGATTCATCTCAAGAAGGAGCTTCCCGGGCACGTCGCCAACCGTCTGCAGGCCGCGTTGTATCGCGAGGTCGTCTACCTGATCGAGCAGGGAGTGCTGGATGTCGCGGATGCCGACGATGCGGTGTCCTGGGGTCCGGGGCTGCGGTGGGGTGTCATGGGACCCAATCTGTTGTGGCATCTGGGGGGAGGCGAGGGCGGCATCCGGCATTTCATGGACACCCTCATGCCGCCGATGGCCGCCTCCTTGTGGCCGGCACTGGGCAACCCACAGCTCACCCCCGACCTCCAGGAGAAGATCGTCCACGGTGTCCTGGAAGAAGCGGACGGCCACTCGATCGAGGAGCTGGCCGCCCAACGCGACGCGATGCTGCTCGGCCTGCTCACGGTGCGCGCCAAGTATGCGGCATCTGGCCCACCGATCGCCGCAGCCAGTCAGTCCACGTAAGGCGACACCTATTGTCCCCACGACAGCGCGTGGTGCCTGCTCTTCGGCGCGAAAGGAGCGACAGTGACACAGCGGCAAGAAAGATTATTCGTGCTCGAGGCCAGCGGTGGCGGTCGCGTGTTCTCGGTGAACCCTGATGGCTCCGACAAGAAGGTCATCGTCACCGGATGCAGGGTCCCCGACGGGGTCGCCGTCGACGTCGCAGCTGGGCACCTCTACTGGACCAACATGGGGATCCCGCCGGTCAACGACGGCTCGATCGAACGCGTGGAGCTGGATGGAAGCAACCGGACGACGATCGTGCCCCCCGGCGGCACCTACACCCCCAAGCAGCTGCATTTCGAGGCCGTGAACCTGAAGCTGTACTGGGGCGATCGCGAGGGGATGCGCATCATGCGCTGCGACCTCGACGGCTCCAACGTCGAGACGCTCGTGCAGACCGGGCAAGGAGACGACGAC